>JAFRYW010000093.1 GCA_017442845.1 Ruminococcus sp.
CGAACCCTCTTGTAGTGCGTCAGCACTGCTGCGAGGGTTCTCCTTGCATCTGCCGCACCTATCTGTTTTTTCTTTGACCAAATGGGTTTTTAGAGCTGCCCTTAACTGTGAGCATTCGCTCACAGCGAGCTCGGGAGAGTATGGGGAGGGCTTCGCCCCGAACCCCATTATCTAAGGCATTTTAATTGGTGTGTCAAGTATATGACCATATATCGAAATGTTATCTTTTCTGCTATTCCTTCCCTGCTTTTCAAATACAGGTTAACACGTATTTCAACAAAAAGCAAGGGTGATAATAAACGAATATTTCAAAGAAAAAATGCAACAAAAAACAAATTCGCCAAGTAAGACAGCCTGCCAGCCCCCTCTAAGCTATGCTTTTTTAAAGCTTTGGCACAAAGATATATACTCAGACTTAGACTTGGAGTTGGAATTATACTTAGATCGGGATACAGACTTATATATAGCTTGATCTGCTAAGCCGGGCTTAGCTTTGCTTAGTTTTGCTTGAAAGAATAATAAAGGTGTCCGTCTTGCGGACACCTTGAAGCAGGAGCAGGGGAGCCTTGCCCTCCCGTATTATAAATGTCGGTCAAGAGCCTGCGGCAAGCTTGTCAAAATCCGGCAGCCGATCTCTTGTGATGATCGTCTCGCTGCTGTAAACCTTTTTCTGCATATCAAAATCGGTGTACTTTTCGGAAAGGTCTGTAGTGCCGAACATAACGATGTAATCCCAGTTCCATACGGCAAACCAGAGCCAGTAGGCGTTGTCACGCACGATAAGCTCGGGGTCGGGCATGGTGGCGCACTCGCTCATAGTCACGAGCTTGCCGTTTTGCGCCCATGATGAAACCTCTGTGAATGTGCTCGGGCTTACGCCGTAGTCATGCTCCTGATTGTAAATGTCGATAGCGCAGATGTCGCAGTATTCGTCACCCACATACCAGTCCTTATTCTGTGCGTTCCAGACCCAGATAAGATTGTCAAGCTGATGGTAGTCAGTCATACGGTGATACATAAGTTTCCACAGCCACTTGTAGTCCTCTTTACCCGATGCGCCCCACCAGAACCAGCCGCCGCTTGCCTCATGCAAAGGCCGCCACATTACAGTAACGTTCTCGTCCTCAAGCCTCTGCATAAGGGCGGAGATGTTGTCTATATCCTTGACTATCGCAAGACATTCCTCGCTTATTTTTTTATCGTCACAAAGCCTTTGCAGATCATCTATAGAAAGGACCGCTATATCCTCATCAGTTACAGCCGCACTCAGCTTAAAATCTGTCTTTTCGGTATAAAAATCCGCCTTGCCGAGGGGTGCGTGCCAGTGCCAGTCAAAGGCGACGAGCCCGCCCGCCTTGCTCCACTCTATAGCAAGGTCTACGTCCTTTGCCTCGGACTTGCCGTTGCAGTAATTCATAGAGTCAAAAATAAAATCAAAGGTGCGAACGGCGGGGTATTTTCCATAGCCCAAATAAATAGCGTCGGTCTCGGTGTTCTTGCCGTAATCGGTACACTGCCCCGATAGGGTGCGTTTGCCGTAGACGGCTTTAAGATATTGGTAGATATTTTGGGTCTTAAGGTTTGCATATTTATTGCAGAGGGTGCCCGCTGTGTTCTCATAGATGCTCTCGGGGATAGACTCACCGTTTTCGATAAGGATACTGTCAAGCGAGAAATAGCTCCAGCCCTCGCCGAGTGTTATGGTGTTCTCGCCCTTTTCAAGGAAAACGCCGTCTGCCGTGCTTTCCTGCCAGTCGCCGCTTTCCGAGTAGATGTCCATAGCCTTTAGGCCGTTAAAGAGCAGAGGGTTTTCCTTGTGGCCGCCTGCCTTGTGGCGCACTGTAAGCTTGTAATACTGGCTTGCAGGGATATCGACTGTCAGCTTAAAGGACTTATTGTCGGTGATATCCACATACCCCTCGCCGGAAAAGCCCTCGCCGTCAAATTGTGCCGTTACGCCTGCATTTTCCTCCGCCTCCTCGGCCTCGGCCGTGATAGAGCATTCCTGCTTTTCTATGCCGTCAAAGGTGAGCTTTTCAAATTCATAGCTGTCGGCATAGGTTATCTTGTCAGAGGAAGCTATCTCTCTTTTTTGAGCGTTGCCTTCTGTACCTTCAGAGCTGCTGTCGGCAGCCCCGCAGGCTGTAAGGGAAAGGCAGCAAGCGAGCAGTGCTGCTGTTATTCTCGACTTTTCATTTCTCATTGAGATCCACTCCTTTTTTGATTATGCTGCTAAGATAAATGAGAATTCATCGTTTCAATGCACAATTCACAATACTGGGTGCACAATTGAGGTGGTGGGCTTCGCCCACGGATTATAAAGGTGGCTGCGAAGGGGTTTGGGGGCGACC
>JAFRYW010000094.1 GCA_017442845.1 Ruminococcus sp.
CCCCCCCCCCCCCCCCCCCCCCCACCAAGCCGCCGCAGGCGGCTTGCTTCCCTCGGAGCGATGAACAAAGCCTTAGCTTATCGCTTGTAATACAAGCTTTTATATTTGTTTCACGCCCAGTTTCGGGGGGCTTTGCCTGCCTTCGCAGTAGGCAAGTGCCCCCCAGACCCCCTTCGCAGCCGACACCTCAATTGTGCATTGTGCATTGTGAATTGTGCATTGTGAATTGTGCATTGTGCATTGTGAATTGTTCCGCTTTCCTTTTTTATGATTATAGCACAGCATTTTTCAAAATTCAATAAGTCGGGGCGCTTTTTAACAAAACTCAAACATTTCAAAAACATCTCGCAAACATAGTGGGGTTATAATAACGACATACCAAGCAAAGCAAGACAGGAGGAAGCGAAAAATGAAAGCACTAAAAGCAATACTTACAAAGGCAGAGGAAATTCACCTTAGGCTATATTGCCGGCTGACAAACAGGCAGTATGTGCAGGTATTTGATAACACATTTAGAATGGAGGGGAGCTTATGATAAACGTAAGTGCACTTACCCACGACTACGGCCACGGGCGGGGGGTATTCGATATAAGCTTTGATGTTAATGGGGGCGAAACGCTCGGCTTCCTGGGGCCTAACGGCGCAGGCAAATCAACAACGATGCGCCACCTTATGGGCTTTTCAAAGCCGCAAAAGGGCACGGTCAGCATAGCAGGGCTTGACTGCACCAAGCAAAGCAGGCAGATCATGGAAAAGGTAGGCTACCTCCCCGGCGAGGTCGCCCTTCCCGAGGGGCTGACGGGCAGGGCGTTCATAAAGATGATGCAGGATATGCGGGGCGTTAAGGACGGCGGCCGCACCGATGAGCTGCTAGAGCGCTTCGACCTTGACCCCGGCGGGAATGTCAAGCGCATGAGCATAGGCGAAAAGCGAAAGCTCGCCGTTGTGGCAGCGTTTATGAGCGACCCTGATATTCTGCTGCTCGACGAGCCGACAAGCGGCCTTGACCCCGTGATGCAGGAGGAATTTATCTCATTCATCAGGGAGGAAAAGCAAAAGGGCAAGACGATACTTCTTTCCTCGCACATCTTTTCCGAGGTAGAGGCGCTTTGCGACAGGATCGCGATCGTCAAGGAGGGGCGGCTCGTCTCGTCGGTTGACGCCGCCGACGTAAGGCACGGGCTGCATAACATTATGACGCTCGAATTTGAAAACGCCAAGGATTTCACCGAGTTTAGCAAGGCGCCGCTCGACTTTAAGCTTCGTGACAGGAGGCTGCTCAAATGCTCTGTCGTGGTAGATGACGATCAGATAAACAGGTTCATAGGTGCGATAAAGCGCTTCAAGCTCAAAAGCTTTGAGGAGCACTCGGTAACGCTTGAGGAATACTTTATGCACTTTTATAAATCAAACAAGACCTTTGGAGGTGCGGCAGCATGACAGATATTATAAAGGTAAGCTCGCTGACTAAGGACTACGGCGAGGGCAAGGGGATATTCGGGTTTGACTTTTCGGTAAAAAAGGGCGAGGTTTTCGGCCTTGTCGGCACTAACGGCTCGGGCAAGACTACGACGCTTCGCCACCTTATGGGCTTCTTAAGCCCCGACAAGGGCAGCTGCTCGGTGCTCGGGCTCGACCCCAAGAAGGATGCACAGGAGATAATGAAGCGTGTAGGCTATGTGCCGGGCGAGATAGACTTCCCCGATGTCGGCAGCGGTACGAGCTTTCTTAAGATCCAGGCAGAGTTTTTGGGGATAAAGGACAGGGGGCGCATAGCAAGGCTTGCTGACAGCTTCGGGCTTGACACCGACGCCCCGCTCAAGCGAATGAGCAAGGGCATGAAGCAAAAGACCGCCCTCGTGGCGGCGTTTATGGGGCAGCCCGATGTGCTGCTGTTAGACGAGCCGAGCACGGGGCTTGACCCGCTTATGAGAGACACGCTCATAGAGCTGATCTTAGAGCAAAAGGCACGAGGGGCGACAGTTTTGATGTCGAGCCACATTTTCAAGGAGCTTGACGACACGGCCGACAGGGTGCTCTTTATAGAAAACGGCAAACAGAGGGCACTTGTTAAAACAGACGAGCTAAGCCTTGAAATGCCGCCGCTTTACAGGATAGGCTTTAAGTCGGGTGAGGATCTTGAAAGCTTCTTGAAGCAGACCGCCCTGACAGTCGAGCACCAAAGCCATGAACACCTGCACATTGACATAAGCGCCGAGAGCGGCGAGCTTTCAGAGCTTTTTGATGAAATGAGCCGCTATGATATGAGATACATGAAGTTCAAGCCCTTCACGCTTGAGCGCTACTACACCGAGGTTTACGAAAAGGGAGGAAGAAAAAGTGCTTAGTTTACCGCTTTTAAAACAATCAATAAGATCGAATTCCGTTATGTGGGGCAGCATGACGGGGGTAATGACACTGCTTTGCATACAGTTTTCAATGCTCGATATGACACGCTCTATGCTCTTTACTATCTTTTACGGCATGATGACGACTATCCTGCCGGGGATATACGTGCTTGTCACCGCAAACAAGCTGCTTGCCTCGCAGGTCGACCGTGGGTCTATGGCTTACGTTTTGGCAACGCCGACAAAGCGCTCGTCCGTCACCTTCACGCAGGCGTTTTACTTAGTCAACTCGCTTATCGCCATGTTCGGCATACTCACCGCAGCCCACCTTGCAGCCAACGCCGCAAAACCCATAGCCTTGGGTGAGCTTGGCTACACGATGCTTGCGGGCGACCTTACAAGCAAGATGATAATTCAGGTAAACCTCTCGGCGCTTATGGTCTGCATAGCCCTCTCGGCGGTATGCTTTATGTTCTCGGGCATATTCAGCTCGACAAAGTATTCCATAGGCCTGAGCGGCACATTCATAGGCGTCTCGATCCTAGCAAATATGCTTGCTATGTTCGGAAACCTTGGCGTTGACGGCTTAGACAAGTTCAAGTACCTTACGATCTGCACCTTTTACGATTATCAGTCGGTTCTCTTCGGCGGGAACGAGTGGATAGAAAAGCTCATCTACCCCGCAGCGATAGCCGTTTTAGCCTTCGGCGCAGGCAGGCTCGTCTTCCGAAAGAAAGACCTGCCGCTGTGATCGTACTCTCCCCCTTCCCTTTGAAGGGAAGGGGGCCGGGGGGTTAGGTAGATGCCCCGATACCGGCTTATCAGCCTACATTTACTGCAAGTATGCAAAAGCCTTTGAGGTGTGCCGCTTTATGCGCCGCCCCAAAGGCTTTTATTTGCAGGTCTTTTACAAAAGTGTTCCCGGAGCAAATTGAAATTTGCTGAGGTTGTGGAGAGACGCAACTGCGAAGGGGGTACGGGGGGCGACCGCAAAGCCCCCC
>JAFRYW010000095.1 GCA_017442845.1 Ruminococcus sp.
CTCAAGTGTCGGTATGCCCGCACCTGTCTTTTCCGAAAGCGTCTTCAGGCCTATCTTCTTTGCCCTTTGCGGCAGCTCGGAAAGCCCGCCCAGGCTCTTCGCATCATAGCCGCAGCTTTCAAGCAGAAGCCTTGCCGCAGCATAGCTCTCGGGGTGAACGCCCGTATTGTCGAGCGGTTCCTTGCCGTCTCTTACACGCAGAAAGCCTGCACACTGCTCGTATGCCTTAGGCCCCAGCTTTGAGACCTTCAAAAGCTGCTTGCGGTCGGTAAACGAGCCGTTCTCCTCACGGTAGGTGACTATGTTTTTGGCAACTGTCTTGCTTATGCCCGCAATATACGAAAGCAGAGAGTAGGAAGCCGTGTTGAGGTCTACTCCTACCGAGTTTACGCAGTCCTCAACAACGCCTGTGAGCGCCTCGTCCATTCTCGCCTTGGGCATATCGTGCTGATACTGCCCGACGCCTATCGCCTTCGGGTCGATCTTTACAAGCTCGGCGAGCGGGTCCTCAAGCCTTCTTGCGATAGAAACTGCCGAGCGCAGCGATACGTCATACTCCGGAAACTCCTCCGCCGCAAGCTTTGATGCCGAATATACGGAAGCCCCCGCCTCGGAAACTACCATATACGACACCCCGCCGCCTATCCTGCCGATAAGCGAGGCTGCGAACTGCTCGGTCTCTCTTGAGGCTGTGCCGTTGCCGATAGCTATTGCGCTGACGCCGTGCTTTTGTATCATCGAGGTGATGATGCGCTCTGCCCTTACAAGATCCTTTCTCGGCGGGGTTATGTAGATTATCGCCGTGTCGAGCACCTTGCCCGTTTCGTCAACTACAGCGCACTTGCAGCCGTGCGCATACCCCGGGTCGAGCCCGAGAGTGACCTTGCCCTTGATAGGCGGCTGCATAAGAAGCTGTCTCAGGTTTGAAGCAAACACCTTGATAGCCCCCTCCTGCGCCCGCTCGGAGAGCTCGTTTCTTATCTCACGCTCGACCGAGGGGAAGATCAGCCGCTTATAGCTGTCAAGCGCCGCTGCCTCGACAAGCTCGGAGCATTTGTTCTTGCCCTTCACAAAGCGGCTCACCACAGCACGCTCTGCGACCCCCTCGGGAAGTGTTATGCCGACCTTCAATGCGCCCTCCTTCTCGCCACGGTCGATAGCCAATATCCTGTGCCCCGCTATCTTTGAAACGCCCTCGGAGAACTCGTAGTAGTTCTCATAAACGCCCTTTTCCTCTTCGTTGACAGCGCTTGAGACCACCTTGCCCATATCGTTAAAGAGGGCACGCAGGTATTTTCTAAGCTCTGCGTTATCGGAAATATCCTCGGCGATGATATCCATAGCCCCCTGAAGGCAGGCGGCGGTATCGGCAAGCTCCTTTTCCTCGTCTATGAAGGCCTCGGCCTCCTTTTCTATATCCGTAGCATTATCCTGTGCAAGCATAAGCTCTGCGAGCGGCTCCAGGCCACGCTCTCTTGCAACGGAGGCTCTCGTCTTGCGCTTTTGCTTATACGGCATATAAATATCCTCGACCTCAACGAGCGTCATAGCCTTGTCGATAGCCGCCATTATCTCATCGGTCATCTTGCCCTGCTCGGTTATCGAGTTTACGATCTCCTCCTTGCGCTTTTGCAGATTTCTGAGATATGTCAGCCTGTCAAAAAGCCCCCTAAGCGCCGTATCGTCGAGCGAGCCTGTAAGCTCCTTACGGTAGCGTGCGATAAAGGGTATCGTCATTCCCTCGTCGATAAGCGAAACGGCGTTATCCACCTGCTCCTGCTTCAGCCCCAGCTCCTGTGCGATGATCTTGTTTATCTCCATTATTTACTGCTCCTTGTTTTCATATATTATTTCCGTTTTGCAAAAGTGTTCCCGGGATAAGATGGCATTTATCTCAATGCACAATGCACAATGAAGGTATCGCCTTCGGCGATGTTATGTCCATTCGGACTTTTAACTAAACGTATTCCCTAAAATAAGCGATTTCGCTGCCCTGACAAGCCCGAATGGGCATCTGTGCGGCGAAGCCGCACACC
>JAFRYW010000096.1 GCA_017442845.1 Ruminococcus sp.
GCGGGCTTGCCGTTTTTTATCATATTGCCGCTTATATGCTTATCAAAGCGATGATAAATGCCAATACTCTCTAAATACAGCCTCGTTCGCTCACTGTCGGTAGCAGTACAGACAGCCTTTTTAAGCCCTGTAGTGTCAAGATAGTCAAGAAGCTCGTCGATACCCGGCTTTTTTTCGATCCCGTTTTCACGAATAAAGGCATTCATAAGCTCTAAGCGCTTGAGCCTTACCTTTGGGTAATCAAAGTCCTCACAAACTATCCTCTGAAGCAGCGGTGCTGCAAGCCTTGCAGACATTGAGCGGATCTGCAAAACGTGCTCCTTCTTCATAGGGTAACCATAAAACTGCGCCGCCTCGACCCAAAAGCGCTGCAAAAGCTTTTCGGTATCTACAAGCAGACCGTCCATATCAAATATGACTGCACGAAGCATTACTTATCCTCCTCTTCATCTGTTAAAAACTGTGACATATACAGGTCATAGTAAAAGCCCTTTTTTTCAAGAAGCTGCTCGTGAGTTCCCTGCTCTATGATATGCCCCTTATCCATTACCAAGATCAGGTCGGACTCGATTATCGTCGAAAGCCTATGGGCGACAATAAAGCTTGTTCTGCCCTTGATAAGCTTTGCAAAGGCACGCTGGATACGTATCTCTGTCATAGTATCAATAGACGAGGTCGCCTCATCGAGTATCAGCATAGGCGGCACCATAAGCATTACTCTCGAAATGCACAGAAGCTGCTTTTGCCCCTGCGAGATATTTGAGCCATCGTCAGATATCACGGTATCGTACCCGTCAGGCAGACGCCTGATAAAGCTGTCGGCGTGTGCCGCCTTAGCGGCAGCTATGACCTCCTCACGGGAAGCGCCGGGCTTTGAGTAGGCTATATTCTCAAAGATCGTGCCTGATTTCAGCCACGTTTCCTGCAAGACCATACCGAAGCCGCTGCGAAGCGAGTCACGTGTAAGAGTTCTTATATCCTTGCCCTCAACGCTCACAGAACCACCTGTTACGTCATAAAAGCGCATAAGAAGGTTTATCATAGTAGTTTTCCCGCAGCCCGTGGGGCCGACGATCGCTATTCGCCGGCCCTGCCCCACATCAAGGTCAAGCCCGGAAATAAGCGGGTTTTCAGGGCTATAGGAAAAGGAAACATTTGAAAGCTTAACATTACCCTTACACTCACGAAGTATCTCGTTGCCCTTATCGGAGACCTCCTCCGGCTCGTCGATAAGCTCAAAAACTCGCTTAGCCGAAGCGATAGCGCTTTGCAGCTCTGTAATAACGCCCGAGATCTCATTGAAGGGCTTAGTGTACTGGTTAGCATAGGTCAAAAAGCAGGAAAGGCTGCCCACAGTAAAGCCAGAACCGCTGATAACGGCGGCAGCACCAAAGATACCCACAAAGGAATATACAAGGCCGTTGACAAAGCGTGTGCTTGGGTTTGTAAGTGACGAAAAGAACACCGCACGGGCACTTATTTTTCTTAGGCGCTCATTGATATCGGTAAACTGCTTGTAAGCGTCCTCCTCATGGCAGAAGGCGGCGACGGTCTTTTGCTCGCCAGTCATCTCCTCGACAAGTGAGGTGAGCTCTCCCCTTGTCACCGACCTATCCTTAAAAAGCAGAAAGGTGTTCTTAGAAATAAACCTTGCAACAAACAGCGAAAGCGGGGTGATAATAACGACGATAAGCGTTATCTTTACATTTACACTAAGCATAAAGCCGAGTGTTCCAAATATAGTGACAAGGCCTGTAAACAGCTGTGCAAAGCCCATTATAAGCCCGTCTGAGATCTGCTCCATATCATTTATCATTCGGGATAGTATATCACCGTGGGGGTTTGAGTCTATATAGCGAAGTGGCAGGTGCTCCAGGCGCCTGAAGGCAGCATTTCTTATATCTCGGATAGTCAGGTAAGTCACCTTATTGGTACAAAGCGACATAAGCCACTGTGAAAGCGCAACTATCAATGCAATCACACCAAGCCTTATCAGCAGGGGCTTAAGTGCAAAGAGATCGACCCTGCCCTTTCCGACAATTTGGTCTATTGCCCGGCCTGTGAGGATAGGCGCATAAAGCGTAAACGATACCGATATCACCGCAAAGATCAGCCCCATAATAAGGTAAGCTATATACGGCTTAGCATAAACAAGTACCGAGCGCAAGGGTGTGGAGGAAAGCTTTTTATTTTCCATCAGGCACGCCCCCCTTCATCTGCAAGAGCGTGCTGCGAGTGGCAGATCTCCCTATAGACCTCACTGCTTGATACAAGCTCACTATGGGTGCCGACACCTGCAAGAGTGCCGTCATCAAGTACTAAGATCTTATCGGCATTCCTTACCGAGGAGACCCTTTGAGAGACTATAAAAACGGTCATTCCGTCAGTCCCACGGCGCAGTGCCCTTCTAAGGCGCCGATCTGTCGCAAGATCGAGGGCCGAGGAGGAGTCATCAAGGATAAGGATCTCAGGCTCGCCGACAAGTGCCCTTGCGATAGTAAGCCTTTGGCGCTGACCGCCCGAGAGGTTGCGCCCGCCCTGCTGAATCATATGATCGAGATAGCCACGCTTTTCCTTAACAAAATCCAATGACTGAGAGATCTCAAGTGCCCTTTCGATCTGCTCATCAGAAGCATTCTTATCACGCCAGCGCATATTCTCACGTATAGTACCCTTAAAAAGCACAGCCTTCTGCGGAACTATCCCGATCCTGCGGCGAAGCTCGTGCAGAGTATAGTCTTTAACATTCTCGCCGTCAACTAACACCTCACCCGAGCCTGCATCATAAAAGCGGGGTATAAGGTTTACAAGCGTTGATTTTCCACAGCCGGTAGCACCGATCACCCCGACAGTTTCGCCCTTTTTGACCTTAAAGGAGATATGCGAAAGGGCATCATCGCTTGAGGAATAGTATGAAAATGTCACGTCTTTAAATTCAAGAACGGTATCTGTTTCACGTGGGGTAACACCTTTGCCGTCAGAGATCGAGGCAGATGTATCAAACACTTCATTTACCCTGACAGCCGAAGCCTGTGCCTTGGTTATTATTACGATCAGGTTCGCAAGGGCAACAAGTGCCAGCAGGATCTGGTTCATATAGTTGACAAGAGCTATCACCTCGCCCTGCGTGATAGAGCCTGTATAAACGTTTTTGCCGCCGTACCATATGATAGCTATGATTGCAAGGTTTACTACGATATAGGTAAAGGGGTTCATAAGTGCTGAAATCTTTCCGGCAATAAGCTGGTTTATATAAAGCTCGTTTGAGTTATTCTCAAAGTCCGTGATCTCGTCCTCCTGCCGTGAAAATGCACGTATAGCACGTGCACCTGTGAGGTTTTCACGGGTAAGTGTAGATGCACGGTCAAGCTTTTTCTGGGTCGTTTTATACAAAACCACAGTCTTTTTGATTATAGCAAAAATGATAAATGCAAGCACAGGCGAGGCGATAAAGAATATCAGCGTAAGTCTTACACTTATAGTAAGCGCCATAATAAGCGCCCCCAAAACGATAAAGGGGCTTCTTAAAAATAGCCTTAGGATCATATTAACACCCGTCTGCACCTGGTCGCAGTCATTAGTCAGGCGTGTGACAAGCGAGGGGGTGCCGAACTTATCTACCTCACGGAAGGAAAGCGTGTTGATATGCTTAAACAGCGCATTTCTAAGCTCTGTACCAAACCCGGCAGATGCACGGGCGGCGAAATACTGTGCAGTAAGCGAGGCTGCAAGCCCCAAAACGCCAAGCAGCACAAGAATAATACCGCTGCGGTAGATATAAACCTTGTCGCCGTTTTTAACGCCGACATCTATCATTCTGGCCATAACGACAGGAACGAGCAGCTCAAAAACCGCTTCTGTAAGCTTGAAAAGCGGCCCGAAAAGGCTTTGAAGCTTATAATGCTTTAAAAATCCGGCAAGTCGAAACAAATCTATATCCTCCAATTACATAAATTATACAAACACTGAAATTTTATCAAAAAAATTGTAACCGAGTTTTATATTATTATTGCAAAAATGTAAATCTTGTGATATAATATAAAAAAACGATTTGAGATGATATAATGCACCTTTATTTGACAGAATTTGATATACTTGATGCGATATATGGCATCAGGTGCACCGTGCTTAACTACATAATGCACTTTTTTACGCTTTTGGGCGAGGGCGGTGTGTTTTGGATATCACTTGTCATAGTTCTTATGATAATACCCAAAACAAGGCGCTTAGGCTTTTGTGCGGCAGCAGCGCTTGCGGCTGAGGCACTTATGGTAAACGTGATCATAAAGCCTCTGGTAAAAAGGGTAAGGCCTTGCTATGCCAACACCAAAAGAGTGATAGACACTATAGTCAAGGTGCCGAACGACTACTCCTTCCCCTCGGGGCACGCAGCGGCCAGCTTTGCTGTATCAACAGTTATCACAAGGCACAATTTAAAGCTTGGGTTATTATCGCTTCTGACCTCGGCACTGATAGGGTTTTCAAGGCTGTATTTTTACGTTCACTACCCTACCGATGTGCTGACAGGCACTATGATAGGTGTGTTTACAGGCATAATAATGGATAAGCTCATAGCTCACCTATTAAAGCGGCACGATGAAAAGAAGCAGGCCGCTCTGGCCGAAGAGCCCGCCGAAAGCTCAGAGGACACAAAGGAGCAAGAGCCCGCTACCGAATTGGCGGCTCAGGACGAGTGATGATAATGCCCACCTTGGCAAGAGCCTTTGATAAAAGCTCAAAATCGACCTGATAGATGTCACTTTTATGAGTGCAGCGCTCATGCTCATAGCGCTCAAAGCTTACATAGTTATCATCAAGGTCATCTGAAGTATAGACGCTGCCCATTATATATTCATGCTTTACGGCGTAGTAATTAACAGGCTTTAGCTTGAGCCAGTTCTTGACATCAGAGCGCATAAGGCGTGTAAACTCATCAAAATCAGTATCGACATAGCTTATCTTGCGAAGCTTCAGGTCTTTAAGGTGCTTTTGAAGGGCAGATTCCTCGGGGGTCTTTTTCTTTAAAATTCCAAACATTTTACAAAACTCCTATCATCAAGAGAGGTAGATATATTGAAAAGCTATTACATTTTCGGGCTTACCGACTGCGGTAATTACCGAGAGATAAATGAAGACGGCATACTGATAAACCACGAGGTGCTAAGCTCGGGCAGCTACAGCTCCGTCGCAGAGGAGCCGCTGATAACCGCCGTATGCGACGGCGTAGGCGGTGAGAATGCAGGTGAGATAGCATCAGACCAGTGCTTAAGACAGCTATCACTTATACAGTATTCGTCAATGACCGATATAGAGCGGGAGATAAGCATAATACACAACAAGATCAAGCAGCGTGGCATAAGGCTCGACAACGCCGTAAATATGCAGACAACGCTATGTGCACTGCTTATCGACGAGGACGGCAACGCACTATGTGTAAACATAGGCGACAGCAGAATGTATCGCTTCACAGACGGTGAGATAAGGCAGATATCGACCGATCAGTCGCTCGCACAGTACTTATACGATGACGGCGCTATCGAAGGGTTTGACGAGCTTACCCCGCAAATGCGGGCGACGATAGTATCCTCGCTCGGCTGCATAAACCAGCCGCCCAAGCCGCAGTATGTGCCCCTTGTAACAAGGATAGGCGATGCAAACAAGGTAGATATATTGCTACTCTGCTCTGACGGGATAAGCGACTATGTCAGCATCGACGAGATGCAGATAATCCTTTCAATGGACACTCTTTTTGATGACAAGATCAAAATGATACAAAGACTTGCCGAGCGTAACGGCAGCACGGACAATATGTCGATAATAGGGCTGATATCAGAGC
>JAFRYW010000097.1 GCA_017442845.1 Ruminococcus sp.
AAAAGGCTGGGCGAAAAAACCTGTCTTGTCCTTGGCAAGTCCTTATAGGTAGCACAGCCCGGCAAATACTGATTTGTCGTTGCTTTTAAATAACAGTATAACACAAATCGGATCAGCTTTCAACCCTTGATTTTCCGTATAGGCATATACGGCGGGGTTGAGTGCGTTCAATTCTTTTCGATCATCTCACGGATCTGTGCAGGCTTGAGGATCCTGCCTGCAGAAACGAGCTTTTCGTTCACCACAAGTGCAGGCATGGACATCGCGCCGTACTGCACGATTTTTTGCATATCGGTAATAAATTCGACATCGGCATCCAAACCCTGCGCAGCAATTTTTGCGCTTTCAAAAAGCTGATGACAGGACTTGCAGCCCGAGCCAAGCACCTTAATATTTGTTTTCATAGTTCCGACCTCCTAAATAATATACTTTTCAATAGCGTTGAAGAAATACCCCACAATGATTATCCCCGCCGTGCATATCGCGATGAAGATGCCGAGCAGCTTTGCCTTGACAGCCTTTTTCAGCATTATCATCGAGGGCAGCGACAGCGTGATAACGCCCATCATGAATGCAAGAACAACACCGAGTTTTGCGCCCTTTGCAAGCAGAGCCTCGGCAATTGAAATACAGCCGAAAATATCCGAATACATCGGTATTCCGCAGATAGTGGCTATGATAACGCCGAACGGGTTGCCGCTGCCAAGTACCTTGACGATCCATTCCTTGGGTATCCAGTTGTGTATCACCGCCCCGATGCCCACACCGACAAGCACATAGGGTAAAACCTTTTTCACCGTTCCCGTGACCTGTTCCCATGAATATATCAGCCTGTCGCGCCTTGTAAGCTCGTTCGGGGGAGTATCAATGCTCTTGCCGTTTCGTATAAACTCCTCGACCTGATCTTCAAGGTGCATCTTTTCGATAAGCGTGCCGCCGGCCACCGCTATCACCAGCCCGACGATAACATACGCCACAGCGACCTTCCACCCGAATATGCTCATCAGCAGAACAAGCGAGCCCAGGTCTACCATCGGCGAGGAGATAAGGAACGAGAAAGTCACTCCAAGCGGCAGCCCTGCGCTTGTGAAGCCCATAAACAGCGGTATCGACGAGCAGGAGCAAAACGGCGTGACCGTGCCCAGCAGTGCAGCGATGCAGTTTGCACCGATACCGTGAAAACGCCCGAGTATCTTTTTTGTCCTCTCGGGCGGGAAATAGCTCTGAACGTACGATATTATGAATATCATCACACCGAGCAGCACCATTATCTTGATAACATCATATATGAAAAACTGCACACCCGCACCGAGCCTTTTGCCTGTATCAAGCCCGCAGGCGTTAAGCAGCGAGCCTATCAGCCTGCCAAGCCACTTCATACCGAGTATCTCGTCTTGTATAAAGTCAAGCACCCCCATAATTCACCCCCTCGGATTTTGTACGCCGCGATTATTCGTTTATCAGCTTTTCGGCAATAAGCACCGCACTCTCGATAAGCCTCGGACATTCATCTGCAAACAGCCCCTTTGCCCTTGCATAAGCCTTGCCCTCATCGGTGGAAATATCGCACCCAAGCAGTTCGCGGCATATGTACGAGCCGTTGAGCCTTGCAAACTCATCAAGGAACCTCACCGTATAGCTGTTTGCCCTTTGCTTGCTGTCAAGGTCGCCGTCCCTGTACATACCGTATTTAAGCCCCAGAGCCATAAGCGCACCCGTGCACGCGCCGCAGACCTCCGCCTTGCACATACCGCCGCCAAAGCACGCCCCGACCTTCAGCGCCTGCTCCTTTGTCATTCCAAGCTCATCGGCAAATGCCGCCAGCACCGCCTGAGAGCAGTAATATCTCTTTGAAAAAAGTTCGCTTGCAATTTCTGTGTGTTTCATAAGTTTACCTCCAATAAATATATTTGAATTTATCTATATCTACCCCAAACAAATATCCGTGCTTTCCACGGACATTTATTTGCAGCACCCTTCATCGCTGCCCGATACCTTTGTAAGCTCGCGCAGAGCCTTAACGGCTATCTCCGTACCCTCCTGCGAAACAGAGTAGTACATCCACTTGCCCTCTTTTCTGCCGACCACCAAACCGCTGTCGCAAAGTATCTTCATATGGTGCGAAAGCGTGGGCTGCGTAAACTGCATTGCCTCAAGCAGCTTGCACGCGCATTTCTCACCGTGCTGCAAAAGCCTGAATATCTGCACCCTGTTTTCATCGCACAGCGCCTTGAAGATAACGGTTATCTGCTTGTTTGAAAGCGTCATATCCCTCACCTCACATTGATTATTTTCTATATGATAACACATACATTGAAATTTGTCAATATGTTTCTTGAAATTTTTTTCTTTTGTATAGTTAATAATATGTGCACAGCGTGCACCACGCTTGTCCGTCGCATATCGGTTTGAGCAGGCAGCTGCTTTCGTGCCGCTCCGGGCTTTCACTTTGTGATAACTGTACAAGAGTAGAGCTGTGTTGTGCAAACCTCGGTAAATCCGCATTTGTTGCGGTATACCTGTCAAGTAACTGTGGGTATTCTCTTGGGAGTGTTTTCTCTCAAACTCTTTTTTCTGAACTCTCTAACACTTTTCAGTGACGGGAGCTTTGCCTCCCGTTGCTGAAAAGTCATTAAAAGGTTTAGGAAGGGGG
>JAFRYW010000098.1 GCA_017442845.1 Ruminococcus sp.
CATTGTGCATTGTGCATTGGATCAAATTCCAATTTATTTTATTAGCTGCACAAAGTAAAATGGGACATATTTTTTATCCGCCTATCTTCCACCCTGCGATGATCTGCTGAACTATCAGCGCATCGCTGACGGAAAGCTCGCCGTCGCCGTCTGCGTCGGCGTTTGTAAGGTTTATCTTTACGTCCCACCCCGCTATTTTTTGCTGAATGAGCAAAACGTCATCGACCGTTACCTCGCCGCTGTCATCGGCATCGCCTAAAAGCTTTTCGCCGCCCGCAGTAAGATCAAGGGTATATATGACATTTCCTTTATATCCCCCGAAGATCGGCATCAGCGCCCATACATCTGCCTGCTTGCCGTTAAAGTAGACCTTGGTGTCCTCGGTAAAGGTATAACCCTCGAGCGGTGAAAGCACCAGCCTTGCATTATATGTCTTGCCCTCCTCGAAGGTGTCGGCAAGTAAGTTGTTTTCCGTCCATTGTACCAATGTGACCTTTGCCTCGCCCTTGGTGACTGCTGCGGTGTTGTCAGGCTTCTCACCCGCCTTCGGCTCGGTGAGGGTGATGTCTACTCTTTCTATCTTTTCGGGCGATTTGATAATAAGCTCTCTGCCGTAGATCCAGTACGGCTTGCTGTTATCACCCGAAAACTGTTCAAAATCCGTCACTTTCTTATTTTCTCCGTCGGCCGTTATGGTGTAGTTGTCCGGCAGGATATCGGGTATCAGACAGCCGGTGGTTTCTATATATGCCGGTTCATCTGTTCCTATCAGTGTGCAGTTATATATTTTTGCACCCTCGCAAAGACTCAATCCCCATTTAGGGGCATTTTCGGGATGTGTTCCGTGAATTATAAATGTTCCGTCATTTATGGTGACAGTTCCGCTATCATGCTCTATAACACGGTCGTAGGACGAAAATGTTCCGCCGTTTATTGTAACAGCTCCGCCGTAGCAATCAATATATTCCTCTATATAGCCCTCAGTTTTTGTGTTTAGTGAGTTAAATGTTCCGTTTTCTATCACAAGACTTCCTCCGCCCATAACAAAAAACGTATGGGGGTGAATAAAGCTTGTCACTAACTTTGTTTCTATCTTGCCGTTTCCGACGCTGTCATATACAGTCAGGCACGAGTTAGATGAGATCATAAACAGATAGCGGCAGTATTCAGATTCTCTGTATAAGGTATGTCCTGCAAGGTCAAGGTGATAATTGACAGTACTTAATGAATTTGAATAGGTCTGGATATAGTTATCCATAGAAAGGTCTTTGCACGATATATCCTTGCCGAGCCTGACATAGATATCTGTATCCTTTGTAAATGAATGCGCTGATGAATCGCCCGGGCTTAAAGTGTTTTTCAGCTCATCAAAGGTCGAAACCACATACGGGTCAGCCTTAGCTCCCGTGCCGGAGATAGCCCCTGCCCTTATCGCCCCTTCGGGGAGAAAGACTGCAAGAGTAAATATCATCATAAATGCCGTGACTGCGGATATAAGCCTTTTCATAGAACACCTCTCCTTTATTAACAATTCTTTAACTTAGTTTAACATAAAAACATACACTTGTCAATACAAAAAACAAAAAAGCCCCGCTGCACACGGGGCAATTTTAATATCTCTTAAAGATTGACGATCTTCGGGCTCATAGCCTTCCTGATAATAAGGATAATTATGCACAAGATCGCCACGCCGAAGCCGATAAGGGGCGCCATTTTTGTGTTTTTGTAGGCTATAGTTTTAAGGCAGCAGGTGTCCTCTACGAACTTTGCGTATTCCTCGCTGCTCATTCCCGACTCGTCACAGTAATCCTTTAAAAATTCCTTTACCTTGTCGGGCATTTTTATTGCAGTGGTCGAGATCTCTACAGGGTCGGGCTTTTCATCTGTCTTTTCATCAAGATAATCCCACGTCTGATCCATAAGCTTTTCAAACGCTTCCTTCTGCTTTTCCGAGGTAACGTCTATTACAACGTAGCAGTTATCAAGCTCAACGAAATAGTAGGGCGTTACCGACTTGTTGACCGGCACAAAGCCGTAGGTCTGCGTTGTGGTCTCCTCAGCGATTATGTCGTAGGCGTCTATGATCTCGCCCTCGTACATATCCCCCGCCTCAAGGTCGCCGACGCTGATATCCTCAACATCGTTTATATCGCCCTTCCACAGCTTTATGGCATCTGATATGCCGATAAAGCCGACTACAAGCCCGACCGCCATGATACCCAGAAGAAACTTTGTTAATTTACTCATTTTTTTACTCCCCTTTGAAAAAACTTTAATTTAATTATATCATTTTATTTATATATGTGCAATAGGTTATTTTGCCCAAATATGACTACCGCTTAACAGCAAAGTGCAGTATCTTTCACAAAAGAAGAAAAATACCCGCTCTAATGCCCCGGCTCAGATGAAAAAGCTGTGAAAAATCATTGACAAAGCCCCGTATTTGCAGTATAATATATAGTGTGTTTTTATATTTTATTATAAGTAAGGACGGTTAGATCATATGGGTTTATTTGATAAAGTGTTCGGCAACTACTCCAAAAAGGAGCTTGCAAGGATAGAGCCTATCAAGAACAAGGTCTTGGAGCTGGAAAGCAAATACCAGCCTATGAGCGACCACGAGCTCAGGGAGCAGACCAAGATCATGAAGGATAAGCTCGCAGACGGGCTTTCAACGCTTGATGATACCCTGCCCGATGCGCTCGCAGTATGCCGTGAGGCGGCCTTCAGAGTGCTCGGCAAAAAGGCATACCCCGTGCAGATCATCGGTGCTATAGTTCTCCACCAGGGGCGTATCGCCGAGATGAAAACGGGTGAGGGTAAAACTCTTGTTGCCTGCCTTGCAGCGTATTCAAACTGCTTAGACGGCAAGGGCGTTCACGTTGTTACGGTCAACGACTACCTCGCTAAGTTCCAGTCAGAGGAAATGGGAAGGGTTTTCCGCTTCTTAGGCTGTACTATAGGCTGTGTCCTCAACGGCATGGACAAGGACGAAAAGCGTGAGGCCTACAATGCCGACATCACCTACGGAACGAACAGTGAGTTCGGCTTTGACTATCTGCGTGACAACATGGTCATCTATAAGAAGGACAAGGTGCAGAGAGGGCACTCCTTCGCAGTAGTCGATGAGGTCGATTCTATACTTATAGACGAGGCGAGAACTCCTCTTATCATCTCGGGGCAGGGCGACAAATCTACCGACCTCTACCAGAAGGCCGATGCCTTTGCCAAGACCCTAAAGCCCACAAAGGTAGTTGAGATCGACGACAAGCAGGATACCGACACCCTCTATGACGGCGACTACATCATAGACGAAAAGGCAAGGACTGCGACCCTCACAAAGCAGGGCGTTAAAAAGGCAGAGAAGCACTTTGGCGTCATCAACCTTATGGACGCTGACAATATGACCCTCCTCCACCACATAAACCAGGCGATCAAGGCTAACGGCGTTATGACAAACGAGGTAGATTACGTTGTTAAGGACGGCGAGGTGCTCATCGTTGACGAGTTCACCGGCCGTATAATGGTCGGCAGGCGCTTTAATGACGGCCTTCATCAGGCGATCGAGGCCAAGGAAGGCGTTAAGGTAATGAGAGAGTCTAAAACTATCGCCACCATTACATACCAAAACTACTTCAGGCTTTACGCAAAGCTTTCGGGTATGACAGGTACAGCGCTCACCGAGGAGGACGAGTTCAGAGAGATCTACAAGCTCGACGTTATCGAGGTGCCGACAAACCGCCCCGTTATCAGAAAGGATCATCACGACGTTGTATTCAAGACCGAAAAGGGCAAGTACAACGCAGTTATAGAGCAGATCATCGAGTGCAACAAGAAGGGGCAGCCCGTGCTTGTAGGTACAGTTTCTATCGAGAAGAGCGAATACCTCTCACGCCTGCTCAAAAACAAGGGCGTAAAGCACGAGGTGCTCAACGCAAAATACCACGAGAAGGAAGCGCAGATCGTAGCGCAGGCCGGCAAGTACGGCTCTGTTACGATAGCTACCAACATGGCAGGCCGTGGTACCGATATAATCCTCGGCGGTAACGCTGAGTACCTTGCTATGGCTGAGAT
This sequence comes from Ruminococcus sp., assembly GCA_017442845.1. Lineage (GTDB taxonomy): Bacteria > Bacillota > Clostridia > Oscillospirales > Ruminococcaceae > NK3A76. The sequence continues at coordinate 4,075 of JAFRYW010000098.1, forward strand.
GAGAAAGCTCGGCTACGAGGAGCAGGTAATAGTAGATGCAACAGGCTTTGCCGAGACCGATGACCCTGTGATCATCGAGGCAAGAGAAAAATACAAGCAGTTCTACGAGAAATTTGATGCTGAGGTCAAGGAAAAGGCAGAGGCTGTAAAGGAAGCGGGCGGCCTTTTCATCATCGGTACAGAGCGCCACGAGTCAAGGCGTATCGACAACCAGCTAAGGGGCCGTTCGGGCCGTCAGGGCGACCCGGGCGAGAGCCGCTTCTACCTCTCCCTCGAGGATGACCTTATGAGGATCTTCGGCGGCGACAGAGTTACGGGTATGATGGACTCGCTCAAGGTAGATGAGAATATGCCTATCGAGAGCAGGCTGCTGACAAACGTTATCGCCTCCTCACAGAAGAAGATCGAGGGCAGAAACTTCAACATCAGAAAGAACGTACTTAACTACGATGATGTAATGAACACCCAGCGTGAGATCATCTACGGCCAGAGAGGCAAGGTGCTCGACGGCGAGGATATACACGACTATATCCTCAATATGATCAAGGACTTTGTTGAAACAACAGTAAATATGTACATCGGCGAAGAGGACATCAAGGACAACTGGAACCTTGAGGGTCTTAAGGATCAGCTCATGGGGCTTATCACAGTTGATGATGACTTCAACTATACAAGTCAGGAGCTTGATGATGTAAGCAAGGCTGACATTTTGAATATGCTTCAGGAAAGGGCTCTTGCGATCTACGGCAAGCGTGAGGAGGATCTTGGAAAGGATCTTCTGCGTGAGATCGAGCGTGTCGTACTGTTAAAGGTAGTTGACACCAAGTGGATGGCGCATATCGACGATATGGACGAGCTCAAGCGTGGTATCGTGCTGAGATCCTACGGGCAGAGAAACCCTGTTGTAGAGTACAGAATGGAAGGCTTCGAGATGTTCGACGCTATGGTAGACTCTATCAGGGAGGAAACCGTAAGAACGCTGTTCACCATTCAGGTAAGGCGTGAGGGTCAGGCACCTAAGCGTGAGCAGGTGCTTCAGGACAGCACAGTTAACCACACGGTCATCAGAAGAAAGGGCAAAAAGGTAGGCCCGAACGACCCGTGCCCTTGCGGAAGCGGCAAGAAGTACAAAAAGTGCCACGGCGCTGCAAACTTTGGCGAGGAAGCACAGCAAACGATCGATGAGCAGACCGGGCCCGCAGCTGACAGCAGCGAAGAAGAATAAAGCATTGATAGGACGGCATTTTCTGCGCCGTCCTATTTTAGAGTAAGGGCTATGAAAACGTTTAATACGGGAGGAAATATTATGACAGCATTTAGGCCGGCAGATATTTTACTGCCAAAGGACTGCGACCTGAGCAAATGGGCGGTCGTCGCCTGCGACCAGTACACATCAGAGCCCGAATACTGGGCAGAGCTTAAGGAGCTTGTGGGCGAGAGCAGGAGCGCCCTCGACCTTATCCTGCCCGAGGTCTATCTGGGGCAGAGCGATGTTGACAAGCGCATCGACACGATCCACAGCAAAATGAAGGAATATATAGCAAGCGGCACCTTCACCGAGTATAAGGACGCACTCATCTACACAGAGCGTGTGCAGGACGACTGCAAGGTGCGTGCAGGGCTTGTCGGCTGCATAGACCTTGAGGAATACGATTATCAGAAGGGCTCAACATCAAGCGTAAGGGCGACAGAGGCAACAGTTGTCGAGCGCATACCGCCCCGCCTGAAGGTAAGGCGTGGCGCTGATATCGAGCTGACGCATATAATGATACTTATTGACGACGAGGAAGGCAGCGTTATCGAGCCGCTTGGCGGCAAAAAGGGCAGCCTTGAAAGGGTCTATGACACCCCGCTTTCCAAAAAGGGCGGGCAGATAAGCGGCTACCTGCTAGATGATAAGAGCAAGGCCTCTGTTCTGTCGGCACTTGATAAGCTTGGCGACAAGGAGGGCTTTGAAAAGCGCTACGGGCTTAAGGACACCCCCGTACTGCTCTACGCTATGGGCGACGGCAACCACTCGCTTGCTACCGCTAAGGCTTATTACGAGGAGCTAAAGGCGGCAAGCCCGGGCAAGGATCTGTCAGGGCACCCCGCACGCTATGCGCTTTGCGAGATCGTGAACCTGCACTCGCCCGCACTTGAATTTGAGGCTATACACCGCATTGTGACAAACACGGATACCGAGGCGCTCATGGGCGCACTTACAAAAACGCTCTCGCTTTCAGATGAGCCTGCACAGCAGAAAATAACGGTAGTCAAAAACGGCGTGCACACTGATAAATATATCCACTCGCCCCTTTCAAAGCTGTCGGTAGGCTCGCTGCAAAATGCACTTGACACACTGCTGCCCGAGATCGGCGGCGAGGTAGATTACATTCACGGCACAGAGGTCGTCGATAAGCTGTCACGTCAGGAAAATGCGATAGGCTTTATCCTCCCCGATATGGCAAAGAGCGAGCTTTTCCCGACAGTCATCGCAGACGGCGCACTCCCCCGCAAGACCTTCTCAATGGGGCACGCCTGGGATAAGAGATATTATATGGAAGCAAGACGCATAACCGAATAGATTGGAGAGCATTAAAATGATCGACGAAATAAAAAAAGAACTTACCACACACATAATCCCCTTCTGGTCAGCCCTTAAGGACGAGGAAAACGGCGGCTTTTACGGCTTTATGAGCAACGCCCTGGAGCTTGACAAAAAGGCAGACAAGGGCGTTATACTGCACGCAAGGATACTCTGGTTCTACTCACACGCATACGAGATCTTGAAGGACGAGGGGCTTAAGGAATACGCCTTCCACGCCTTCGAGTTTGTAAAAAACCACTGCATCGACTATGACAACGGCGGCGTTTACTGGATGCTCGACTATAAGGGCGCCCCCGTTGACACGATGAAGCACACCTACAACATCGCATTTTGCATATATGCGCTGTCAGCCTACTACAACGCCTTCGGCGACCGCTTTGCACTCGACTTGGCATACAAGCTCTTCTCGGATATAGAGGAGAACACGCTTGATGAATACGGCTACGGCGAGGCGTTCTCTATCGACTGGAAGCCTATCGACAACGAGGCGCTTAGCGAGAACGGCTTGAAGGCAGACAAGACTATGAACACCGTTTTGCACCTGATAGAGGCCTACACCGAGCTTCTGCGTGCTAAGCACAGCGACATAGTCGAAAAGCGCCTGCGTTTTCTGCTCTCGCAGATGTCTGACATAGTTTTCGACCCGCAGACCAATGCGCTCAAGGTGTTCTTCAACGAAAAATTCGAGCTTGTCGGCGACATACACTCCTTCGGGCACGATATCGAAGCAACATGGCTTACCGACCGTGCCTGCAAGGTGATAGGCGATAATGAGCTTATAGAAAAATTCAAGGACATAAACGTAAGGATAGCAAAAAATATCCAAAGGCTAGCCATTGACACCGACGGCGCTGTGAAAAACGAGCGTGAGAATGACAAGATCGACCGCACACGTGTATGGTGGGTGCAGGCAGAGGCGATAGTCGGCTTTATAAACGCCTACCAAAACAGCGGGGATAAAAGCTTCCTTGACACCGCTAAGGGCGTTTGGGAATACGTCAAAAAGGACGTTATAGACAAGCGCCCGGGCGGCGAGTGGTTCTCCGAGGTCGAGCCTGACGGCAAGGCAAGAGACTACAAGGAGCAGGTAGGCCCGTGGAAGTGCCCTTACCACAACGGCAGAATGTGCTTAGAGGTAATAGCAAGGGGCATCGACAATGTATAAATACGAAACACATATGCACACCGCCGAGACAAGCGCCTGCGCCTCGGCAAGCGGAAAAGAGCAGGCGGACAGATACAAGGAGCTCGGCTACGACGGCATAATCATAACCGACCACTTTCTAAACGGCAACTGCCACGAGGCTATCAAAAAAACAGCCGACTGGGCTGAGAAGATCGACCTGTTCATGGCAGGCTATGAGGCCGCAAAGGAGGAGGGCGACAAAATAGGGCTAAAGGTGTTCTTCGGCTTTGAATACTGCTACGAGGGGGCAGATATACTCACCTACGGGCTTGACAGGCAGTGGCTGCTGACACACCCCGAGATAGAGGGGCTTGATTTCTTCTCGTTCTCACGGCTCGCACACTCCTCGGGGGCGGCACTCATACACGCACACCCCTTCCGTGAGGCAGGGTATCTCAGAGAGATACGCCTTGTACCGCAGTGGATCGACGGGGTAGAGGTATTCAACTGCGGCAACGCAGACGACGCCTACAATGACCGTGCCGACAGATTTGCCGACTGGTACGGCTTTGTAAAAACAGGCGGCACCGACAACCACCACCTCTGGGTAAACAGGTTCAGCGGCATTTATATGGAAAGGCCGCTCGAAAGCATAAATGACTACGTAAACGCAATAAAGCAAAAAACGATCGGCGGGGTGATCTACCCCGATGACTATATCAGAAAGGACGGTATTCTTTATTATGAAGCTTAGAAAACTATTTGCAGCTATGCTGTCACTTACTCTTTGCATGGGCGTTCTTGCAGGCTGCGGCGACAGCAGCTCATCATCACAGGCAGGCTCGGGCAGCGACAGCGCATCATCGGGAAGCACCGAAAGCGGGGCTGACACCAAGGAGAAGGACAACTCTATCAAGCCCTTTAAGGACACCACAGCGTGGGAGCTTGTAAAGGATATGAAGGTGGGCTGGAACTTAGGCAACACGCTTGATGCAACAAATGCAAACGACGTTACCGCCGAGACCTCGTGGGGCAACCCCGTTACCACAAAGCTTATGTTCGACGCAGTAAAGGACGCAGGCTTTAACGTTGTAAGAGTTCCCGTTTCGTGGGGCACGCATATGGACAGCGACTACAAGGTAGACCCCGCATGGATGAGCAGGGTAAGGGAGGTAGTTGACTACGGTATCGACAACGGTATGTACGTTATCCTTAACACCCACCACGAGGAATGGTACTTCCCGACCGAGGAGGACAAGGAGCAGGACAAGGAGCAGCTCAAGGCCCTCTGGGAGCAGATAGCGGAGGAATTCAAGGGGTATGATGAGCACCTTATCTTCGAGGGGCTCAACGAGCCAAGGCTTCGTGGCACGCCGCAGGAATGGAACGGCGGCACAGACGCTGCAAGAGAGATCGTAAACGAGTATGAGCAGGTGTTCTATGACACAGTAAGGGCATCGGGCGGCAACAATGACAAGCGCTGCCTTATGATAACCCCGTATGCCGCCTCGAGCGACAACAGAGTTATGCAGGCGCTCAAGCTGCCCAGCGACACCGACAAGAACCTGATCATCTCGGTACACGCATACCTCCCCTACTCATTTGCACTTGACACCAAGGGCACAGACCAGTTTGACGCAGCCTCTGACGGCGGCGTTATCGACGGGCTGTTCAACAACCTTGATACGCTCTTCCTCTCAAAGGAGATACCCGTTATCGTGGGCGAGTTCGGAAGCGTCAACAAGAATTTCAACGTTGAGGAAAGGGTCGAGTGCGTTACCTACTACCTTGAGCGTGCAAAGCAGTCGGGCGTTCCCTGCATCTGGTGGGACAACAACGCCTTCTTCGGCGACGGCGAGAATTTCGGCCTGCTGATGCGCTCGTCTGTCACAAGTGACAATTTCTCAAACGTTTGGGATCCCAAGGAGGTCGTTGACGCAATAATGGGGGTCTACAATGAGTAAAAAGAACCCCGGCAAGGTCGGCAACACCTATTCGGGGAGCAATCTTAACGACCTGCTAAACGGCCTTAGCGGCGGGCAGCCCGCTTTGGAGGACGACCCCGAGGCGGCATTTATGGCAGACCCGCCGCTTGACCCGCACCAGGGGCACAGGCTGCGCCTAAAGGATAAGTTTGCACAGGATATGAGCTTCAAGCCCTTCTCAGACCACGAGGCGCTTGAGCTGCTGCTGTTTTATGCAATACCCAGGTGTGACACCAACGAGATAGCACACGACCTGATACACAAATTCGGCAGCTTTACGGGCGTGCTCAACGCCCCGTATGCCGAGCTTATCGCCTGCAGGGGGATAAACGACCAAAGTGCCGCCTACATCAAAATGCTTATGCGGCTATGTGCCAAGTACAATCTTGAAATGCAGCGGAGGATCTTAGTGTCGAACTCGGAGTCGCTTGAGGATTATATGCTTTACCAGTTTTCGAGCGAGAGTGATGAGTGTGCAAAGCTCTTCCTGGTTGACAATCACGACAAGCTCTCCCCGCCGCACGAGATCGGCAGGGGGCTTGAGGACAAGTCTGTATTCGATTTTAAAAGAGCTATGAATGTTATAGTCAACTCCTCCGTAAGCTATGTTATCATAGCCCACAACCATATAAAAAGCGGTAATTTGCCGTCTGATAATGACGTTGTTATCACAAGGCGCTTCCGCCAGATGATAGAGCCTATCGGCGTTACACTTCTCGACCATTTCGTCATCTGCGGCAACAATGTTATCTCAATGCGTGCCTCGGGTATGATGGATCTGTAGGGCGGCCGCAATATACTAAGGCAAAGGAAGATAAAAATGGACAAGTATTCGGTACTGAGAGGATATTTCGGGCACCCCGGCTTCCGTGAGGGGCAGGAGGTGCTCATAGACGCTATCCTCTCGGGTCGTGATGCTTTGGGAATAATGCCGACAGGCGCCGGCAAGAGCATCTGCTATCAGGTGCCTGCGCTTATGATGAGGGGTATCACGATCGTCGTGTCGCCCCTTATCTCGCTTATGAAGGATCAGGTCAATGCCCTGATCGGCTGCGGCGTGCGGGCTGCGTATCTCAACAGCTCACTGTCAGCCGAGCAGTATGCCCGTGCGATAGAGCTTGCCAAGCAGGGGCGCTTTCAGATGATCTACTGTGCACCCGAGCGGCTTATCACACCCTCATTCCTAAGCTTTGCCAAGTATGCCGACATCTCAATGGTAACAGTTGACGAGGCGCACTGCGTTTCACAGTGGGGGCAGGATTTTCGCCCCTCCTACCTGCGAATACCGGAGTTTATCTCAAAGCTTAAGCGCCGCCCGATAGTTTCGGCATTTACTGCAACTGCAACGAGCCGTGTAAAGGACGATATCATCTCAATGCTGGGGCTCAAAACGCCGGAGCTTGTTGTCACGAGCTTTGACAGAAAGAACCTCTACTTCGGGGTCGAGCGCCCGAATGACAAATACGCCCGCCTGTGCGAGCTGCTCGAGCAAAACAAGGACAAAAGCGGCATTATCTACGCCACCTCCCGCAAAAGCGTTGAGGAGGTGTGTGCAAGGCTCACCGAAGCAGGCTACAGCGCAACCCGCTATCACGCAGGGCTTACTGATGAGGAGCGGCAGCGCAATCAGGACGATTTTCTATTTGACCGCAAGCGCATAATGGTAGCTACGAACGCCTTCGGAATGGGTATCGACAAATCAAACGTAAGCTTCGTTTACCACTACAATATGCCCAAGGATATAGAAAGCTACTATCAGGAGGCGGGCCGCTGCGGGCGTGACGGCTCTGACGGGGAGTGTATACTTCTCTATTCGCCGCAGGACGTTCGCACCTGCCGCTTTATGATCGAGCACGATGAGGACGGCAACGACCTTGACGAGGAGGAGCTCATCGCCGTGCGCCGAGGGCAGCTTGACCGCCTTGACAAAATGAAGCGCTACTGCACGACTACCAGCTGCCTGCGGGGGTTTATCCTAAGCTACTTCGGCGAGAACAAGCCCGTAAAATGCGGCTGCGGCGATGTCAGGGGCTGCTCTAACTGCGAGGGTGACCTTGAGGATAAGGACGTTACGATAGAAGCGCAGAAGGTGCTCTCCTGCGTATACAGATTGGCGCAGCGCAGGCTTTCCTACGGGGAGACAATGGTAGCAAATATCCTAAAGGGCAAGAAGGATACAAAGATACTTTCAGGCTCGCTTGACACCCTCTCGACCTTTGGTATTATGAAGGACAGCACGCTTGTCGATATAAAGCGTATCATTCGCTTTATGGAGGAGGAGGGCTGCCTTACCAAAAACGAATACGGCAGCCTTATGCTGACCGCAAGGGCACGCCCCGTGCTTATCGAAAAGCAGCCCGTGACTATGAAGGTGCCAAGGCCTGACAAAATGCCCCGTGAGCGCACCTCAAGGGCAGCAAGGCAGCTTACCGGCAAGACCTCACGCCCCGAGCTTTTCTGGCGGCTCAGGTCGCTTAGGAACAAAAAGGCGCAGGAGGAGAATATGCCCGCATACATCATCTTCAATGATTCGAGCCTGCGGGATATGTGCGAAAAGCTGCCGAAAACCGCCGAGGAGTTTTTAAACATATCGGGCGTCGGCGAGGCAAAGTGCAAAAAGTATTCCGCCGACTTCACCGCCGAGATCATAGCCTACCTTAACAGCAGTAATGAACAGCAGCAGGGTTAAAACAACGCCGCCCCGGGGGTATCTCTTGATACCCTGCGGGCGGCGTATTGCTTTTACTTCTTGTTGGTTTCTATAGTAAACGACATTAGATTTTCGACATAGACCGCTCGCAGATTGTGATCCTTGCAGCTGTGAGCGGGAAATGTCAGAAAATCTTTGTCGTTTACTATAATGTCACTATGTTCTTTTCTTTTTCGCTATCCCATTTCACTACAGGCGTCTGTGTCTTGCCGTCAATAGTGACATTGTGGCCCGTATCATACTCACCTTTTTCAGTATCATAGTAAATATATGCGGAGTCTTTGGAAGCATTCTCTTTATGCAACTGTATCAGATCACTCTTCCCGTCACTTATCGCACGTACACGGAATTTGCCGTCCTTTGTGCGCAGTGTTTCAAGCAGCTTTTCATTACCGATAAATGTTTTAAATGCCTTATCAGCCCGAGCGCCTTCCCCGTCAAGAAGCCTGCCGACCTGTTCCTTTAGCTTTTCATTACAAAGAATATGAAGCTTCCAGCACTTATCTCTGTCATCATAACCCTTTGTCGCAAACAAGAACTGCTCATAGATCTCCTCAAAGCTTGCAAACTGCTCAAGAAGCTTCTTTGTAGTCTCAAGCGGTATGCTATTATTGCCGCTTTCTTTCTCACCTTCCTGTTGCGTATCGTCACTCTTATTTGATTTAGATTCAAACAGCTTTTTGGCTTTTTCCGATCTGGCCTTGAATTTTTTAATGTCGGGGTTATTACCGTTAAAAAGAAACCTTATAGTTCCGTCAAAGAACAACGTCTCCTCGGCTTCGGTTATTGCCTTACTCCATTCCTCACTATCCTTCATAAGCGCCGCTTTAAATATCTCCTCCTCAAGCTGCTCACGGTAGCGCTTATGCTTTTCACCTTCTTTTTCAGGCTTGTCGGGTTTATAGCTTTCAAGCTTATTATAAATATCGTTCTTTTTAAGCTCACTGTCAAGCTTCTTATTAAGCTCACTGTCAAGCTCCTCAATAAGGCGGATAGTATCTGCCATATCCGATACATCATTAAAGTAATAGTTTCTGACTAAGTTATGTACTACCCTCATCCAGCGTTTATACTGCTTGACCCATTCTTCATCATCATTCTTCGGGGCCCAGTCTGACAGGATAGATCTGCACGTTGCATAAAAATATACTCTTTCCTTCATTACCGTTCTTTTAGCAACGACCTTGTGCATAAAGCTGTTATACTCTTCCCTCGGGATAAATGAATAGCTTCCGCCTTCTATTTTGCCCCAGGCTTCCTTTATTGCGGCCTTTTTCTTTTCATTTTTTAAAGCCTCAAATATCTTTCCAAGCTCGTCAAGCACCGTCTTTGTCATATACTTTTCATAGTACTTGAAATCGGTATATTTCACCATACTGTCATTAGGCTCGCTGCCACGAAGGTTTGCACCCGTGAGCTTTTCAAAGGTCTGTCTCAAAGCACGCTGCTCCTCTGAAAGCCCGCTCCACTTACTGTCATCAAGGTTTTTAAAAAATGACGCCGAAAGCATATACTCGTCTTTATCTTTACCCAGCATAGTCAGGTTGACAATGTATCTGTTTATAAACATCATATAGCTGGGGTCAAATTCCTTATGCGGTTCGTTTTTGAACTCGTTCCAGAATACATCTGTCCACTCAGTATCAAGCTTACGTGCATAATCATCACAAATGCTGCCGATATGCGAAATAAGATCTGACTTGAAATTCTCAAAATCGCTTAGCGGCTTTCCACGGGCATTCATCTTGATATACAATTCATCTGCCGATTCCTCCGGAAGCTCCTCCCCGCCGATAGGCTGAAGCTCAAATACTACGGCCTTTTCTTTGGTATCAGTAAGCTTATTTTTGAAAGCGTTATAATTATCATCGGGCTTAAAAATACCCTCGATACAGGAATACTCTGTGTTTTTATCATTGTCGGGATAATATGACGGGTCTGCAGAGGATCTGCCGCTGCCGCAAAGGGTGCGCAGCATAGCATCGACCGTCGGGTCATTGAGCCACTCTGATAAAAACCACGTGCGTGAGGTGATAAGCTCATAGAGGTTTTTATACTTCTCTTTATTATCTTTCATATCCCCAAGGTTTTGGATATTACAAATACAGCTGCAAAAATCACTTGATGACTCTCTTGTCTTATATGTGAGCTTTGCAAGTTTATTAAGCTCTTCTTCAAAGCCTTTGCTATTCTTCTGACAAAAAGCCATGAAAAACACATACCAATACACCAGCCACTGAGTTGTCAGCCTCTGCTGCCCGTCAAGGGGATACAGCGTATCTCCTTTCTCCTCGCCATAGACAAAGTCCATATTAACGGGGGTGTCTTTTTCGAGCCCTTCTCTAATGTTACATATGAGTTTCCTTCTTATCGTCTCACGCCCTTTTCTTCCCTGGGCATAATCACGCTGTATTATTGGTATAACCACCTTATACTTTTCAAGCAGCGTCCATAAAGTCCACGGGCGCTCCTGCTTTGTATCACTCATCTTTATCAGCACCTTCTTTTTACTTGTTATTCTTTTTCATCTCTTTATCAAGCTTATCAAAGTAGTATTTAAGCTTTGTCCTCATATCGTTCCAATAGTTTTCAGCGTCAGCTTTGGTCCATTGAAGCATTGTGGTCACCTGCTCGGTATAATACTTATTGAACACATTTTTTGTAGTCTGCAAAACAAAGGGCGCTTCCTCATAAGTCTCGGCCATTTTATACTGAATATCGTTATTGCCGCCCCTGTCACTGTTCTTAAGATATACAAGCATATATTTATTTGGGTCAAGATCCTTGTCAACTAAGCCCTCTATGCCGGCGTTGATCTTTTCCTTCAAATCTTTTGCGCCGCCGTTTGTGTTTTCATATACCCTTTGCTTATTGTCTTTGATACCGTTGATGTATTCTTTGATCATTTCCTGCAGGTCAGCAGCTGCCTTAGAGTAAGCGCTTAGCATTTTAACAATATCGTTTTTATTCTCGTGCCTGTATTCAAGATGAAACTTTTCATCTGACCCTTCCACAACACCGATACAAAGCTTTATGCCCTCCTCCTTCTTGGCGATATACGCCCGCTTGTAGGGGAAGATATGGTTTCCGTATTCTCTGTTTGTCGAGCTGTCAAGAAGGGTGTAGTTCCAGATATTGTTTTTACGATCATTATCAAGTGCTTTGCCGCCGATAGCTTCAATTCCCTCGCAGATCTTTTTAAAACGGCCCTCCCGATCTTCGTTTATCAACTCTTCATAGTATTTTCGCTCCGCTTCCTTTTTATCATCAGCAGCCGAATTAAGCTCTGCATACTTTGCTTCAAGCTTATTGTAGTCAAGCCTGATGTATTCCGGTTTAACTTTGCTTATGTATTCTTTTATAAGTTTATCCAATTCAGCGTTTTTCTCTATCTCTTCCTTGTAATACTTTTTTGCATTCAGGATATAGATAAGCCTTTCCTCTTCTATGTTGATCTGGTTTGCATTCGGCATAACGTGCTCAACGTCCCACCTCTCATTATTATACAGGTGGAACGGGAACCTTGAAAAATACGGCGCTGTATATTTTGCATTATTCAAAAGCTTGTCATTGTACTGTATCACGGTCTCTATATTATGCAGCAGCAGTATATTTACACAGCACCTCTTGGAATAGCCGTTTTCCTCAAATTTTGTATTTATCAGCTTATCTTCAAAGCTGTCACCTACCGGATCAACATCTTTCTTCTTAGGGTCTAGGAGGTCACGGAAGTAATTGAGTTTTTTGCCGTAAGCCGAATCCTTGTCAGAATTTTTCTTGATCATTTCAATGATCCGGGCTCTAAGCCGGTTGATAAAGGCCTGCCTGTCCTTATTCATATTCCACTCTTTTACGCACAAGCCCATAAAGTCCTCAGCGTTGATGCCCTTGACTGCTGCGAGATAGCCGATATAGTGATAAAGCCTGTAATCATTATACCATTCGGTGAATATTTTGAAGAAATCAGTGACCTTCTTCCACAGCTCCTCACTGCTCTTACCGTTTGGATCCTTAAACACCTTATCAAAATATCTGTAAATAAAGTGCTCATCATCTGTCAGCTCATTTATTGCATACTCACCGAGAGCGGTATAGACCTTCTCGGCTTCTTTCCCGTTTTCAAGTATGTCTTTTAGCTTCTCACCAAGCTTTTTTCTAAATTCGTCGATCATGGGTTGGATACATTTATTAAAAATATCTTCCCCTACCTCAGCCTTAAATTCGTCTTCCTTATTATCCCGGAGTTTATCAAAAAAGCGTTTTTTGAGCTTTTTCTTTTTTTCATCTATATCATCGAGATCATCAAAATCGGATTGATTATGCGTACTCTTAAGCAGGTATTTTTTTATTTTTTCTCCACATTTTGTATATGTGTTATCATCATTTTCATATACCAAGCCGTATATTTTGTTTTCCAGATCATTCTCGATTTTTTCTATATATTCTTTTTTAATTAACTTGAGATCATGGTTCTTATATTTTTGATATGCTGTATTTTCGAGCATTGTTGTTTTATCGGCATCACTTGCATTATCATAAGCATCTTTACCGATATTTCCCAATATGCCGAAGGCATCGCTTCTGCACATCAGCTCGAGAATATAGTCTATCCTTGTAGGCCTGTAATAGTATCTGCTGTGTATAAACAGCCAGAACTCATCGTTTTGCAGCACCTTTTCAATCTCATACCATTCGTTTGCAAGCTTGTTCTGCCGGCTTTCTATCTCCGCATTTTTTTCGTAGTTATTTCTGTTTAAAAACATAGCCTTGATAAGCTCGGAATCAGTCAGCGGTATCTTACCGATATTCAGGCGGTTGAACACCCCTATCTCATCATCAAGGCTCACCTCTCCGCTGCCTGTTTTGCTGATATTGTAGCAGATAAGCTTTACACTATCAAGCAGCACATTGACAAAAGCTTCTTTTGCAGCCTTTGATCCTCTGTGATTTTTAAACCATTCCTCTATAGTATTATAGACCAGCGCCATATGATAAAAGTCAACATTTTCGTCTCTGCTTTTTTCAATTTTGTCTTTGTCATTATCTGCGAAATTTTTTAGAAAATCCGAGCTGCCCTTGCGGGTCTCGTATTCTATGGTGTAAATATCTTTTGTCTTTTCAAGATAGCTTAAGATCAGGTATATAGTCGTAAGCCTTTGCTGCCCGTCAATGACACGGTAATGTGACTTGTCATTATCCTCCGATATTACTAGCGGCTGTAAGCAGTATATTTCCTTTTCAGAAGGCTCTTTTTTTATAAAAGCGTCAATATCATTCAGCAGATCCTCTGCCTGCTGCCTTTCCCAGCGGTATCCACGCTGATAGTTTGGAATAAAAAAACTCTCGCCGAACAGCTCTCTGACCGACATCAGTTTAATTGGCTCTGTTATTCCCATTTTTCCCATAGAATATCACGTCCTTTACAGGTATTGTTTTTATATGACCGAGTTTTTAATAGATTATATTGTAATTATATCACGTTTATAGCATAATGTCAAAAATAATAATGGTTATCCCTTTGACACACCACAGTTTTGCCCCCAAGCCCTCGCTTAACTGTGAGCATTCGCTCACAGCGAGCTCGGGAGAGTATGGGGAGGGCTTCGCCCCGAACCCCATTATCTAAGGCATTTTAATTGGTGTGTCAAGTATATAACCATAAAAATAATTGTAACATTTGTCAAGGCCGAGGAATAAGGCTTGTGATTATTGCTATGTTTTTTATAATAGCTATTGAAATTTTGTGAAAAGTGTGATATAATAATTATGAATGTGATCTATATAAGAAATCGGGTGAATAATAATGCTGTTTGGCCGCAAAATAATAGCGCTGTGTACCTCTCGTGTATATGATGCAGGGCACCACAGGTTTATAAGAGTATTGAACGACAACCTCTCAAAATTCAATTACAGGCTTTTTATCTACACACTCAATACCGACCTCTACTGGAATGAGGAGGAGAGCTGCGCTGAGACCAAGGTCTATGACCTTATCCCCTATGACAAGATCGACGGGTTGATAGTTATGGACGAAAAGATCAAGTCCAAGAGGATCACAGACAGCATTTGCCAAAAAGCAAGGGCTGCGGGGCTGCCGATAATAAGCGTTGACGGCGAGCACGAGGGCGCCTTGACGGTAAGGTTTGACTACGAAAAGGGCTTTGAGAGCATAGTTCGCCACGTGATAGAGTACCACGGCGTAAGGCGGCCGCACTTCCTAGCGGGTATAAAGGGCAACGAATTCTCTGAAAGCAGGCTAAATGTTTTTAAGAAAGTAATAAAGGAAAACGGGATAGAGTTTGACGAGTCGATGCTAAGCTACGGCGATTTCTGGGCGAAGCCCTCCCGTGAGGCGGCTGAGGAGCTTTGCAGCCGTGACGAGCTTCCCGAGGCTGTCATCTGCGCCAATGACGTTATGGCGATAAACGTAAACGACATATTCCGCAAGCACGGCTACCGTGTTCCCAAAGACGTTATCATCACGGGCTTTGACGGGATAGATGAGGCGCAGTACAGCATACCGAAGCTATCCACCGTCAGCACCGACTGGGCCGATCTTGCAGATGCGCTAAGCAAGGCGGTCTTTGACTACTTCGGCAGGAAAAAGACCGAGGGGGAGGTCAAGGTAGTTCCAAGGCTGATACCTAATGAATCCTGCGGGTGCGAAAGGGTCACGGAAACAAGTGACACCTACCTAAGCAAGCTAAATGACAGCTTCTACCGCTATCAGGACGACACCAGAAACCTCTACGAGATCAGCGTTAAAATGCAGATGAGCACCTCGCCCGGGCAGGCGATAGGGTATATGTATGATTTCCTTATGCACGATATGTGCCTTGTTATAAAAAAGGAGATCTTTGAGAGGGCGCACAACTTTATCCTTGAGGATATCCCCCCGCAGGGGCTGGCGCTTGTGTATGACTCATACCATTCCTACACGCCGATGACGGATTTTGACTGCGGCGAGATAGCCCCCGAGCTTGAGCAAAAGCTTGAGGACCGCCACCCGCTGATCTTCAACGCCCTTGACTATATGGGCAAGAATCTGGGCTTTATCTGCTACAGCTTCAAAAACTATGACATTACCGACTACACCAAGACAGCGACGATAAACAACACCGTAAGCATGGGGCTTGGCGGGTATGTCAATATGCAGTATCAGCTCTACCTCTCTGACAAGGTCGAGCGAATGTACAAAAACGACAAGCTGACAGGGCTTTACACCAGAACGGGGTACGAAAAATATTACAGGGAGCTGATCGAAAGATCTAAGGGCCCCTGCACCGAGCTGACGGTCATTATGAGCGACCTGAACGGTCTTAAGGCGATAAATGACAGCTTCGGGCATATTGCGGGCGATATTGCGATAACCGCAGCGGCAAGGGCGCTTAAGAGCTGCACCCCCGAGGACAGGACGGTCTGCGTGCGCTACGGCGGCGATGAAATGATAGCGCTTATCGTAGGCGAGGCAGACCCCGACAGGATAATTGCGGACATTGACAAATATCTAGACGACTATAATGCCGGTTCGGGGCTTAAATTTATAGTTTCAACAAGCTGCGGGGCATTTTGCAAAAGGCTTGACGAGGGCTTTGACCTTGAATACGCCATCAAGCAGGCAGACAAGCAGATGTACGAGACCAAAAGGATCAAAAAGCAAAAAATGCACATCGAGAACAAGTGACGCTTTGTGCAAAGGCTTTACGTAGGAGTTGCGAAGGGCGAAGGGGTACGGGGGCGACCGC
>JAFRYW010000099.1 GCA_017442845.1 Ruminococcus sp.
AATAGGTAATAGGTAATAGGTGAGGTGCATTACCGAAGGGGTACGGGGGGCGACCGGAAAGCCCCCCGATATGCCCCCGAAGCGATGAACTAATCCTTAGCTCAAAGTTGTGGGATAAATCTCCCCCACAGCGATACGCTAAGACTTTCTTTATCGCTCCCGAAGAGTAATAAGCCGCCTGCGGCGGCTTATTGGGGGCTTTGCGATCGCCCCCAAACCCCTTCGCAGCCGCACACAATAATTGTGCATTGTGCATTGAGATAAATTCCAATTTATCCTTTCGCCAGTGCCTCTGCTGCCAAAAACAGGCTGCCGCAGATAAGGCGCTTTTTATAGCCGCTAAGCATTTTTCTGCCCTGCGAAAGGCTGTCTGCTGTTGCGGCGCTGCCGCCGTTTTCGGTGATTATAGCGGCAAGGCTCTCCTTGTCAAGCGCCCGCTCGCTGAAATCATCTATGCAGATAAAGCTGTCAATAAAGGGCAGCAGGGTCACGATGTATTCTGCTATGCTCTTGTCTGCCGACATTCCTATAACTGCGGCAAAGCCCCCGCCGAAGGACGCCAAAACATCTGCAAGTGCCCGTGCGGCGTCGGGGTTGTGCCCGCCGTCTATTATAAGCAGAGGGTCATCTGATATTATCTGTGCACGCCCGGGGATAAACGCTGCCGCTATGCCCTCACGCAGTGCTGCAGCGCTGATGTCATACTCTCTGTCCGCTATGTCGCAGGCGTATATCACCGAGAGGGCGTTTTTGATCTGATGTGCGCCTGCCATAGCGGGGCGGTAGCTGCCCTTAAAGTGCTCGATCCCGTCAAAGTAAAAGCTGTTGCCGGAGCCTGTCGGCGTTGTCGCCGTGATGTCGGGTACGATCAGCTGCGAGCCCTTTTTCTGAGCTTCCTTTTTAAATACGCCGACTACCCGCTCATCGTTGCAGGCGCTCAGGATACAAGGGCAGCCGGGCTTGATTATGCCCGCCTTTTGAAGGGCTATCTCCTCAAGCGTTTCGCCCAGTATGGCAGTGTGGTCGAAGGAGACCGAGCCGATCACCGAGCAGATGTTTTTATCTATCACATTGGTGCTGTCAAGCAGCCCGCCAAGCCCCGCCTCGAGTATCACTATATCACATTTTTGCTCGGCAAAATAGCAAAACGCCGCCGCCTGAGTTATCTCAAACTGCGAAAAGTCAGCCATATAGCCCGTTCCTTCGGCGGCCGCCCTGATACGGGGCAGCAGCTCACACAGCGCCTCATCGGGTATATTTTTGCCGTCAACTCTGATACGGTCGTTATATTCTATTATATAGGGCGAGGTGAAAAGCCCTGTTTTGTACCCCGAGCGGATAAAGACCTCGCTTAACATCTCGCAGATCGAGCCCTTGCCGTTAGTGCCCGTTACGTGGATAAAGCTAAGCCCCTGCTGCGGGTCGCCAAGGGCGTGTAATAGCGCCTTTATCCTCTCAAGCCCCACCGCCCTTTTGCCAAGGCGTGAAAAGCGCTCAAGGAATGTAAGCCATTCGTTTTGCATAGATATCTCCGTTTCTTTGTTTTTGCCGGGATAAATGAGAATTTATCGGCGTAGGGGGGGACGATCCGAAGGGGGTACGGGGGGCGATCGGAAAGCCCCCCGATATGCCCCCCGAAGCGATGCCCCGGGTCGTAGTTCAATGCTCCAAGGGAGTTAAGCCGCCTTACGGCGACTTATTGGGGGCTTTGCGATCGCCCCCAAACCCCTTCGCAGGTGCGTCTTTCCACACCACCACAAATTCCAATTCGCCCAGGCTGCGCTGTCTGCGGCAAATTTCCCCCTTCCCGCAAATGGGGAAAGGGGAAAGTGTAAGATCACTGTGCCGAATTAACTCCCGAGAGACCGGCGCTCTCTACTGCGCCCTTGGCGTCTGCCATAGCGTTTTCAACTGCGCCGTCGTCCTTAAGCTCGATAACTGTCTTTTCCTTGTCAAGCTCTGAAAGCTTTGTCTTGAGCTCGTCAAGCGTCAGATCGCTGCCGTCATAGACGTAGGAGGTGCCCTTTACCGTGATAACAACGGTCGTCTTTTCCGTAGCGGTGTTGCTGTCATCGGCTGTGGCTGCAACGCTCTCGTTGCCGTTTGACGAGCCGCCGTCGCCCTTGCCGCCGCCAAAGCCGAGGCCTAAATAGTTCATAAGCAGCAAAAGCGCTGCGATAAGCAAGAGCAGGACAATAAATAATAGCGGCGCCTTGCTCTTTTTCTTCTTTTTCTCCTTGCCGTTTCTTTCATCGTAATTCTTTGCCATAGAATTTCACCCTCCTGTTAATTTATTGAAGTATCAATATAGCCTATGTAGATATTGTCGTTTTCCTTTGAGAGCTTGTCAAGCGCTGTACGTATGCTTTCCATATCCCGATACAGCACCCTGTTGCCGTCATAGATAACAGCCGCCAGAACTGCCGACCCTTCGGGGATCTCTATGCTCATAACAGCCTCCTCTATCTCACTTGTCTGCTCAAAGCCCAGCCTGTCAAGCTCCTCCCCCGCAAAGGAGAGCACCAGCACATCGGCTGTTTCGTCAAAGCTTATCTTAAGCTCGTAAAGGTCGCCGCCCTCGAAGCCCGTGAGCGCATCGGCGAGCATTTTCTCACGCTGCTTTTCAAGCTCGAGCTCCTGCCTGACCTGCTCGGTCTGCTGCTGTGCGGCGGCTATTTCCTTGTCAGCCTGTTCACGGTAGCTCTCGCTCTGCTGCCCCGACTGCATCATAACAAAGAAAAGCATTATCAGTATAACGTCAAGCAGCGAGGTAAGCTCGATAACTATACCCTTTTGCTTCATGACGCCTCGTCCTCATTATTCCCGACCTTGCGCCCCGACCAGTTGCGTTCAAGGAACAGGGCGACTGTTTTTTCGTTATCCTCGATCTTAGCGGAGATAACGCCGTCTAAAAACTTGAATATTATCGCAAACACCAGCCCCCAGAAGGTAGATGTGAGCGCTGCGTAGAAATTGCCCTGAGCGTTTGCCATATCGTCCATAACAGAGAGCAGCGAAGCGACAGTTCCCAAAATACCCAGCAGCGGGAAGATACCCGTAAGGTTCACAAACACGCTGTAGAGCTTTCCGCAGCGGGTGCGCATATCAGTAAGCTCCGTCTCGGTAAGGCGGCTGACAGCCTCCTGCGCCTGTGCCTTTGAGTCATCGTTATCGGGCACAAAGACGGTAAGGTGCATCTTCTTATAAAGCTCATTAGCAGCGCTGTAGGCAAAATAATACACCACCGCATTAACGATACCCGCAATAAAGATTATCGCATCAAACCCCGCAATATTTGAAAAAACAACACCAAGCATACCCTCACCCTTGCTTTGACAATTTTCTTATCTTTATGATAACACATTTTTTTGCAAAATGCAATAGCAAATTAGGGCAGCTGTGATAAAAAAGGCACTGTCTGCGGAAAAATCATGACCTGCCCGCAAAGCGGACAGGCCGTTTATTCTTTGTTATTTGTTATTTGTTGTTTTTTCACGCCCACGGGTCGTCGCAGGGTCTTATACCCACCAGCAGATGCTGCTCCCAAAGGAAATACTTGCCCGTGCTGCCCTGCTTTCTAAGCACTATGTCACGGGGGTTATCAGCGCCAGAGGAGCGGCACCAGAGCTTGACATACCCCTCGTTTTCGTAGGAATAGGGGTTTGTCTCAAAGGTTATCGTGTAGGGCGTATCGGGTGTGTACTTGTTCTCGGGGGAGGAGCCTGCAAAATACGAGCGGGGCACGTAGTCTGCGTCCATAAATCTGTCCCTTATGAACTGCTTGTCATAGGGCGACATAGGGCGTGGGCCTCTTAGAAAGTCGATCATTTCATAGGCAGCCTCCCTGTCCTCGGGAAAGCGTGCGACTGCCGCAACAAACAGTGCCGCCGCAAACTGCGGCTCGGAAAGGCTCGCCTCCGGGAGAGCCTGCAGCTCTGCTAAATTCTTTGGAAGTGCCTCAAACGTAACTGTAAACTTTTCACTCATGCTAATAGCCTCCTTAGATCATTATTACCCCCGTGTGCCTCAATGCACAATG
>JAFRYW010000100.1 GCA_017442845.1 Ruminococcus sp.
CATTGTGCATTGAGATAAATTCTCATTTCCCGCATCAGCTGTGCTGGCAAAAATTAAGGGAATATTCAAAGCATTGACAGCATATTATTTTTTTGATATAATTAAAGTAATCTAACACAGATACGGAGGAAAAGCTAATGGCAAAACTTACCGAATACAGAGGACACATAAGAAACTGGGACGCCCTTTGCGGCGAGCTCTCGGTAGATAAGGCGCTTGCGCCGAAGGAAAGAGAAAGGGCTATCATACTAAAGGCCTATGAAAAATGGGGCAGGGATATAGCAGACCACCTTTACGGAATGTTTGCATTTGCGATAGAGGACGGCGGCAAAGTCTTCTGCGTGAGAGACCATTTCGGCACCAAGCCCTTCTACTACTATGTTACTAAGGATAATAAGCTGCTTTACGGCACATTTATTAAAAGCATCTTAGAGGGCGAGGGCTTTGAGAAAAGGCTCGACCCCAAGGCGCTGCAGCTTTATATGACGCTTACCTACGTGGCGGGCGAGGATACCTTCTTTGAGGGGGTAAAAAAGCTTATGCCCGGGCACTACCTCGAATTTGAAAACGGCAAGCTCACCGTAACACGCTACTGGGCGCCCACCTTCCACCCCGACGAGAGCAAGACGCTCGACGACTGGGCAAACGAGATACACGAAACACTCGGTAAAATAATGCCCGAGGTAAAGCTGCCCGAGGAGACTGCCGAGAGCTTCCTTTCGGGCGGCGTTGATTCCTCATATGTGCTTGCTATGAGCGATGCTATGATGACGGATTCCTGCGGGTATGATGACGAGCGCTTTGACGAGTCGCCCCTTGCAAAGAAAACGGCAGACCTGCTCGGCAGGCAGAACTCCCGCTGCCTTATCACGCCGCAGATGTACTTTGACGCCGTGCCCTATGTTATGAAAAATATGGAGCAGCCCTTAGGCGATGCCTCTGCGATAGTTTTTGCGATAGCGTGCAGGGAGACCGCAAAGCACACAAAGCTCTGCTACTCGGGCGAGGGCTCTGACGAGTTCTTCGGCGGGTACAATATGTACAGAAACGCCGAGCGCTACGGCGACAACCTAAAGACCTTCTACGTCGGCAACACCAACATTATGAAGGAGGACGAGAAAAAGGCTCTGCTCAAAAACTACGTTCCCGGTGTGCTGCCGATAGACCTTGTCAGACACATCTACGAGGAAACAGAGGGGCTCGATCCGCTGACAAAAATGAGCGATGTTGACATTCAGATCTGGCTGGAGGGCGACATTTACCTAAACGTTGACAAGATGAGCGAGGCGGCAGGCTTGGAGATAAGAATGCCCCTCACCGACAGGAGGATCTTTGACATAGCCTCACGTATGCCCTCACGCTTCAAGGTGAATGAGGAGCAGAACAAGGTGGCCTTCCGCACAGCGGCGGCGAAAATGCTGCCCGAGGAGATCGCCTTCCGCAAAAAGCTGGGCTTCATAGTGCCTATCAGGATCTGGATGGCTGATGACAATTACAACGCCTCTGTAAGAGACCTTATCTTCTCCGACACAGCAGACAAATTCTTCAATATGGACGAGGTAAGAAAGATCTGGGACGAGTACAAGGGCGGCAACTCCGACCTTTGGAGAAAGCTTTGGACGATCTACACCTTCCTTGTTTGGTACAGAGAATATTTTGAATAAACAAAGCAAATTCCCCCGCACAGCTAATGTGCAGGGGAATTTTTATATTGTACACAGAGGTATTGTGTCACTTATCAGGTGTGCTGCTGCTGCCTTGCTATACGCTCGGCCTCCTTAAAGGTCTTGCCGAGGTCTGAGATCATAGGTATGACCTCGTTTATCAGGCTTGCATCCTTGTGTATATTGCCTGTCGTGATACGCCAGATAAAGTAATCGTATAGCCTTGAATAGTCATTTGCTATCTCATACTGTCTGTCAAGCGTATTGTCAAGGTATCTGATTATGCGCTCGCCCTTTTGCAGGCACTCGTTTGCCTTGGCATAATCCTTCTGCTCGATATACATAACACCCTCAGTCAGCCTTTTTACGCACGTTTCAAACAGCAGCACGAGCATCTCGCCCTGCGTCATCGTGTTGATAGACTGCTCACGGTATTTCTTGTACGGATTTTCAGCCATGCTGTAAACACTTCCTTTAGCTTATTTTTAGAAGCCCATCATCTGGCCGAGATAGGTGCTTGTAGAGTTCATATTTGCAAGCGCAGTTTCCATTGAGTTGAACTGCTTCCAGTATCTGTCCTTATTGGAGTCATACCTTGCCTGCAATCTCTTGATGTATTCGCTGATGGTATCCATCTGCTTTTTCATCTCATTGGTCTGCTCGCTGACCTTGCCCTTAACGCCTGCGATCTTAACAAGAGTACCGGGCGATGCAAGTGATGTGCTCGCCGCATTCTTGCAGGCGGTGTTGAGCTTGGTCGCAACGTTTGTAAAGGTGCTTACAACATCGTCGCCGTGCTCCTCAAGGGC
>JAFRYW010000101.1 GCA_017442845.1 Ruminococcus sp.
TAATTCGTGGGCGAAGCCCACCACCTCAATTGTGCATTGTGCATTGTGAATTGTGCATTGAAACGATAAATTCCAATTTATATCACATAAATAAAAAAGGGAGAAAAACAATGGCTTACAGAAGGAGAAGGGGCTTTTCGGTATTCGATCTGCCGCCGATAAGGCGCTTTACCGAGGAGCATAAAAAGCTTACACTTATAATACTTGCGCTGTTTCTTGCAATATTCGGTGTGAGAGGCTTTCTGCGCTATCAGGAGAAAAAGGCGATAGTCGAAAGCTGCACCGCACAGGCGCAGGGCGTTATCGTTGACAGAAGGACGAATACTCACTTCCTCTCAAACAGGAGGACTACCTATACCGGCATAGTTGAGTTCGAGGTCGAGGGGCAGACCTATACTGCACGCACCGCATCGTCAAGGACTATGCAGCATCTGGGTACCTCCGTTACCGTCTATTACGACCCCGCAGACCCCTCACGCAACTGCACCGATACGGGAAACGAATACTCCGCCGTGGGTATCGGGATAGCTGTCGGGCTTATCGCATTGATAGGCATTATAGTGGCTGTAGATGTGTATAGAAAGAAAAACGGCGGCTCGCCCGGCCTCGGGAAGTCTGCCCCCGAAAACACCTACGAACAGCCTAAATATGATGATATTTTTAAGTAAGATCTGACTATAGCAAATATTTACTATTAAGGGGCGGTAATTCACAGCAAGATTGTATAATTTTTTTGTTGCAATTTTCAGTGAGTTGTGTTATAATAAAAGTTGCTAAGAATAAATGTGTAGATTTATGGACAACAGTGCCGAAAGGAGGCTGCCCCCGATAACGGTGGGGGATAGGGTTTATGGCTAATAATACAGATGAGAAGGATATATTCTTCGGCGGTGAAGCTGACAGCTCAGCAGAGCAGCCCGCACAGAGTGCCCCCTCGGCAAAAGAGGCACTCGCAAAGCAAATAGCTCAAAATATGGCACTTAACGATAAGGACGATGACGATGACGATCTCGCACTGAATGCACAGGCGCCCGTTCAGAAAGCGCCCGCCGAGCGTGAGGTGTATCACAAGAGCTATTCAAGTTCGTCAGATGATGAGTATAGAAACGGTAACAGGTCAATGAGCAGCAGTAAAAAGAAAAAGAAAAAGAAAAAATCCCACGCAGTCGATATTGTCTGCGGCATAATGGCCTTAGCTATTGTCGGCGGCGTTATTGGTGCGTATGCCTACGGCAAAAAGGCGTATGACGGCGTTTTTCTTGCAAATACTACGATAAATAAGGTAGATGTGAGCAAGCTCACCCCCGAGCAGGCGGTAGCAAAGCTCACGGGGCAGATAGATTTTAACGACCAGATCTCGATCACAAAGCGTGACGGCTCAAAGGTGAATATCGACCTTAAGGATCTTGATCTTACAAACAATATAGGCGATGCAGTCGATCAGGCATTTAAAAAGCAGGATCATACGATGTGGTTCCGCTCGCTTTTAAATGACACAAGCTATGAGTTCGACCCCGATTCGAGCTTCAATGACACAAAGCTAAACGCTATCATCAAGCGCAACGTTATCGAGAGCCAGAACGTTATAGAGTCAAAAAACGCCTATATCGAGCAGACTGATGACGGCTTTACGGTCGTTAAGGAGGTCGTCGGCAACTCTATCGACAAAAACAAGCTCGGCGATATCTATGATTATATTTCAAGCGAGCTGTCTAAGGGCAACTACGATATTTCTATCGCAGACCTTGATGTTTATGAGAAGCCCACGATCGTGGCTGAGGATCTTCAGGAGCAGGTAGATTCCCTAAATGAGATAGCAACGATAGAGATAAAGTTTGACTTTGTTTATGAGAAGGCGACCCTTAAGGGCACACGCTTTATGGACTGGCTCGATTTTAATGAGGACGGCACATATACAGTCGATAAGTCAGAGGTCCAGAAGTATGTGCTTGAACTTGCAGAAAAATATAATACATTTGGAACGCCGAGAAAGTTCAAATCGACAAATCACGGCACAGTTACCGTTGACCCTGATGAGAGCCTCTATGGTTGGTGGCTCAATGATGAGGAAGAAGACGGAATGGCAGATTATATTATCGAATTGATAAAGGACGGCGAGAGTGTTACTGTAGATCCGATTTTCTATTCTATGAAGAATCAAGATGGCAGTATCGCTTACACCTATGAGGGTAACCGTGACTGCTGGACAGCTGAGGACGATATCGGTGACACATATCTTGAGCTCGACCTTTCCGCACAGCATATGTACTACTACGAAAAGGGCAAGAAGAAGTGGGAGTGTGATGTTGTAACAGGTCTGCCGACAGCTACAAGAAACACCCCCGAGGGAGTTTATTGTGTTTGGAGCAAGCAGTCCCCCGCAAGACTTAAGGATTCTAACGCCGACGGTTCATCGTGGGATACAATGGTAGATTATTGGAACAACATCTCCACCTGCGGTATCGGTATCCACTCGGCACCGTGGCAGCCTTACTTCGGCGGCGACCTTTACAAGTGGAACGGCTCGCACGGGTGCGTAAATGTTTCAACTGAGGACGCTAAGTGGGTATATGATAATGTACCCTACAACACCCCTGTTGTTGCATTCTGGTCGTAAAACAGTAAAAAGCTTAAGCCCCTGCCCCCTAGCGGCGGGGGCTTTTGAGTAATACGGAGGATAAAATGGAGCGGAAAATAGTAAGAGACATAGCCTTCCTTTCTAAAAAGAGCACCCTTGCGGGCAAGGACGATGCGGGCGCGGTGCAGGATCTTAAGGACACCCTTGCGGCTAATGCCGAGCGCTGCGTGGGAATGGCTGCGAATATGATAGGCTTTTCCAAGCGGATAATAATCTTTGATGAGGGCGAGGGGCAGACGGTGATGATAAACCCCGTTATCACCAAAAGATCGGGCAAATATGAGACCGAGGAGGGCTGCCTGTCGCTTATCGGCGTTAGAAAGACCGTGCGCTATAAAGCTATCGAGGTAAGATACTTAGATGAGAGCCTAAAGCCCCAAAAGGGCAGCTTCACAGGCTTCACCGCCCAGATCATACAGCACGAGTGCGACCATTTGGAGGGGCGCATTATTTAGCAAAACAGCTTGTTATACTTTACAATGAAAAAAGACACCGAGAGCTCGGTGCCTTTTTTGTTTTACTTATTTACCGGCTTTATCATCATTTTGCTGCAAAGGTAGGTTATCACAAAGTACCCGCCGAAGATCAGCATTATTATCCCGCCCGTCATCAGTATCGAGGGGATAATGGCTGATACGCCGTACATTCCGAGGAAGAAGTATGCAAACTTCATTCCGAAAAGTGAATGGAATATCGCAAGCAGCAAGGGCAGTGCGAAAAACAATACCGTCTGCAAAAAGAGCGAGTGTTTAATGTCACGCTCGTCAGCGCCTATGCGCCTTAGCATATCATACCTGCTCAAGCTGTCAGAGGCATCAGACAGTGACCTGAGTGCGAGCACGGCGCCGCTTGTTATTAGAAATACCACGCCTACATAAAGCCCCAGGAAGGTCACAAGCGCCTTTATGCCGATATTTGCCTCTCCAAACTGCTGCTTTGTTACTGCATAGTAATTGAAGCCTACGCTTTCATTATCAAGCTTTTCATACTCTTTGTTTAATGCCGATAATACAGGGTTGGGCGCTTCACTGTTAAGCTTTTCGATATATGAGCTTATCTTTTGCTTGTCGTCAGTGTTAAAGTTTCCGGTAAGGTAATATACCCCTGCCTCTGCCTTGGCGGCAACGCTGTCGGGGATTATCGTGACACCGTAATTGTTATAGCTGTCAAAAAGCTCCATTACGCCGTTTATGCATTCATCATACTTAGGCTTAAGTGTGACACCGAATGCAGTTATCTCCTTTCCCCTTTCAAGCATATAGTTTCTTTGTTCTGCGCTTTTTTTCACGTTGCAAAGCTCAATGTATTCATTCTCGCCGAGCGTTTCCTTTTCTCCGCCGTAAATTTCCATAAGCTTGTTGTAATCTGTTATTGATATGAGCGGCTCCTCCTGCAATATCATGCCGATGTCATCGCTCAGAACCATAGCCTCATCAAAATACTCCCCGTAAAAGCCCTCATAGTTGAGGCTGCTGTCATATACCGCCCTTGTCAGAGCATATTCTTCAAAATAGTCCTCGGGGTCTATCCCTGCGTCCTTATAGATCTTTTCGGGGTCGAGAGGGATATAATCAAGCACCATATATTCCTCGCCGTTATTAAATATACTCATTCCTGCCTGATAATCGGCAGGGCAGCATTCGTTTAGAGTCCTATTTAGGGAATTTCTTATTGTAAAGGCGCTGCAAAGGGCGCATATCGTCACAAAAAGCATAAGGCAGATAAGCGTCATCGAAAAGACCATAGTGTTTACCTTAGAGCTTAGCTGCCTAAAGGTAAAGGAATTAAGCCCCCTGTAGTAAAGCCCCTTTGCGGACATAAATACCCTGAGCATCAGCCCCGATACCGAGCGGAAGATAAGGTATGTGCTGATACAGCCTACCACGATGTAGGTAAAAAAGGTGCTCTCTTCAAGCTCGGTCGTCCTCCAGCCGACCATATAATATGCAAAGCCGAGCGCCGCTGCTGCTATGATAAACATTATAACGCAAGCCACGGGGTTTTTTAGCTTGAGCTTTTCCGAGCGCTTGCCGGCGTTCATAAGGTCGATAAGCTTTTTTCTGCCTATCATTACAGTGTTGAAAAGCATTACCACAAGGTACATTATCCCAAAGTAGATAAGTGTCTTTACTATCGCCTGTGCCGAGATGTTGAAGTGGTATTCTGACATATCGGCTTCAAACAGCCCCGCTACAAGGGCGCTTGACACCTGCGAGATACCTGTGCCTATCAAAAGCCCTACCAAAAGCGAGCCTGCGCCGATGATAACAGTCTCTGCAAGAAGTATCAGCGACACCCCGCCCTTGCTCATGCCGAGCGTAAGGTAGAGCGCAAATTCACGGTTGCGCCTTTTCATAAGAAAGCGGCTTGCATACACTATCAAAAGCCCCAGCACCACTGCCACGAATACCGACACGCCGGAGAGTATCTTATTGATGAGCTGTATGACCTCTCTTGTGTCCCTTGACACACGCAGATATGCCGTCTGCGACTCTATCGCATTGAAAACATAGAATATCGAAACGCCTATTATCAGCGTGAAAAAGTAAATGGCGTAGTCACGTATGCTTTTTTTGATATTGCCGAGTGTCAGCTTAAAGAGCATCGCTTACGTCACCTCCAAGCAGCGTTACAACGTCGATGATCCTGTCAAAGAACTGCTTTCTTGTGTTGCCGCCACGGCTGATCTCGCAGAACACCTTTCCGTCCTTGATAAAGACCACACGGCTTGAGTAGCTTGCGGTAAAGCTGTCGTGCGTTACCATAAGTATAGTCGCACCGTTTTCACGGTTAAGGTAGTTAAAGCGCTCAAGCAGCAGCTTTGCGCTCTTTGAGTCGAGCGCACCCGTCGGCTCGTCTGCAAGCACGAGCTTGGGCGAGGTGACTATCGCCCTTGCCGAGGCGACCCTTTGCTTCTGCCCGCCCGACATCTGGTAGGGGTATTTTTGCAAAACGTCGGTGATCTCGAGCTGCTTTGCAACACGATGCACAGCCTCGTCTATCTCCTTAAAGCCAAGCTTTTTGATAGTCAGCGCAAGGGCTATGTTCTCATACGCCGTCAGCGTGTCGAGCAGGTTGAAGTCCTGAAAAATAAAGCCCAGCTTGTCACGCCTGAATTTGTTGAGCTCCTTGCCCCTAAGTGCGGTAATGTCGGTGTTTTCAAGATATATGTGCCCCGCCGTTACCCTGTCGATAGTGGATATTACGTTTAGAAGGGTGGTCTTGCCGCTGCCCGATGCACCCATTATCGCAGTAAACTCGCCGCTTTCGATATCAAGGCTTATGTCATCTATAGCCTTAGTCAGGCTTGAACGGCTGCCGTAATATTTTTCTATGTGTTCGATCCTTAACAGCTCCATTGTTTTGTTTCTCCTTTTCTTTTGCTTTGCACTTTGTTTATTATTTTTCTCTTCACAGCACATAAAACTATCCTTATCGGAAGCAACATCAGTATCACTATACATAGAATAAACTCCAGTATAAAAAGCATTTTTTCCATAAGACCAACTTCCTTTCTCTTTGCTATGGTCTTATTATACAGCATATTTTCGCCCCTGTCGCTCTTTTAATGTGACGGAAGGTTACAGTTTTGTAAGGTTGCAACTGCGAAGGGGTTCGGGGGCGCTTGCCTACTGCGAATGCAGGCAAAGCCCCCGATAGCCGCCGCAGGCGGCTGCCCGAATGGGCATCTGTGCGGCGAAGCCGCACACAATAATTGTGCATTGTGCATTGTGAATTGTGAATTGCCCCATAAAAAACGCCCCCCGACTGCGGAGGGCGTAGCTCTTACTTTTTGAATAGGCTCTTCTTCTTTGCCTTTTTGTTTTTCTTGATGATCTCGAGCGGGTCGCCAAAGCGCTCCTTGTTGTCTACAATGGGTGTGGGGGCCTTTTGGGTCATAATGCTTGACATCTCCTGCATAAGCAGCTGCTGCTCAAAGATAGCGACTGCGTCCTCTATAGTTTCAGCCTCGCCGTTTTCGAGGTAGCCCTTGATCTGTGCGGCGTTTTGCATATATTCGAGAGGGATCGCACAAAGCTCCTTCTCCTGAAGCCCCTTGTAGTATTCGTCCTTCTGCCGAACCAGCATTTCCTCACGGGACTTTAACGCCTCAATCTGCTCGTTGATGCCCTCGTTTACCTCGACCTGATGCTTCTCAGCCTCGGTGAGCTTGAATTTTTGCAGCGACACAAGGAAAAACCCCAAAGCGCCTGCAATAAGAACAAATGCGATAAGCGGTATATACCAAAGCGAAAGCCCGCACAGCGCCAGTAAAAGCAGCCCCATTATGAGCCCGCCGCCGCCGGCGATCAAAAGCGAGCGCTTTACCTTGCTGCCCATATCGAAATTCTTTACAACATAGTCATTGTCATGCAGATATGTCTTAAGATACTCTATATTTTCCTGATTGACCGTTACTGCGTCTTCAAACTCAAAGTAACGCTCACAGTAGGTGACAGTTTGTTGCATTTTTTCAAGCTCTGTCAAAGATCTCATCCCTTTTCAAAATAATGCTTGGGTATAAACGATACTACCCTATATTACCTAATATTATATCATATTTATTTTCACTTGTCAACAAATTGTTCATTATTCTTTATAAGCTTATGCATAATATACATATGCAGCAGTATATTTTTTACACCTTACATTATTTGGCGGCGAGTTTTGCATAAATTTATACCTTGACAGCACTAAAGGACACTTGTAAAAGCATAATAAATATGTTATAATCTTTTTGTTGTAAGGGGGGCTCTTTTCCCTCATCTGACTTATAAAAAACAAAGGAGAAATGTTATGAAAAAACAGCTTACATCTATATTCCTTGCTGCGGCTATGGCGCTGTCGGCGGTGGGCTGCGGCGGGGCGGACAGCTCGTCGGGCGGCGAGGCAGCCGATACGCCGAAGGAGTTCCACTCGGCGGAAAGTGCGCAGGCTTTTGTTGAGTCAATGGGCGTCGGCTGGAACCTGGGCAACTCGCTCGACCCGTCAAACTGCACCTGGGTCAGTGATGATATGGACTACGAGACAGCCTGGGGCAACCCCAAGGTCACGAAGGAGCTTATCAAGAGCGTTCACGATAAGGGCTTTGACACTATCCGTGTGCCCGTGACGTGGAGCGACCATTCGGAGGGTGACGACCACAAGATCAAGGCCAAGTGGTTCGACCGTGTGCAGGAGGTCGTTGACTGGTGTATCGACGAGGGCTTTTACGTTATAGTCAATATCCACCACGAGGATAAATGGCTCACCAAGGCGAGCAGCGACTATGACAAGACGATAAAGGAATATAAAGACCTTTGGACGCAGATCGCAGACAGGTTCAAAAATTACGATGAGCACCTGATCCTGGAGTCGATGAACGAGATCGGCTTTGACGATATCGGCGTGCAGAAGGGCTGCGAGCTTATGAACAAGATAAACGGCGAGTTCGTTGACCTTGTGAGAAAGTCGGGCGGAAACAACGATAAGCGCTACCTGCTGCTTGCGGGCTACTGGACGGATATCGACCGCACGATAGAGGGCGGCATAAAAATGCCCGAGGGCGATGACAGAACGATGCTCTCGGTACACTACTATTCCCCCTCGACCTTTGCTATCGCAGACCTTACCTCGACCTGGGGCTATCAGGAGACCTGGGGCACCGATGAGGAGTTTGACTACCTCGAGGGGCAGATGCAAAAGCTCAAGGAAAACTATGTAGATAAGGGCGTTCCCGTTATTATCGGCGAGTACGGCGCAACTGTCAAGGATAAGGACTTAAAGTCGGTAGTTCTTTATATCAGCTCGGTCATGAAGTCGGCACGTGAGCACAATATGTGCCCGATACTCTGGGACGCAGGCTCGTGCATCGACCGTGAAACGGGCGAGTATAAGCTTGAGGGCTTAGAGGCAGCCCTTGCCGACACTATCTCAGCCGCCGATAAGGCCGCTTGATGAAGAAAAGCTCAGCAGATCACAAAATATCCCCCTTACGAAAGGAAGCCTTCGTAAGCGCAGCAGCGATAAAGAAGCTATTTAAGATGCAAGCTTTGTGTACGCTGCTGCTAAAAGAATAAATAATAAAGAAGAAAGAATAATGAATAATAAAGGTATCGCCTTCGGCGATGATTTAAAATATCATCGACCGTAGGTCGA
>JAFRYW010000102.1 GCA_017442845.1 Ruminococcus sp.
AGAATTAAGGAAAAAACGAATGAACTGTATAAAAAATACCAGAATAATAACAATGGACAGCTCACGCCGTGTTATAGAGCGTGGCTTTATAAAATGGCAGGATGGGGTCATCACAGAGATAGGCGAGGGCGAGTGCGGCGAGGCTGACGCTTATGACGCACACGGCCTTACCCTTTACCCGGGGTTTGTTGATGCACATACACATTTGGGGCTTACCACAAACGGTGTCGGAGAGGAAAGCGATGATTTCAACGAGGAAAGCGAGCCCTGCACGCCGCATATGCATATAATAGACGGCATAAACCCCTTTGATGAGAGCTTTGGCGAGGCGATAAGGGCAGGCATAACCTCTGTCGTGGTATCGCCCGGGTCGGCAAATGCCGTTGCGGGGGATATAGCGCTTATACACACCTACGGAAAAAGGGTCGATAATATGCTCATAAGGACTGTCGGCGTTAAATTCGCTATGGGCGAGAACCCCAAAATGACCTATATGAACAAGGAGCAGACCCCCTATACCCGCTTGGCGATAGCTGCGCTGATCAGAGAGGCACTCTCAAAGGCAAGGCGCTATATGGAGGATAAGCAAAAGGCCGAGGCCGAGGACGAGGACGCCCCCGAGTATGATGCTAAGAACGAAGCGCTCATACCGCTCCTGCAAAGGAAGGTCAAGGCACATTTTCACTGCCACAGGGCAGATGATATATTTACGGCGATAAGGATAGCTAAGGAGTTTGATCTCGACTTCGTCCTTATCCACTGCACCGACGGGCACCTTATCGCAGACGAGCTTAGAGAAGAGGGCGTCTGCGCCGTGGTAGGGCCGCTGCTTTGCGATAAGTGCAAGCCCGAGCTTGCAAACCTTACCCCCGCAAATGCGGGAGTGCTGGATAAAGCGGGCGTCAGCGTGTCTATCTGCACTGACCACAGCGAAACGCCTATACAGTATCTTCCCCTTACCGCTGCGATAGCTGTAAAAAACGGCCTGCCGCACGATAAGGCGATAGAGGCGATAACTGTCGACCCCGCAAGGGCGATAGGGGCAGACGACCTTATCGGCTCGCTCGAAAAGGGGAAATATGCGGATATGTCGCTTTTTGAGGGCGACCCGCTCGATATATATCAGTCACCTATGCTTGTTGTAGCAGGCGGTGAGGTGAGGTATGAAAGGAAAGAAACAAATGCGTGAAATAAATGTCAGTGAGGTCGAGAATACCATAAGAGAGCTTTGCATAAGCGCAAACCTCTATCTGCCGAAAACTCTTGAGGAGTGTATCATAAGCGGCAGAGAAAGGGAGGAGTCGCCCGTCGGCAGGAACGTTTTTGACGATCTGATCGACAATATAAACGTTGCCCGTGAGCAGACTATACCTATCTGCCAGGATACGGGTATGGCGGTCATCTTTATGGAGGTCGGGCAGGACGTACACTTTGTCGGCGGTGATATAAACGAGGCGATAAATAACGGCGTTGCAAGGGGCTATATCGACGGCAGGCTTCGCTGCTCGGTCGTTGCCGACCCGCTCGAGAGGGTCAATACGGGTGATAACACCCCGCCTGTTGTGCACCTTAAATTTGTACCGGGCGATAGAGTGAGCATAACCGTTGCCCCGAAGGGCTTCGGCTCTGAAAATATGTCGGCGCTAAAGATGATGACGCCGTCTGTTACACATGATGAGATAGTCGATTTTGTAGCCGACAGCATAGCCAAGGCAGGCTCAAACCCCTGCCCGCCTATCGTGATAGGCGTAGGCATCGGCGGTGACTTTGAAAAGTGTGCCTACCTTGCAAAGAAGGCGCTGTGCCGTGATGTAACGGTAAGAAACCCTAAGCCGCTTTATGCCGGGCTCGAGCAGAAAATGCTTGAGAGGATAAATGCCCTCGGCATAGGCCCTCAGGGCTTTGGCGGAACTGTTACCTGCCTTGCAGTAAATATCGAGGAGGCGCCTACGCATATAGCGGGGCTGCCCGTAAGCGTGAACGTCGGCTGCCACGTTACACGCCACGCAAAAAAAGTTATCTGACCTTCAAGGAGAAAATGCAAAATGCATATGTATAGGCCGTCAAGGCTCGCTATGATATCTATATATCTTTTTGTTATAATATTATCGCTTGCCTTGTGCTTTGCCTGCGGCTTCGGGGCGATGTTCAAGTCTGTGATATTTTGGTATGTTATGCTGTTTATCATAATACTTACATTTTTGGTGCTGCTGATAGTTGTGCCGCTCTTCTTTTCACTCAGCCGCTATTCGGTCAGCAGGAACGAGCTTATCTGCAATACGGGCGTGTTCATTTTCAAGAAGCAGTATATGAAGCTCAGCTCGGTACGCTCCTTTACGGCGATAGTTACACCGCTCAGCCGTGCTACGGGGCTCAATTTCCTTGTGATAAATTCGCTCGGCTCGCAAATGGTGTTCTGGTTTTTGAGCAAGGGCGACTTAAACGAGATAACCTCCTACCTTGATAAGGTATTGAAGCGGGAGGAGGCGGCAAATGAAACAGCATAAGGCCATAAGGCGCATACGTGAATTTTTCCGCCACCGCCAGCACCCTGTAAAGATCGTGGGCTACACCTCAAAAACGCTTTGGCTGCTGCTCATACCGCTTGTTAAGTATTTGGTGGCGCTTAGATTTGATATAAGGTCGTGGCTGGTCACAAACTGGGTAGATATTTTGGCGATAAGCGCTATCTTCGCCTTTGCGTGGCTAAGGTGGGTGTTTATCTATTTTGAGATAGATGAAAAGAGCATAACTGCCCACTCGGGCTTTTTCGGGCTTGCGGCAACTAAGCTGTGCTTTAGCAGCGTAACTACCGTTTCGGTGCACCAAGGCTCGCTTCAGCGGCTTTTCGGGGCGGCGACGCTTTATATCGACACTAATGCCAAGAGCGTGTCAAAATGCGATATAATCCTGGTGCTTCCCAAAAAGAGGGCGGAGCATATACTTGCCCTTGTGTCTGACGAGAATGAAAGGGCGGTAAAATATACTGTCGAGAGCAAGAAAAGAAGCCAGCTCGCCTTCTCGCTGTTTTTCTCATCTACCCTTTCGGGGGTTATCATTTTCGCAGGTCTTATGTTCGAGGCTTCGAGGATAGTTGACAGAAATATCGAGATAAGGCTTTTAAACACCGCCGCAGGCGAGATCTCAAAATATACAAGGTCTATCCCGTATGTGATAGTGGTGACGGCGCTTATCATAATAGGCGGCTGGCTGCTTTCGTTTTTTGCAAACCTTATGCGTTACTGGCATTTTTCCGTTACAAGGCACGGCAGGCGGCTGATCGTCAGAAGCGGTATCTGGACGGTAAGGCATGATGTAATGCATAGGGACAGGATAATTTACTACGACATGACCCGCTCGCTGCTTATGAAGATCTTCAAGATCTGCACTGTAAATGTAAGCTGTACGGGCTACGGCAAAAGACGAAGCGAGATACCCACTATCGCCCCTATCGCAACGGATAAGGAGATAGATAAGACCCTCTCTATCCTTATACCGAGCCTTACCTGCCCGAAGGCTATGCTTACCACGGGCAAGCGTGAGCTTTGGCGGTTCATATGTATCCCGGTATTCATCTCGCTCTTTGTTCCGGTGTTAAGGCAGGTGTTTGTATTCATCTTTCCCCGCTGGGTCGATGAGATAAATATAATCTCATTCATAGCGTCTGTTCCCTGTGTGTGGCTCGTGATCGTTAAGGCTGTTGCGGCGTTCAATACGGGGGTCGGCTTCAACGAGAGCTGCTGCGTGTTCGATTACTGCCGCTTTTACGGCTTTCACAGGGTGGTAGTAAATAGGGAAAAGATAACAAGGGTAGCTATACTTCAGACCTGGGCACAGCAAAAGGCGGGCTATTGCTCGATACAGATATGCACCGAGAATGAAAAGCATAAAAAGCATATGATAAAGCATCTGCCCGTAGATGCGGCTATGAGCATTTTAAGATCTAACGGGCTTGCAGTATAGATACAGTTATATTTTAGACATTTGAGGAGAGGTGATGGTATTGAGAACTACCGAACGTGTGCTGGAGCTGCTTGAGCAGCACAGAGGAAGGGCGGTCTCGGGCGAGGAGCTTGCGGGAAAGCTCGGCGTGTCAAGAAACGCTGTCTGGAAAGCGATCGAGGAGCTTAGGCGGGGCGGCGTCAAGATCTATGCAAAGACCAAAAAGGGGTATTTCCTTCCCGAGTCGGATATGAGCCTTTCAAAGGAGGGCATAACCGCCCTGCTTGGTGAAACGCCTCTCACTATTGATGTAAGGGGCACAGTTACCTCGACAAACGACCTTTTAAAGCAGCTTGCACTAAACGGCGCCCCCGAGGGCTATGCACTTATCGCCCGTGAGCAGACCGCCGGCAAGGGCAGGCTCGGCAGAAGCTTCTATTCGCCGGAGGGGAGCGGGGTATATATATCCCTCCTTCTTCGCCCAAGACTTGGGGCGGAGGATTCGCTCTTTATCACCACCTCGGCGGCAGTCGCTGTCTGCAAGGCGATAGAGACTGTCTCAAACGGAAAGCTCAAGCCGATGATAAAGTGGGTCAACGATATATTCGTAAACCAAAAAAAGGTCTGCGGTATACTTACCGAGGCCTCTGTAAGCTTTGAGAGCGGAATGCTCGATCACGCTATCTTGGGAATAGGCATAAATATCACCACCCCCGAGGGCGACTTCCCCGAGGAGATAAAGGGCATAGCGACCTCGCTTTTCGGGCAGATCGAGCAGGATAATATAAGAAACCGCCTTACAGCCGAGGTGCTTAAGGAGCTTGAAGGGCTGATAAGCGACCCCTCCGATAAGGCGTATCTTGAAGAGTATAAAAAGCGCCAGCTGCTTATCGACAGAGATGTGAACGTGATAAAAAACGACAGCAAGACCCCCGCACGTGCCCTGGGGATAGACGATAGGGCAAGGCTGCTAGT
Source organism: Ruminococcus sp. (assembly GCA_017442845.1). Taxonomy (GTDB): domain Bacteria; phylum Bacillota; class Clostridia; order Oscillospirales; family Ruminococcaceae; genus NK3A76. Next base: position 4,918 of record JAFRYW010000102.1, read on the forward strand.
GCGCTATGCCGACGGCAGCAGGGAGGCGCTCATAAGCGGCGAGGTAAGCGTAAAGCCGCTCGCTTAGGAGGGCATAGAACCCGAAACGGCACTGTAGTAGGCAGAAAGGATCTTCTGCTCGATAGCCGCCCTTGCCCCGAAGGAGATAGGGTGGGCTATATCACGGTAAGCCCCGCTCTCGTCACGGCGTGAGGGCATGGCGACAAACAGGCGGCCGGTGCCCTCGATCACCTTTATGTCGTGTATGGCTATCTCGTTGTCGAGCGTTACGCTCACTATCGCCCGCAGCCGCCCCTCGGGGATAAGCTTGCGTATCTTTATATCGGTTATTGTCATTATTTTCCGCCCTTTCTTAAAATGTATAATTTAATTGTGGGCAATAAGGCTTTTTTTATTCAAAATTGGACTTTATTTTTTGGGGATAATAGTGTATAATAGATATAATAGAGCTAAAAAATGCATCGGAAAAGAGGCAATGATCACTAATGGTAGATAAGAATATTTTAAACGGAAAAAAGCATATACACATGATCGGAATCGGCGGCTCGGGTATGTACCCGCTCGCACAGATACTCCATTCGCAGGGGTATTACCTCTCGGGCTCTGATAATAATGAGACGGAAACGCTTGACGCTGTAAGGAAAATGGGCGTTAAGGTATATATGGGGCAGGCGGCAGAGAATATCGAGGGGGCCGATCTTATCGTTTATTCCGCAGCTATTATGGCTGATAACCCCGAGCTTGTCGCTGCAAAGGCGAGCGGCGCTGATGTTATCGAGCGCTCGGATCTGCTGGGTATCGTTACGGGCTGGTACGATAATGCTATCTGTATATCGGGCACCCACGGCAAGACGACTGCTTCGAGCATGACTACCCAGATACTCCTGGAGGAGGGAGTAGACCTTTCCTGCGTTATCGGCGGAAAGCTAAAGGCAGTAGGCGGCTCGGGCAGGGCGGGCAAGAGCGATATAATGGTCTGCGAATCCTGCGAGTTTGTAGATACATTTTTAAAGCTTTCGCCTGATATTGCCGTTATACTCAATGTCGATGCTGACCACCTTGACTATTTCGGCACGCTTGAAAATATAATCAAGAGCTTTCATAGGTTTGCATCAATGGCATCAAAGTGCCTTGTTGTAAACGGCGATGATGCAAATACCCTAAAGGCTATCGAGGGGCTCGATAAGCGTGTAGTCACCTTCGGCTTTGATATAAGTAACGATTACAGCGCTAAGATCATTTCAAAGAAGGGGCTTAGGACTGATTTTGAGCTTTATATAAAGGGCGAGAAGCAGGGAGATTATTCTATCTTCGTTCCCGGCGAGCATAATGTGCTAAATGCCCTGGCATCTATCGCAGCTGTAAGAGAGGTCGGCGTTTCCTTTGAGGGGATAAGAAAGGGGCTTGCAGAGTTCAGGGGCGCTATGAGGCGCTTTGAAAAGATCGACGAGGTAAGGGGTATCACGATAGTTGATGACTATGCCCACCACCCGAGCGAGCTCTCGGCGACCTTAAGGGCTGCAAAGGGGCTTGATTTTAAGCGTGTCATCGCAGTCTTCCAGCCCTTCACATATTCCAGAACAGAGATACTTATGGACGATTTTGTAACGGCTCTGAGCATAGCAGACCTTTGCGTGCTTACCGATATTTTCGGCAGCCGTGAAAAGAATACACACCATATCTATACCGAAATGCTCGGCGATAAGATCGAGGGCTGCGTTTATTTCAAGACCCCTCACGAGGTCGTTGATATGCAGACGGCCGAGCAGAAGGATAAGAACTTCGGGCAGGTAATAGATTATCTGTATGAAAATGCAAGGGAGGGCGACCTTATAATGACCCTCGGCTGCGGCGATGCCTACAAGATAGCAAAGCGCCTTGCAAGAAAGCTTAGAGATGACGCCTGACAGAAAGGAAGGATAATATGAGAGTAACGGAGAAAGAGCGCAAGGTTTTCAATTTTATCAAGAATTATGTTGACGAGCATAACTACGCCCCTACCGTTAGGGAAATACAGGAGGAGTTCGGCTTAAAATCCACCTCCACAGCCCATAGATATATCATAACCCTTTCGAGAAAGGGCCTTCTCGAGCGTGAGTCAAACTGCAACCGTGCTATAAGGATAGCAGGCTATAAGTCGAGCACCACAGTTCCCGTTGTAGGCACGGTGACAGCAGGCAAGCCGATAACCGCTATCGAGGATATCGAAAGCTATATGACGATGAGCTTTGATAAGAAATTCTCAGGGCAGCTCTTTGCACTCAAGGTAAGGGGCGAGAGTATGATAGGTATAGGCATCTTCGACGGCGACACGGTCATAGTTGAGCAGACTGAGGTCGCCTCAAACGGCGATATTGTCGTAGCACTTGTAAATAATGAGGAAGCGACAGTCAAGACCTTCTACAAGGAGGACGGCCACTACAGACTTCAGCCCGAGAACGATACTATGGAGCCTATCATTGTTGACGAGGTCAAGATCTTAGGCAGGGTCGTTGCTCTTATGAGATACTTTTAAGAAGAAAAGGATCTGTAAGCTTTAACTTTGAATGAGGGGCGGTGTGCTTTTCAATGGCGAATAAATGCTTAAGCTGCGGTGCTATATTGCCCGAGGGGGCAAAGCTTTGCACAAACTGCGGAAAAATAGTTCCTAAAAAAACACGGCAGTACTATGATGCGGCACCGCAGAGAAGGGCTGTGCCCGATGTGCAGACGCAGTCAAGGGTGTATTCCCATAAGCCGACAACTACGGCTGTAATGGATATTGTGGAGCAGGCTCCTGTAAGGCACGAGCAGCCGCAAAAGCTGCACACAGGCTCAAAAAAGAAGAGCAAGGCTAAGAAAAAGCCCGGCAAGGCAAGGCTTGTCATAGCCTTTGCAGTGCTTGCGATAGTGCTGATGCTCTTGCTTTATATGCTTGTGTATATGCTTAAGGTAGGCGAGGCGAAGGCAGTTACCTACACCTCGGATACTGCGGCGAAAATGAGCTACTCGACCTTTGGCGAGGCGTCGGAGAATTTCTTTGACAAGGCACAGTGGAGCTACCATATCCTTTCCGGTGAGGTAACTGTCGAGGGCAAGAACAAGGGCACATATTATAAGTATGTGTTTGAGGACGGCAAGGTGTCGTACATAATCGTCGGCGAGGAGAAGCTTACCGACCAAAGAGAGATAGATATACTTATCCAGCGAATGTTTATATGATAGGTCTTCCCCGTCTTTTGGCGGGGAAAGCGGTTTAAGGAAGTTATAGAAAGGCAGTATATGAAGCGCAGAAAGGAATTTGAGCCAAAAAAGCTATTAAATGCGGTTTTTTCCCAAAAGTTCATAGTGGTATCGCTTCTGCTTTTGCAGATAGCATTTCTTATCTTTGCACTGATCTCACTTGCGGGGCAGTTTGTGTTTATCTACTACATTTTCCTGTTTGTTGAGGTCGTAGTTGTGATGTATGTCATAAACTCGAATGAGAACCCCGCATATAAGCTTGCGTGGATAATGCCGATACTTATATTCCCCGTATTCGGGGCGATAGCGTTTTTGTACCTTAAATTCCAGAGCAGCTACAGGTATGAAAAAAACCTTTCCATAAAAAAGATCGAGAATACAAAGCCCTACCTAAAGCAAAAGGCGGCAGTCATAAAGGCGCTTGAGGAGAAAAGCAGCAGCGTTTCAAACCTTGCACACTATATGAGGGTCTACGGCGGCTACCCGATATATCAGAATACCGAGGTAACATATTTCAAGCTCGGCGAGGAAAAGTTTGCGGCTATGGTGGAGGAGCTTGAAAAGGCGCAGCACTTTATCTTTATGGAGTATTTTATCATAGATAAGGGCTATATGTGGGATACCATTCACGAGATACTCGTCAAAAAGGCAAGGGCGGGCGTTGAGGTAAGGCTTATGTATGACGGCATGGGCACCCAGTCAGAGCTGCCCTACAGGTATGACAAAAAGCTTCGTGAGGAGGGGATAGACTGCAAGGTATTTAACCCCTTCGTGCCGCTTGTTACTACTATACAAAATAACCGTGACCACAGAAAGATACTTGTTATCGACGGGCACACGGGCTTTACGGGTGGTGTGAACATCGCCGATGAGTATATAAACAAAAAAGAGCGCTTCGGCCATTGGAAGGACACCGCCATAATGCTCAAGGGCGAGGGCGTTTGGAACCTGACGATGATGTTTTTCCAGCTTTGGGAGATCACGGGCGAGCAGTCTGTCGCACAGTATGACAAGTACCGCCCGAACGCCTTTGAAAGGCTTGATACCCGTGACGACAGCTTTGTGCTGCCGTTTTCTGATTCGCCGCTTGATGATGAGAACGTGGGCGAGCTTGTGTATATGAACATAATAAACAGCGCCCGTGATTACGTGTATATCACGACCCCCTACCTTATACCCGACAACGAGATGATGACCGCCCTATGCTACGCTGCGAAGAGCGGGGTAGATGTCAGGATAATCGTTCCGGGGATACCGGATAAATGGTATATCAGATTGATAGGCCAGTCCTTTTACAAAAACCTTATCGCCAAGGGCGTTAAGATCTATGAGTACAAGGAGGGCTTTATCCACGCTAAAAATTTCCTTTCCGATGACAACAGGGCGGTGGTCGGCACGATAAACCTTGACTACAGAAGCCTTTATCTTCATTTTGAATGTGCAGCATTTATGTACGGCAGCGAATGTATCGCCGATATAAAGGCGGATTTTGAGGATATGTTTGAAAACCACTGCCACAGGGTGACGTATGAGGAGTGCGCCTCCCGCCCGATAGTACAGCGAATGCTAAGCGCCATACTCGGCCTGTTCGCCCCGCTGCTGTGATAAATTGGAATTTACCATTCAATGCACAATGAAGGTATCGCCTTCGGCGATATTATGGCCATTCGGCCGTTCATCCTAACGATATTCCCTAAAATAAGCGATTTCGCTCCCCTAACAAGCCCGAATGGGCATCTGTGCGGCGAAGCCGCACACCTCAATTGTGCATTGTGCATTGTGCATTGAGATAAATTCCAATTTATCGCAGCCGCCTTTATAATCGTGCGGGGTATAAAACCAAAAGCAAGGAGACCTGATCATGAGAACGTTTCAGCTCAAAAAAATAATAGCCTTGTCGGCGGCACTTGTGCTGTCTCTTGGGGTGCTCGGCAGCTCGGGAGTGACCTCGTTTGCTTCTGACAGCGGCGAGAAGCAGGAGACGACCGAGGTAAAGGATATGAACAGCTACCGTGAGCGCCTCGGCGAGATTGCTAACGAGCAAAAGGAGCTTGATAAGCAGATCAAGGAGGCACAGGACAGCATCGACGAGCAGGAGCAAATCCAGAAAAACATCAGCAGGCGAATAAACTCCCTCAACGAAGAGATAAACATAACCACAAACTACATAAACGAGCTTGATACCCAGATCACGGCGCAGCAGGCGCTTGTAGATGCAAAGCAGGCCGAGATCGATAAGGGTATCCGGGATTTCAAGGGAAGGCTTCGGGCTATGTACCTGGCGGGCAGCGAGGGCTATACCGACATAATCTTAAACTCTAATGACTTTTTTGATGTGCTTATGCGTACCGAGCTTGTAAAGCGTGTCGCTGACCACGATAAGAAGGAGCTTGACAGGCTCGTTTCGCTTAAGAATGAGTATAACGAGCAGAAGGAGCAGCTTGATGCCCAGCGGGCCGAGTATAAGACGCAGCTTGACGGGCTTGGTGCTAAAAAGCAGTACCTCGATGAGCTGTATGCACAGTCAGCAGCGGCTATGGAGGAGTCAAAGGAGCTCAAGGCAAAGCTTGATGAGCAGAGCAAGATCTTAAACTCGGAAAAGGCAGGCTATGCCGATAAGCTTTCGGAGTTTTTGAAGGACGATTACGGCGACAGTGCCGACGAAACAGGCAGAATGCAGACCGAGCTTGCAGCTATCGCAAAGCTGCGTGAGCTTTGGGCAGCACAGGCAAAGGAGCAGACCTCCTCTGATAAAAAGACTGACGAGACCGAGCAGAAAAAGGGCGAGTGCCTTTATAATTTCGGCTGGCCCTGCCCCTCCACAAAGGTTGTTACCTCGGGCGTTGGCGCAAGGTGGGGAACTACTCATAAGGGGGTAGACATCGGCGCATATATGGGCAGCGAGATCGTCGCCTCCGAGGGCGGAACTGTCGTTATCGCCTGCAACGAGTGTACCCATAACGTCCCCAAGGACGGCAGCTGCGGCTGCGGCGGGGGCTACGGCAACTATGTAGTTATCGACCACGGAAACGGCTTTCTTACCCTTTACGGGCACCTTACCGAGGCTTCAGTCGCAGTCGGGCAAAAGGTCGATAAGGGGCAGAAGATCGGCATCAGTGGCACTACCGGCTGGTCAACAGGCCCGCACCTGCATTTCGAGCTTCGCTACGGCGGCAACTATATGAACCCGCTGTCATTTGTGACATACTGACAATGAAAAACCCCGCCTAAGGCGGGGTTTTATTTGTGCTATTTAATAGCTCACATACTGCGTCGGGTCTACCGGCTCGCCGTTTAAGCGTACCTCAAAGTGGCAGTGGTCGCCCGTTGACCAGCCTGTCGTGCCGACAGCGCCGATCTTCTGCCCCTGCTCAACGTGGTCGCCTACCGAGACCGATGCATACTGCATATGCCCGTAAAGCGTCCAGTAGCCGTTGCCGTGGTCGATTATTACGTGGTTGCCATAGCCGCCTCCGCAGCCGCAGCTTCCGTCCTTTGGCCAGTCGTGGGTACATTCGTTGCAGGCGACTATGACTGTTCCGCTGCTTGATGCAACTACAGTCGAGCCCCTTATCCCCCAGGTGCTTATGTCTATCCCCTTGTGGAATGCGCCCCAGCGCCAGCCCATATATGAGGTTATGCCATACTGCCCGGGCACAGGCCACATAAAGCCGCTGTTTGAAACGGGTGCTGAGTAGCTCTCACTGCTTTCTGAGCCATAAGATGTTTCGTTCTCATAGCTTTGCTGCTGTGCTGCCTGCTCAGCTTCAAGCCTTTTGCGCTCGGCTTCCTCCGCCTCACGCCTTTTGCGCTCGGCCTCCTCTGCTTCACGAGCCTTGCGCTCCTCTTCCTTTTTGTATAGGGCAGCAAGCTCGTCCTCATACTGCTCCTGCTCGGCCATGATCTTTTCTTTGTTTTTCTCGTATGCGGCCTCTGCTTTTTCAAGCCCCGCTATGATATCCTCGCTCTCGGTGTAAAGCTTTGCAAGCTTTTGCTTTTGCCCCTCGCTCTTTTTCCGCTGGGTGTCAAGCTCGCTGCTTGCCTTTTTTAGCTCTGCCTGGTTTTGCTCAAGCACCGAAAGCTGTGCTTCGTATTCGTCCTTTATCGCTATCAGCCTGTCAAGCTCGGCGCTGTCATGGTCGGCGACACGCTTGATAAGCTCTATCTTCATCAGCATATCGTAAAAGTCCGTCGCCCCGAGAAGTATCTCCGTGTAGCTCTCGCTGCCCGCAACGTATAACGCCCTGAGCCTTCCGCCAAAGTTCTTGACGCCCTGCTCGATCTCGCCCTTTTTGAGCGCTATGGCCTCCTGCTGCTCGCCTATTTCCGCCGTCAGCTCGTCTATCTGCTTGTCAAGCGCTATGATCGACTCGTTGAGCGCAGTTATCGTCTCGCTTACCGTGTCGATCTGCTCCTGAATAGCCTTTTGGTTTTCCTTCTGCTCGCTTATATCGTCCTTTGTGTCGCTGATCTTTTTGTCAAGCTCCTCCTGCTTCTTTTCAAGCTCTGAGATCTTGGCCTTGCTTTCCTTTATGCCCTGTCTGTTTTGCTCCGCCTCGCTTGCCGTTACCCTTACACCTTGGCTGCCGCCCTGCCCAAGGGCTGTCAGGCTTATGCAAAGCGCCAACAAAAACGATACCGCTGCCTTTGCCTTGTATTTTCTTTTCATATGTATTCCTTTATTTGCAAAAAGCCGCCCCTTTCGGACGGCTTTTTTGTATGCCTTGTGTTTATATTTTATACCTTTAAGTGCTTTCCTGTGCTTATAGATGTGCCGATAGCACCTATCAGCGCACCCGCAATTGCGTAGGAAATGAGAACTGCCTTGAACAGGCTGTCAAACGAGTAAAGATTTTGCATACCCAAAACTGCCCAAAGCGAGAAGTCTGTGCTGAAGATCTTGTAAACGCCCTCGTAAGCAAACTTTGTCAAAAACAGCGCACACCCTGCTGCGAGGATACCTACTATCATGCCCTCGATAAAGAACGGGATCTTGATAAAGGTGTTCGTAGCGCCGACATATTTCATAATGTTTATTTCCTTGCGCCTTGCAAAAACGCTTGCCCTTGTGGTGTTTGAAATGATGATAAGGCAAACCAGCACGAGCGCCAGAATGATAGCTATCGAGATTATCGTGATGACCCTCTGGATAGAGATCAGCATATCGGTAAACGATGTAGGCGACTTGACTGACTCAACGTTGTCAAGTGCACTGATCTGTGCGGTAGTCTCGCTCATTTTGGTAATGTCGATGACCGTCATCTTGAAGGTGTCGGGGAGGGGGTTGTCATCTGCATACTTAAACAGATCCTGCTCCTCCTGCGTCATATCCTCGACCATTGACTTCCAGGCCTCTTCCTTAGAGTAGAAGGTCAGCTCGTTGACGTTTGGCAGCGTGATTATGTCTTTTGTGAGTTTTTCCCGCTGCTCCTCCGTTATGCCGTCCTTGATCTGAACTATAGCCTCGCTCTTGTCCTCGATACCGCTTATGATCTTTGAAAGGTTAAGTGACATAAGCACCGAAAGCCCGACCATAAGAAGCGATACAAGTATTATACAAAACGAAGCGAATGACATCATCCTGTTTTTCCAAATGCTTTTAAAACCCTGCCCAACAAGGTATCTCATACTGCTTACTCTCATTTTGCCTTACCTCCAACCACTTCGTCGAAGGATATTACACCCTTGTTGAGATTTATTATTCTGCCGCCGAAATGGCGAACTATGTCGTGCTCGTGCGTTACCATAAGGATAGTAGTCCCGCACTCGTTGATACCCTTTAGAAGCTCAACTATCTCGTAGGAGAGCGCAGGGTCGATATTACCCGTCGGCTCGTCTGCTATGATAAGCTTCGGGTCGTTTACAAGCGCCCTTGCAAGCGCTACACGCTGCTGCTCACCGCCCGATAGCTCGGTAGGGTATGCCTTAGACTTGTCGGTAAGCCCGACCAGTGAGATAACATATGGCACACGGCTTCTTATGTACTTTGCCGGTGCGTCTATAACTCGCAGCACGAAGGCTATGTTTTCATATACCGTCATAGTGGGTATCAGCCTGAAGTCCTGAAAAACAACGCCTATAGTGCGCCTAAGCTTCGGCACCTTGCCCCGTCTCAGCTTTGAAAGGTTGAAGCCGTTTACCGTTACAACGCCCGAGGTGGCGTCTATCTCCTTTAAAATAAGCTTGATCAGCGTGGATTTACCAGCGCCGGACGAACCTACGATAAACGCAAAATCCCCGTCGTTTATCTTAAGGTTGACCTTGTTCAGAGCGTCTACACCGCTGGAATAGGTGACAGACACATCTTTAAATTCTACCAAAATTTTACACTCCTTAGATGATCAAATGCAGTGCCTTTTTATTTATCTGTCAAGGCATTTTAGAACTTAACGGGGTTAGCCGATAAGTATTTCTTTACCATAAGGGCTATCTTGAAGATGATAGCGTGGTCAAACTCTCTAAGATCCAGGCCTGTCAGCTTCTTGATCTTTTCAAGCCTGTAAACAAGAGTATTTCTGTGTACGAAGAGCTTTCTTGATGTTTCCGAAACGTTTAGGTTGTTCTCAAAGAATTTCTGTATCGTAAACAGCGTCTCGTGGTCGAGCGACTCGATAGAGCCCTTCTTGAATACCTCACGCAGGAATGTCTCGCAAAGTGTTGTCGGCAGGTGATAGATAAGCCTTGCGATACCTAAGTTATCATAGGAAACTATGATCTTGTCGGTGTCGAACACCTTGCCTACCTCAAGGGCTATCTGTGCCTCCTTGAAGCTTCTTGCAAGGTCTCTCACGCCCTCGACAACTGTGCCGATGCCTACGTTTACTCTTGTATAGAACTCGCTCGAAAGGGTGTCGGAAATGCTTCTTGCAAGCTTTTCAAGATCCTTTGAGTCGATACCGGAGGAGACCTCCTTGACAAGCACGATATCGCTCTCTGTGATATTGAAAACGAAATCCTTATTCTTGTCGGGGAAGAGGTTCTGTATCACGTCGTAAGCAGAAACGTCATTTGAAGAGATGATCCTTATAAGCAGAACAACTCTCGGCGTGTCAGAGCTGAAATGAAGCTCTCTTGCCTTTACGTGAACATCGCCGGGCAAGACGTTATCAAGAACTACGTTTTTGATGAAATTGTTCCTGTCATACTTCTCGTCATAGTACTGCTTTATGCTCGAAAGGGTTATAGCGAGAATGCTTGCATACTTTGCAGCCACCTCGTCAGTGCCCTCTACAAACACCGCATAATCGGGCTTCATATGTGCGCCGAAGGGCTTGTAGGTGTAGCCGTCCCTTACGAAGATATCGTGTGAATCGCTCAGATCAAGGGAAACGAACTCATTTGTCGTGCCGACCTGCGAAAGCTCCGAGCAGGCTATGATCGACGCATTCTCGTCGATAACGCCTATGGTGCAGTCGATAGTGTCACGCATCTGATGAACAACGCTCTGAAATAATCTGTTTGACATAAAATTTACTCCTCTGCTTGCATATTTTTTTAAACCTTTATAGCGCACCGAGTTGCACGCTATTATCATTCATTACTATTATACCAAAAATAAATAATTTTTGCAAGTGCTTTATAGTAAAAATGTTCAAAAGGGGTATAATTTACAGCAAGCTGACCTTAGATATTACAAATTGTAACATATTTTGCCCTTCAATGTGTTAAGATTTTATTAACCCCGCATTTTAAAGCCTTGCATCTAAGGGCGTAAACAAAAACGTTCCCCGCAGGCAGGGGATAAAATGTAACTTTTCTGTAATTTCTAAATTTTTTATGAACACTATACAAATTGCACAAAAACAGGGGTATTTTCACTCCAAAGTCAATGAGCAGGGGCATTTGCAAAAGCTTGCAATTGGGGCGGCGTTGTGGTACAATGTTAGTGATAAAGAATAAGACCCTTTTTACAAAAGTGTTCCCGGGATAAATGAGAATTTATCTTATTAGGTAATAGGGAATAGGTAATAGGTAATAGGTGAGGTGCGCCTGCGGCGGCTGCCCGAATGGGCGTCTGTCGGCGAAGCCGACACCATACTTATTACCTATTACCTATTAACTATTACCTAGCGGAGCGAAGCTCCGCCAAATTCCAATTTATCTTAGCAACACAAAAGCGAAAAGGGAGAAAAATAGACCGATCTAAGGAATAGAAAGGAAGAGCTTATGAAAAAATACCTCGAAATAGGGAAAATAGTCTCGGTGTTCGGCGTCAGGGGCGAGGTAAAGGTCGAGCCGTGGTGTGACAGCCCCGATTTTTTGTGCGAGTTTGATACACTTTATTATAAGAGCGGCACACCCGTCCTGATAGAGCGCAGCCGTGTTCATAAAAATCAGGCGCTTTTGAAGATCAAGGGCGTTGATTCCCCCGAGGAGGGCGTAAAGCTAAGGGGCAGGGTGCTTTATATGGACAGAGATGATGTCGAGCTTGAGGAGGGCTGCTATTTTCAGCAGGATCTTATCGGGCTAGAGGTCAAGGACAGCGCTACGGGCGAGCTTTACGGCAGGCTTTCCGAGGTCTTGCAGACGGGCGCTAATGACGTCTATGAGGTCACTGACGATGAGGGCAGGAAAAAATACCTCCCCGCTATCCCCGAGGTCATAGATAAGGTAGACCTTGAAAACGGCGTGCTGCTCATTACCCCGCTTGAGGGGCTGTTTGACTGATGAGGATAGATATTGCTACCCTTTTTCCCGAGCTGATGGAGAGCTACCTTAGCGCAAGCATAATCGGCAGGGCAAGGGATAAGGGGATATTTACTGCCGAGTGCCACAATATACGTGACTACGCCTTTAATAAGCACAGGCGAGTTGATGACACGCCCTACTCCGAGCGGCAGGGTATGCTTATGCAGGCAGAGCCTATCTACCGCTGCTGGCAGGCGGTGTGCGATATGCAAAGGGCACAGCCGCACGTTATCTATATGTCGCCGCAGGGGCAGACGCTCACACAGCAAAAGTGCATAGAGCTCTCTAAAAAGGAACGGCTGTTTATCCTTTGCGGGCATTACGAGGGCGTTGATAACAGGATAATAGAAAAAATAGTTGATGAGGAGATCTCGATAGGCGACTATGTGCTCACGGGCGGCGAGCTTCCCGCATTGGTGCTTGTTGACAGTATCGCCCGAATGCTCGACGGCGTGCTCGCCGAGGAGGACGGCTTTATGGACGAGAGCCATTATAACGGGCTTTTGGAGTACCCGCAGTACACCCGCCCCGAGGTCTGGCAGGGAATGGCGGTGCCGCCGCTGCTGCTGTCGGGGCACCACGCAAATATCGCTAAATGGCGGCACGAGCAGCGCCTGCTGACCACCCTTAAAAAGCGCCCCGAGCTGCTTGACAGGCTGTCACTTTCCAAGGAAGATTTGGCTATAATTCACAAGGCTGTGGAAAATGAACAAACCGACGAAACTTGAATTTAGACTAAATGGCGAACATTGTTAATTTATTTTGTATAAACTGTTTAAAGAGGTCAACATTTTTTGTGCAGTGATCACAAGAATGTTGAAAAAATCGCCCTTCAATATGAGCAAGGCTACAAAAAAGCGACTAAAAAAGTTTGTTTGTTCAAAATTTGCGTTGACGAAGGGAAAAATGTTTTGTATAATATATTATAGCAGAGGAGAAAAGCACCTATAGGCTTTTAAACGGCTCTGCCGCTATAAGCGCAAAAGGCGCTTAAGCCGTGTTAATTTGTATGAATGGAGAGATTATCATGACTTTAAAGGAAGTAGTAGTTCAGAATCAGGTCGGTCTTCACGCTCGTCCTGCAACATTCTTTATCCAGAAGGCAAACGAGTTCAAGTCCTCTATCTGGATCGAGAAGGAAGAGAGAAGAGTAAACGCTAAGTCCCTTCTTGGCATTCTTTCGCTCGGTATCGTTGGCGGCACAACTATCAGAGTTATCGCTGACGGCTCTGACGAAGAGGCTGCAGTTAACGGCCTTGTAGAGCTTGTTGAGAGCGGCTTTGCTGAGGACGCAAGATAATTTTTATCCCCTGATAATATTTTACCCGACATCTCGGAAATAAGAGGTGTCGGGTTTTTGTGTTTATTTGGCTGATACTGACTTAATAATGCCAATTATATATCTTATGACCTGATAAGCAAAGCATATTGCTCCAAGAAAAACAGATGCGGTCATTTTTATTAAAATATAGCCTAAGAAGAAAGGCCCACTCAAAAATATTGTAGGAAGCCATTGTTCGATATATGTGATCATAGCCCAGCCGAATGGAATAAAGAAAAAGAGTATTCTCAGAGTAATATCGACTTCTGAAATGTTGCCATATAAATATGAAAGACCAAACGAACAGATAAGCCCTATTATTATGGCTTTGATAAATTCTGAGGTCGTATCGATAAGTGCGTTTGCCCGTTTAAGCCTGCGTTGAGCCTGTTTATCTTTCTTGATAAGCTCGGCACATTCGTCACAGAGACACGGGGAGTGCTTTGCGGCACATTCCCTACATAGACCTTTTCCGCAGAATTGACAGCTTGCAACGGATATTAGGTCGGGGTGATAAAAACAATTCATATTGTATTCCTCCTGTTATAAGTACATCAGTTTTTCACTGTAAGTATAATTATACCACGTTGTTTTTGAAATGTCAACTGTATGTTGTCTATTGTAAAAGAATAGTTACACCGCTATATGGTAAACTGTTTTTAAACGGAGGGTATGATCATGGTTGACTTTGGACAGACGTTAAAGGAACTTAGAAAGCGCTCGGGGCTGACCCAGCAGCAGCTTGCCGAAAGGCTGTGGATCACAAAACAAATGGTCAGCTATTACGAGCAGTCGCTGCGTGCGCCCTCGCCCGATGTGCTTATAAAGATAGCGGCGATATTCCACGTCAGCACCGATTACCTTTTAGGCGTTGAGAAGGGCAAGAGCTTAGATGTTTCCGGGCTTGATGATGAGGATATCAAAGCCGTACAGCAGATAGTTGAAAGATTAAAGCAAAAAAACAAGCCTTGACCCGTGCAGGTCAAGGCTTTGTGCTATTTATACAGCTCGTCAAGATCTATCTTGCTTGTATCTATCCCGTCCATTTCGGCGGCGCTGTCGTAGTGGTGCTCGGTCTCCTGCGGCTGCTGATAGTAGCTGTCGGGCTGCCCGTACTGCGGCTGTGCATACTGCTGCTGTGCAGGCTGCGGGGGAGTGTACTGAGGCTGCTGATACTGAGGCTGACCGTACTGCGGCTGCTGGTATTGCGGCTGACCGTATTGAGGCTGCCCGTACTGCTGTGTATTATAGCCGCCGTACATATTATTTTGCCGGTCATATTGGTTATACTGCCCGAATGGGTCAAAGCCGTTCATAGGGTTTTGATACTGCGGCTTTACAACGCATACGATAAGCCCTATCCACCCGAGGAAAAACCCCCACCAAAAGCCCTTGTTCATACTTTCGGGGTAGCCCTTTGACTTAACTATCTGCTTGCCTACAAAGCCCCACAGACACCTAAAGATCACAGCGAATACAAGCTCAAATACTAAAATGCCGATCGAAAGCCCTGCTGATGCGGAACTGCTCATATGTAATTCCTCCTATGCTGTTATGCTTGATAAGATAAATTGGAATTTATCTTAGTTAGGTAATAGGTAATAGGGAATAGGTAATAGGTGAGGTGCACCTGCGGCGGCTGCCCGAATGGGCATTTGTCGGCGCAGCCGACACCACACTTATTACCTATTACCTATTAACTATTACCTAGCGGAGCTTCGCTCCGCTAAATTCCAATCTATCTTATCTGCCTGAGACTGTATCTAAGTATGTGTATATTATAACCTAAAAGCTCCTCGTTGTCAACGGGCTATTCGCCCTTAGAGCTGTCCTCGTACAGCTCGATCCTGTCAAGCTTCTTTCTTATCGCAGCCGAGCGTGTGCCTACAAGCTTTGTCATATCCTCATCAAGCTGCCTTATCCTGTTTAGCGCTGAGGAAAGCACCTTGTCAAAGCTGTCAAACTCTGCCTTAAAGCCCGAAAGCAGCGCCCATACCTCGTTTGAGCGCTTTTGGATCTGAAGCGTCTGAAAGCCCATTTGCAGCGAGTTGAGCATCGCCGCCATAGTTGACGGGCCGGCTATGTTTATGCTGTATTCTCTTTGCAGCACCTCAACGAGCCCGTGGTTGACCACCTCTGCATACAGCCCCTCAAACGGTAAGAACATTATCGCAAAGCTTGTTGTGTATGGCGGCTCTATGTACTTGTCGTGTATAGCCTTTGCGCTCTTTTTTATCGTTGTCTCCAAGGCCTTGTATGCGTCATTTATCGCTGCCGAGTCGCCTGATGCGTAGGCGTTCTGAAGTGCTGCGAAGGTGTCTCCCGGGAACTTTGAGTCTATCGGCAGATATACAAACTCCCCGCTCTCCTTTGCGGGCAGCTTTACCGCAAACTCAACGTGCTCACGGCTGCCGGGGCGGGTGGGTATCTCACGCTCATATTGCTCGGGCGTTAATATCTCCGAGAGGATAGCCCCAAGCTGTACCTCGCCGAGTATGCCCCTTGTCTTAACGTTTGAGAGCACCTTTTTGAGGTCGCCGACCCCCGCTGCGATAGTCTGCATCTCGCCAAGCCCCTTGTAAACGGCAGCAAGCTGCTCGCTTACGGTCTTGAAGGATTCGCTGAGCTTGCCCTCCAGGCTCTTTTGCAGGCGCTCATCTACCGTGCTTCGCATTTCGTCGAGCTTTTTGTTGTTGTCCTCCTGAATGTAGAAAAGGCGCTTTGACATGGTTTCCCTCATCTGCTCAAGCTTTTGCTCGTTTCCTGTTTCAAGGGTGGAGATGCGCTGCTCGAGGGCGTATAGCCGCTCTGACATATTTGAGCTTATAAGCCGCCCCATATTTGCGACCGAGCTGTCAACGCTGCCCTTAAGCTCGCTGCCAAGCTTTCTTATGTCCTCGCTGTGCCCCTTGCTGCCCTTTGTATTCATCATCATTATTATCAGTATGATCAGCAGCACTACGATGAGTGCCAGTATCACAAGTGTTATCGTATCCATTTTTGCCTTGCCCCCATACATAAAAAGCGGCAGACCTTTTCGCCCGCCGCTTTGTTTTACGATCTTTCAAGCAGGAAGTAGCTGTCACTTCCGTCGTCTTTAAACTCCTTGATCTTCCAGCCGAGGTAAAGCATCTGATTTAGCTGCTCCATTCTCTGGAATCGGTCGAGCGACGGTGCGTTTACCCCCTCTGCCATTTCACCCGATGTCTTTGTGATATAAAACTTTTTCAGCATAAGTACACGCCCCTTTCTGTCAGCTCACAACAAGTACGATAAAACGTACTTTTCACTTCTTGTTAATATTATACACCATTACGAAAACGATTTGATAAACATTTAGATAATTTTCTGTTAACAATACGTGTCGAAAACGTTTGAAATTCATAAAATCACAAAATTCGGGAAATTTTTTTATTGATTTTATAATGCGGAAAGAGGTAATATTTGATTATTTTTGTTAACTTTATACAATGGCTTTGCCGCCGTTACGGTCTCGGCGTTATCAGCCGCTTCATATCCTCGGGCAGGTCTGAGGTGACTGTCACGGCCTTTTCGCCGTCGGGCGATATAAAGCTTATTTTCCCGCAGTGCAGCGCCTGCCTGCCTATATCTTCAAGGCTGCCGCCGTACATATCGTCCCCCGCAAGCGGATAGCCTATGTGGGAAAAGTGCACCCTGATCTGGTGGGTGCGCCCTGTGCCGAGCGTCACCTCGCAAAGCGAATAGCCGCCGAAGTGATCAAGCACCCTGTAGGCGGTTTTTGCATACTGCCCGTCGCTTGCACATTCCCGCTTGATGATAGAGTCGCTCGTGCGGCGAATGGGTATCTCGATAACGCCTTCTGCGGGCGGCGTGCCCTGACATATAGCATAGTAGGTCTTTTTTACGCTTTGCCCTATATTTGCGGCGCTGTAGCGGCTCTTTGCGACAAGGCAGCAGCCCGAGGTGTCACGGTCGAGCCTGTTTATGCAGCGAAACACCCCGCCGCCCGTGAGGAAGGCGTAGTAGTTTGCAAGCGTGTCGCTTACGTGCTTTGCCGAGGGGTGGCAGGGCATCATCGGCGGCTTGTCAAAGACTATTGCCTCGCCGTCCTCGTAAAGCTTTAAAACTGCGGGCTCGGGGGTCTTGATAATGCTGCCGTCCTTCTCCTCGGGCTCACAGATTCCTGCAATATCACCTGCTGACAGCATATAGTCGGTATGCACATTCTCGCCGTTTACGGTTATAGCCCCCTCATACTGCTTCAAATAGCACATAAGCGAGCGTGAAACGCCCGCTTGTCTTAAAAATATGCTTAGCCGACAGGGCTTTTGTGCCTTAAAGGTGTGCTGCACTTCGTCTGCGCCACCTTTCTATCATAAGCGGGTATTTATCCTGCCAGTACTGCCCCATAAGCTCACGCACGAAAATGGTGTATGAGATCTTGACAAAGGGGATAAGAACCGGGCTTGGGAATATCAGCAGGCAGGGCAGCAAAAACCTGAGATTATATATCCAAAAGAATATGAACCTTGTGTGCTTTGAATCCATAAGCCTGCACGAAAGGTCGCAGGCATCGAAGATGTTCATTTTAGGGCTCAGCGTAACTATGTAGCGTGTGAGGGAAAGTGATATGCAGTAGCGTATCCAGAACCCCGCCCAGACAAGCGTGAAGCCGAGTGCGAGCATAAAGAGGATAAGTATGAAGGTGTTGAGGTTTTCAAGGCGGCTGACAAATGCACAGCGGTAAACTATATATGAGCTTATCATCGCAGGCAGCAGCATACAAATTTTTAAAAACCCGAGAGTGACTGCACAGGTTATCGAGATCCTGTTCGTTCCGGGGAGGTTCGAGCCGAAATACTGCCTTGTGGTGCTCAGCTTAGCGCCTGTGATCATCCCTATATAATAGCGCCTTAGCATATATGCCGATGGGATAAATATCATCATCACCGCAATAATGCCCACAGCTCCAAGCACGAACATTCTTGTCATTTTCGGCACATAGGCGTTCATAATGTTGAAGGGCGGGGTATTATACCTTATCAGCAGCCCGAATACCCTGACAGAGGTGCTTATCAAAAACAGCACGAAAAGCATATAAAAGTGCAGAGCTATGCCCTGCCCCCACGACTGCCTGTAGTATTCAAATGCTTTTTTTGAGATCTCACGGTCAGTCATCATCTTCGTTCTCCCCGTCCTTTAAAAAGGGTACTCTTCCGAGTATCTCAAAGCAATTTGAGCGCTGCCACATAGCTGCCGAGATAAGTATCTCAAAGCCCTCGCCAAAATCGCAGGAGAGCTGCGAGGGGTCAAGCTTCGGCATACCGAAGCAGCTTAGCATATTCATTATTATGCCCCCGTGGGTAACTACAGCGCAGCTTGTAAGCCCCTCGTTCATCATAGCCGAAAGGATCCTTGCAAGGGCGGTGTAGCAGCGCTCTACAACGCTTTGCATACTCTCGCCCTCCGGGGGCGGGTTGTCGATCCCGCCCTGCATAAATTTTTTGTAATCCGGGTCGTTTATGAGCTCCTCTGCCTTTTTGTTCTCAAATTTCCCGAAATCCATTTCCTTAAGCTCGTCTATGATCGTGACGGGGGCGTTGGGGTAGAGCATAGCGGCAGTCTGCGTGCATCTTTTTAGCGGTGAGCAGAAAACTCTTTGCGCATAGGGGTAGTCGTATTTTTCTATCTTGCCGTAAAGCTCCTGCACCCCCTCGCTGCAAAGCGGAAGGTCGGTAGTTCCGATATACCTTCCGTCAAGGTTCGCCTGCGTCATCTCGTGGCGGATAAGCTGTAGTCTGTAGCCTTTCATTTTTATCAACTCCATTTTCGTTAAGCAATTGAGGTGTTCCTCAATTATCAGACATTTATTATTTATTTTATGGGCAATATTACTATTTACAAAAACCGATTTTTATTATATAATGATTAAGATAGGGTATTGTTTGTTTAAGAGGGTATTGTTTGTTTTAGGGGGTGTGCTGAGTGCAAAGAACAGATGCAGAGCTTATAGAGCGCACTATTTTTGAAGCAAGGCTGCGCCTTAAGGATATGCGCTCGGCACTTAAAATGACCCAGACGGCAGTTTCCCAAAAAACGGGGATAAGCCAGCCGATGATCTCGGCATTTGAAGCGGGTAAGCGTGATCTCGGGCTTGGCGACATACTTAGGCTGTGCAAGTGCTATAACTGCGATATCTCCTATATCCTGGGCGGTGAGCCAAAGGCCTTTGAGCTTGACAGGGAGAAGGAGATAAATATACAAAACGGGCTTATCGCCGAGCAGCTGCTCTCACGCCCTTTGCGTGAGGTCGAGTACGGCTACAGCGACAGCTTTCTTATCCTTTGCATCTATAAGGCGATACGAGTGCTCTATATGTCAAACCCCAGACATAAGGCTACACGGCTTTTTACCGTGAGCGAGCAGATGCTTGAGGCGGCGCTCTCCGACTCTGAGGAAAGGCTTGAAAGCGAGCTGCCGGGGCTGCTTGATGCCCACCCCGACCTTGCGGGAGGGATAGAGCCCGACCCCGAATATGCCGCACTGCTGCGTGAATTTGTGCGGGCGGCGGAGGGGTACATAAAGCACACCCCGCAGGGCACTACTCAATTATAACACATTTTATTTACTTTTTCAAGGTGCTTGGCTTTTTGAGAAAAATAAAAACGGCTGCGGCGTAGAACGCCATGTTGAAAGAGGCTTGCAGGATATGAGACATAAGACAGTTATAGCTGCGGTGTGCTTTGCCTTGGCGCTGATACTGGCGGGGGCGGTGCTTATCTACACCAAAAAAAGAAACACCACCGACAGCAGCGAAGCGTTTAAGGCAGAGTTCTTTACAATGGATACTGTATGCGGTATCACGCTCTACGGCAACAGCGACCTGAACGGGTACCGTGCGCTTATCGAGCGGCTCGACAGAGAGCTTGACAGCCACGATGAGGGCAGCAGTATCTATAAATTCAACCAAAGCGGAAGCGGCGAGCTTTCCAAAAACGCCGCAGAGCTTTATGATAAGTCAAAAACGCTGTTTGAGCAGTATGGAAATGTAGATGTTACCTACGGCGGGCTTATCGCCCTTTGGGGCATAACCTCTGACAGCCCGAGAGTTCCTTCCGATGAGGAGATAGCCGAAGAGCTTGAAAGGGCGGGCTTTGACAAGCTTGAGCAAAACGGCAGCAAGCTTCATTCGGTGAGCGGGGCGAGCCTTGATTTCGGGGCGACTGCTAAGGGCTATGCGCTTGACAAGGCGTATGAGTAGCTTAAGGAGAACGGCGAGAGCTGCGCTGTTGTAACGCTCGGCTCATCAACTCTTCTCTACGGCAAAAAGCCAGACGGCAAGCCCTTCAAGACGGGTGTTAAGGACCCGTTCTCGCCCGACAGGCTTCTTTTGACCTTTGAGAGCGGGGAAGCCTTCGTTTCGACCTCGGGCGGGTATGAGCGCTTCTTTGAAGCGGGCGGCAAGAGGTATATCCACATTTTAGACCTTAAAACAGGCCGCCCCAGCGAGAGTGACCTTGCAAGCGTCACCGTGATATGTGACAGCGGCATAAAGAGCGACTTCCTATCGACCGCCATATTCATAGGCGGCAAGGAGGGGCTCACGAAATATCTTGATGACAGCAGCATACAAATAATAGCAGTAGATAATGACGGGGAGATAATATATTCACAGTCGCTCGAGGGCAAGATCGCCATGAGCGGCGGCTGATATACCGGAGGGGATATTATGTTATTTCGTGGAATAGAGGTAAAGGGAAAGAAAAACACCGCACAGAGCGAGACTCTTGAGCTGCCCTTGCCCGAGCAGGTAAGGATAATGATGGAGCAGACTATGGGCGCCCCGTGTGAGCCTACCGTCAAGAAGGGCGATAAGGTGCTTGTCGGGCAGAGGATAGGGCAGACGAATGCCGTGCTCTCAGCGCCTGTTCATTCAAGCGTTTCGGGCGAGGTAGTAGGTATAAGCGAGATACTTCTTGCAAACGGCAAGACCTGCAAGGCGGTAGATATAAAATGCGACGGGCTGCAGACCGTCAGCGATGAGGTAGCGCCCCCTGTGATAAGCTCACGTGAGGAGTTTATCGAGGCGATAAGGGCCTCGGGCTGCTGCGGGCTTGGCGGGGCGGGGTTCCCTACGCACGTAAAGCTCTCTGCGGCTAAGAATAAAAAGATCGACTACCTTGTGCTAAACGGCGCCGAGTGTGAGCCCTACATAACCTCCGACCACAGGGAAATGCTCGAAAACGCCGAGGGGGTCATCTCCGGCGCTAAGAGCGTTATGAAATATCTTGACATCGACAAGTGCGTTATAGGCATAGAGGGCAACAAGCCCGATGCGATAGAAAAAATGCAGGCGCTCACCGAGAATGAGCCGGACATAACCGTAAAGCGGCTAAGGTGCGAATACCCGCAGGGGGCAGAAAAGGTGATCAGCTATTTCTGCACGGGCAGGGTAGTAAGAGAGGGCGAGTTCCCCGCAGATAAGGGGATTATAGTGCTCAACGTTTCCACGGCGGGCTTTATCGACAGCTTCTTAAAGACCGGTATGCCCCTTATAAAGCGGCGCCTGACGGTCGATGGCTCGGCTGTAAGAACGCCCTGCAATATAAGAACTGTTATCGGCACGCCGCTAAAGAGCATTTTGGAGTTTGCCGACTGCAAGACAGATGTGGTTTGGAAGCTGCTCGTGGGCGGGCCTATGATGGGGCTTTGCACCTATGATGCAGATTACCCGCTTATAAAGACGGCAAACGCCCTGCTTGCCTTTACCGAGCCTGTAAGGGATAAAAAATATATCGAGGCACACAGGCAGACTGCCTGCATAAGGTGTGCAAGGTGCATTTCCGCCTGCTCTATGGGGCTTATGCCGACAGAGCTTGAAAAGGCGTATGATAAAAAGGACAAGGCAAGGCTCACCGGGCTTAAGGTGAACCTGTGTATGAACTGCGGCGCCTGCTCGTATGTATGCCCCGCAAGAAGAGACTTAGCGGCAAAGAATCAGCTCGCTAAGGCGCTTGTGCTTGAAAAGTAAGGGGGAAATGTAAATGGAAAAGCTAACGGTCACAGCCTCCCCTCACGAGCGGGGGGATGTTTCTACCGCAAAAATAATGACAGATGTTATAATAGCTCTTATCCCCGCACTTCTTGCCTCGGGGCTGATCTTCGGCGGAAGGGCGCTTATGCTCGTGGGCTTTTGTATGATAAGTGCTATGGGGCTTGAGCGGCTATGCAACCTTGTTATGAAGCGTGAAAGCTCGATAAGCGACCTGTCTGCCGCTGTTACGGGAATGCTTCTTGCCTTCAATCTGCCTGTTACCATATCGTATTTCAAGGCGTTTTTGGGCGTGTTCGTTGCTATAGTAATAACAAAGCAGCTGTTCGGCGGCTTGGGGCATAACTTTGCAAACCCCGCAATAGTCGGCAGGATAGTGCTTATGGTGTCATTCCCTGCGGCTATGACAAACTGGGCTGTGCCCTTTTATGACCCTAAGGCGATAGAAACAGGGGCGACCCCTCTTGTAACGGGGTATGAGAGCTACCGCAGTCTCTTTTTGGGAAATGTCGGCGGCTGCTTGGGCGAGACCTGCAAGGCAGCGCTTCTGCTGGGGGCTTTGTATCTTATAGCTAAAAGGGTGATAAACCCCGCAGCGCCGCTTGCGTTCATAGCAACGGTGTTTTGCTTCAGCGCCCTTACGGGGCGTGACGGGCTCTATCAGATCTTGAGCGGCGGGCTTATCCTTGGTGCATTCTTTATGGCGACGGATTATGTTACGACGCCTATAACGACACCCGGCAAGCTTATCTTCGGCATAGGGTGCGGTGTCATAACCTGCGTCATAAGGTTTTATGCAAGCTACCCCGAGGGCGTGTCGTTCTCGATACTTATTATGAACATAGCAACGCCGCTCATAGATATGGCGACGATAAAGCGCTCGAGGATAGCCAAATACGAAAGCGCAAGGGAAAGCGAGGAAGCGTAGATAAATGTTTAAGAGATATATCCTGCCGCCGCTTGTGCTGACGCTTATATGCATAGCGGTCAGCGGGCTTTTGGCGGCGGCGTATGATGCTACCTATGTAGATGAAACGGGTGTTATGACCGATAAGCTTAAGTCAGCCTGCGAGGAGGCTGCGGGCAAGGGCGATTATGAGATCCTGCTTAACGAGAGCGGCGGCAAAAAGACCCCCGTGACCTTCGGTAATGAGGAGATAAACGCTGTGATCACCGATAAAGAGCGCAGCCTCTGCCTTATAGAGATCACCGAGGACGGCTACTCGACGGGCGGGCTGCATTTCGTTGTCGGTATAGATGATGAGGGCAGGGTGACGGGCATAGGCTTTGTTTCCTGCACCGATACCCCCGGCCTTGGGTCTAAAGTGACAGAGGGCGAGTATTTGAAAAAGTATGAGCAAGCAGACACTAAGGAAAGCATAGAAAAGACAGATAACGTCACGGCTGCGACCTATTCCTCAAAGGGGCTTAAAAAGGGTATAGCCAAGGCGCTTGAAGTATTTAATGACAACAGAGAGGAGATCTTAGGTTGAGCGAAAAAAGACCTCTTTCACAGGAGCTTACAAAGGGGCTTATAAAGGAAAACCCCGTGTTTGTAACGCTTCTCGGTATGTGCCCGACGCTTGCGGTCACTACCCTTGCTAAAAACGGCATAGGCATGGGGCTTGCTACTACCTTCGTGCTGGTGTGCTCGAATATAGTCATCTCACTTCTCAAGCGTGTGATCCCCGATGCGGTAAGGCTGCCGTCATTTATAGTTATCATAGCGGGCTTTGTAACGCTAATAGAGTTTTTGATGAAGGGGTATCTGCCCGAGCTTTACTCGTCTCTGGGCATTTTCCTCTCGCTTATCACGGTAAACTGCATAATCCTCGGCCGTGCCGAGGTCTTTGCAAGCAAAAACAGCGTCATCGCCTCTGCCCTTGACGGGCTGGGAATGGGGCTCGGCTTTACGCTTGCGCTGTTTCTTATGGGAAGCATACGTGAGATCGTCGGCTCGGGCTGCTTTTGGGGCGTAAAGCTCGGCGCACTTGCAAATTCGCCGATGCTGATATTCATAATGCCTGCGGGCGGGTTTTTCACGCTTGGCATAATAATAGCCGTGATAAACAAGCTCGCAAACAAAAAGCCGCCCGAGGAGATATGCTGCGAGGGCTGCCCTTCGGCGAGCCTTTGCTCAAAAACAGCAGAGCAAAAGGCTGCCTGTCCTAAGAAGGGGGAGGGTGAGTGATGAAGGAGCTTATGCTTATTATGATAGCGGCGGTGCTTATAAATAATGTAGTGCTCTCGCAGTTTATGGGTATCTGTGCATTTTTGGGCACCTCGAAGCAGCTCAAAAGCTCTGTGGGAATGGGGCTTGCGGTAGTGTTTGTAATGTTTTTTGCATCTCTTGTGACATACCCTGTCTATAAGCTGCTCGAGCGGCTTGGGGCGGAGTATCTTAAGACCGTTGCGTTTATTTTGGTGATAGCGCTGTTCGTTCAGCTTGCCGAAATGGCGATAAAGCGCTTCCTTCCGCCGCTTTATAAGGCGCTGGGCGTTTATCTGCCGCTTATCACGACTAACTGCGCTGTGCTTGGGGCAGCTATCACGAATGTTGATAAAAAATATACTCTTGCACAGAGCCTTACAAACTCGCTCGGCACGGGGCTTGGCTTTACGCTGGCGCTTATCCTGTTTGCAGGGGTCAGGGCAAGGATAGAGACCTCGGATATCCCCGAGACCTTCAAGGGCGTTCCCGCAACGCTTGTTGCGGCGGCGATAGTTTCCTTGAGCTTTATGGGCTTTGGCGGGATAGTGTGAGCAAGCCCGATCATAACATTTATAAATAGGGTGAAAGAATGAATATATTAGAGCCTATGATATTCTTTGCTGTTCTGGGGCTTGCAGCGGGCGTGCTGCTTGCACTTGCTTCAAAGATATTTTATGTAAAGACCGATGAGCGTATAGAGAAGATATCCTCTGCCCTACCGGGAATAAACTGCGGCGCCTGCGGCTTTTCGGGCTGCGAGGGGTATGCCTGCGCTATAGTTAACGACGGTGCAGGACTTGACCTTTGCAAAACGGGCGGTGCAGCAGCACTTGATGAGATCTCAAAGGTCATGGGAGTGGAAGCTGCCGGGGCTGTTCCCGAAAAGGCGATAGTTCGCTGCAAGGGCGACTGTAACGCCGCAAGGACAAAATATACCTTTGCGGGCGTTGGCAGCTGCGCCGCTGCCGAGATCTATTACGGAGGCTTTAAAAAGTGTACCTCCGGCTGCCTCGGCCTTGGCGACTGTATCAAGGTCTGCCCGCACGGGGCTATAAGCATCAAGGACGGTATCGCTGTAGTAAATGAAGCTAAATGCGTCGGCTGCGGGCTGTGCGTGCGTGAGTGCCCTAACGGGCTGATAACTTTAAGAAAGGTCACAAACAGGGTCGATTACACCTGTATGTCAACAGACTCTGCAAAGCAAACGATCGCCGCCTGCGAAAACGGCTGCATTGGCTGCCGCCAGTGCGAAAGGGCCTGCCCCGAGCACGCCGTTAAGGTAGTAAATAACCACGCCGAGGTCGATCATTCGCTGTGCACAAGCTGCGGCAAATGCCTTGAAAAGTGCAAAAGAAATGTTATCAGCATAAGGAATTAGCGATCGTTAACAAATATTTTCGCCTAGATTTGTTGCTTATGACGATTGATTATTCCCGCTAAACACCTTATAATCAATAATAAGGCAAACTAAGGCTGTGCAGGCTTTACCTGTGCAGCTTTTTTCGGGGGGCGAAAAATGAAGGAGAGCAGAGAGACTGTTATAAAAATAGTATCACTGATAGCGGCAGGCGTGCTGTTTGCGGTGGGTGTTTTGCTTGTCTGCCTTTACGATGAAAAGAAGGGCGAGGAAAGCATCGAGCGCCGCCCGCTGACCACAACGGCGGCACAAAGCATGGGCACCCCGCAGGAGAGCAGCTCTGCCGAGAGCGCAGCGGTGCAGTACCCGATAGACATCAACCAAGCGACTGTTTCAGAGCTTACGGGCGTTAAGGGTATAGGCGGCATAACTGCGGGCAGGATAATCGACTACAGGTCTGCAAACGGCGAAATACACGATATCGCCGAGCTTTGCGAGATTGACGGGGTTGGTGAGGAGCTTTGTGCGCTTATCGCCGAGTATTTTTATGTTGATGAGAGCGATTATATACGCTATACCGAAGCGACAACTGCCGAAAAGACCACGGCTGCCGCAGCAAAGCCTGCGACGACAAGGCGTGCTTCCAAGACCACGACAACAAAGACGGCCACTTCCGCCGTAACGACCAAAAGGGCAAGCTTCCCGCTGGATATAAATAAGGCAGAGCTTGATGAGCTTATGCAGATAGACGGCGTAGGCGAGGGAACGGCGGAAAAGATAATAGCCCTTCGCAGCCGAAAGGGCAAGATCACCGATATGGAGCAGCTTCTTGAGATCTACGGCATCGGGCAGGACAGGCTCGATATGCTGTGCGGCTATTTGTATGTCAGCGAGGCTGACTACTCTAAGGCATCAACGACCACAGCCGCAGCAAGCACAGCCCCTGCAACGGTGACAGGGAGGGCGACAGCCGCCGCTACTGCTAAAGCCACATCAAAAACAGCCACAGCCCCGCCCCCGACCGAGACGCAGACTTCACCTGCTAAGGCTGAAAAGCGCCGTGTCAACATCAACGAGGCGGACGCCGCCGAGATAGCAGATGCGCTGCAGATCGACAATGAGGCCGCCGAAAAGATCGTATGGCTGCGTGAGCGCATACACGGCTACAGCAATATTCTTGAGGTGCTATATCTTGAGGACTTTGATAAAAGGTATGATACCGAGTTTTATAACAGCATAAAGGATCATATATACGTTTAACAAAGAAAAGCCCCCGCAGTAAAAGGCCTGCGGGGGTTCAAAAAGAAAAAATTATAGGGGAGAAGTCGGCAGCCTTAGCTGCCGAAATATGAGGGCCGGGATTGTTAGCCCCCATACCAAAATATGAAAAACAAATTTGGCTTATATATATAGTACCCCGTGCAGGTGAA
Organism: Ruminococcus sp.; assembly: GCA_017442845.1. Classification (GTDB taxonomy): domain Bacteria; phylum Bacillota; class Clostridia; order Oscillospirales; family Ruminococcaceae; genus NK3A76. The sequence goes on from JAFRYW010000102.1 coordinate 32,182, forward strand.
AATCGGGTGAAAAATTTTTGTCCGCAAGGTAAAATATTATAAAACACATTCGGTGATTTTATTAACAGATTAGAGGAAGTTATGTATGCCCAGGTTTTTTATCGAAAACGCTAATGAAAAAGAGATAGTGATCACAGGAGAGAACGCACACCACATAGGCAGGAGCCTGCGTATGAGGGTGGGGGATAAGCTGACCCTATGCTGCGAGGGGGTGGACTATGACTGCGTGATCACCCGCTTTACTGACAGCGAGGTGTTCTGCTCGGTCGTGGGCACAGCCCCATGCGAGAGCGAGCCGAAAACAAGGCTTACCCTCTTTCAGGCGCTGCCGAAGGGCGATAAGGCCGAGCTTATAGTGCAAAAGGCAGTCGAGCTGGGTGCGGGCGAGGTCGTGTTTGTTATGACCGAGCGGTGCGTCTCACGCCCCGATGAAAAAAGCTTCTCAAAGCGCCTTGCACGCTTGCAGAAGATCTCTCTCGAGGCCGCCAAGCAGTGCGGCAGGGGGGCAGTCCCCAAAATAAGCGGGCTGATCTCGGTGAGCGAGCTGCTTGAAGGGCTGCCCCGCTTTGACAAGGCGCTTATGTGCTATGAAAAGGGCGGCAGCGCACTTTCCGCCGCAGGCGTTGAAGCGGGGCAGAGCATAGCCCTCTTTATCGGCAGCGAGGGCGGCTTTGAGGAAAAAGAGGCGGCAGCCTTTGAGGGAGCGGGCGGCGAGCTCATAGGCTTGGGCAAGCGTATTTTAAGATGTGAAACTGCGCCGATAGCGGCAATAAGCATAATAATGAGCCTTGCGGGGGAAATGGAGTAGGCAGGGGTGCGGATCATTTAAATTGCAAAAAATGCATAAACATTTTTGTGAAAATCGACAAAAATGAGAATGGGGTATATTTTTATTTGGTGAGGACTTGCAAAATTTTAGTTTGTATGCTATAATAATTGTATCTTGAAATTGACCGCAGGGTCAAATCGAAGTGTAAAATTTTTAATTAAGGAGATGTTTATTATGGGTAAGGCATTAAAGGTAGCAGCGGCTTTGGGCGTTGCAGCAGCCGGCACAGCAGCGATCCTCGCTCTTAAAAAGCGTAAGGAGCTTGAGGATTACGACTACGAGGAGTTAGATGAGGACTTCGACGAGTGCCTGGACGACTGCGAGGAGACAGCCGAAGAGGCTTCTGAGGAGACAGCAGAGACTACAGACGACGTTGAGGCAGACCTTGACAAGGTCGAGGAAGCTGTAGAGGAAGTTGACGAGTAATAGATCTGACCATTTCGCCCCGGGGGCTTTCTCGGGGCGATATTTACAGAAAGGAAAGTGTTTCTTATGAAGAAGTATCTTGCCGAGTTTATCGGTACAGCGATGCTCGTTATATGCGGCTGCGGCGCAGCGGCAGCGGGCGCAGGCCTTGTTGGCACATCACTTGCATTCGGCGTTTCCCTTTGCTTTATAGCATATCTTTTTGGCAATATCTCGGGCGCACACGTTAACCCCGCAGTTTCGATAGCCTGCTTTATGGACGGCTCACTCGATGCGGGCGACCTTGGCGCTTATATCATTTCCCAGATCTTCGGCGCACTTGCAGGAAGCGGTATCTTAAAGCTTTTGATCGTTATGTCCGATGAAGACGTAAAGGAGTTAAGAGGTACAGGCGTAGGCGCTAACGGCTTTGGCGACAATTCCGCTATAGGCATCAATTTCTTCAGCGCACTGCTCGTTGAGGTGATAATCACCTGCATTTTCGTGCTTATCGTTTTAAGAGTTGCTAACGATAAGAGCCTGTCGCTCTTCGCACCTGTTCTTATCGGTCTTGGCTTAACACTTGTTCACCTTGTGGGCTTCAACTTCACAGGCACATCTGTTAACCCCGCAAGATCCCTGAGCGCAGCTATCTTCTCGGGTACTGATGCTCTCAAGCAGGTTTGGGTATTCCTTATCGGCCCCGCAGCAGGCGGCGCACTTGCAGCTATCTGCTACAAGAAGCTATTTAAGGAAGCATGATCCAAGTAACTAAAGCCGCTCCCTCACGGGAACGGCTTTTTGCTTGACAAATGGGTGATGATGTGCTATAATAAAGAAAAGAGAACTAAGCCCCTAAGGGCGCCTGTGAAACGCCCCCGGGAAGATAGGCAGTTCTCCGATGATATTGGTATAGAAAACACCGCCATCGTTCAGGAGTAGGCGGTGTTTTCCTTTTATGCTGCCCCTTTCGAGTTCACATTAAGTACTCGCTATCTCTTCTTGTTTATCTTGAAGAGGACGATCAGAACCACAACTATGTCGATAACATCAACGATAGTGTCTACAAATTGGAACTAGTCCGAAAATGTAACATAGCTCATCACGCACACCTCCCTTTCGGGAGAACCGCCGTTTCTGCTTTTGCTTAGCCCCTCGCCCTTCGGCTCGGTCTGCCTTGCGGCATTAGAAATAGTATAGCACATATTTTCCCTTGTGTCAACAATACACAAAGTGCCGCACGATATTAAACGTTTTCGTTTTGATGAAGCAGTCATTTGTTATTAACAACGTATTCATTTTCACCAAATGAACACTTTCAAAGTGTTCACTTTGCACAAAATTTCAAAACTTGGAAAAAAGCTATTGACAAATCGGTCGGAAGGTGCTATACTAACTATAGTGAAAGAACGAACAAAGGGTTCGTTCCTTGATCACATAAAGTCGCTTGCGACCCTATAGGCAGACGGCTTTAAATAAAATTTATATTATGGAGGGATTTCTTATGAAGAAGTCAAACAAAGGTTTTACACTCGTAGAGCTCATCGTTGTTATCGCAATCATCGGTGTTCTCGCAGCAATTCTCGTTCCTTCGCTGCTCGGCTATGTTGCTGACTCGAAGATCTCAACAGCTAACGCTAACGCTAAGCAGGTTTACACAGCTGCAGCTACTTATGCTACAAAGATGGAGACTGCTGGTACTCAGGTTGGTGACGGTGTAGTTGGTACAGACGGTACTGATACTTATTCACTTCCTACAGGCGTTACAACTCCGACTGCTGCTAGTGTTAAGCAGGGCATCGTTGATAAGCTCGGTTCCGGCTCCAATATCCGTTACAAGGTAGACTTCCAGGGCGGCGCTCCTACAGGTGCATTCGCTGCTAAGACAAGCACAGATCTCTATCTTGGTTCTTACCCTGTAGAGTCTAAGCACAAGGCTAAGAAGAACATAGCTGATAACTCTATCGTTCCTTCTAAGACTGCTTACATCGATGACAATGGTAATTTCGTTTCGTAATTAACGAGAGTTAGTTAAAACCTAATTTAACAAATCAAAAGGACTGCTTCGGCAGTCCTTTTTTGTTGGGTCTATTATAAAGAAAAGCCGCCTCTTGGGTGGGGCGGTGTTTTCCTTTTATGCTTGACAAGAATAATTAAATGTGCTATAATAAAGAAAAGAGAACTAAGCCCCTAAGGGCGTCTGCTAAACGCCCCCGGGAAGATAGGCAGTTCTCCTGTAGTATTAGTGAAAAACACCGCTACTAATTGAAGGAGTAGGCGGTGTTTTCCTTTTATGCTGCCCCTTTCGAGTTCACATTAAGTACTCGCTATCTCTTCTTGTTTATCTTGAAGAGGACGATCAGAACCGCAACTATGTCGATAACATCAACGATAGTATCTACAAATTGGAACAATTCCGAAAATGTAACATAGCTCATCACGCACACCTCCCTTTCGGGAGAACCGCCGTTTCTGCTTTTGCTTAGCCCCTCGCCTTGCGGCTCGGTCTGCCTTGCGGCATTAAAAACAGTATAGCACAAATTTGCCCCTTTGTCAATAGCTGGGTAAAAATATGTACATTAAACCGCCCCTCGGGCGGTTTTTTGCATCTGCACGTGGCTTTTAGGGCATAATATTATAAACAATTTGTAAAGGGGCTTGACAAACCCCAAAATATAGTGTATACTATAAATATAGATTTGATAAAACATTATTTTATAAAACAGAAAGGATGATCCGTATGGCAGCAACAGTAGTAACAAGCGCAAATTTTGAGGCAGAGGTTTTAAAGGCAGATAAACCCGTGATCGTTGATTTCTGGGCCTCTTGGTGCGGCCCGTGCAAGATGCTTTCCCCCGTAATGGAGGAGATCTCCGAAACTGAGGACAGCGTAAAGATCTGCTCGGTCAACGTAGATGATGAAATGGAGCTTGCATCTAACTACGGCATCAGCTCTATCCCGTCGCTCCTCGTTTTCAAGGGCGGGCAGCTCGTTAACCAGTCTGTCGGCGTTATCACGAGGCAGGCTATCCTCGACCTTGCAAGGTAGGTGAGCGTATGGCAGATATTATCATAGTAGGCGCAGGCCCTGCGGGGCTCACAGCAGCGATATATGCACAGCGTGCGGGGCGTAAGGCGCTCGTTTTTGAGGCGGCAGTCTATGGCGGGCAGATCGTCAATACCCCCGAGATCGAGAATTACCCCGCAATAAAAAAGATTTCGGGCTTTGAGTTCGCAACTGCCCTCTATGAGCAGGCGACCTCGCTCGGTGCTGAGGTGAAAATGGAGCGTGTTATCTCCGTTACCGACAACGGCAGCAGCAAGACGGTCAAGACCGATAATTCCGAGTATGAGTGCAAGGCGGTAATTCTTGCGACAGGCGCTAAGAACAGGACACTCGGGCTTGAGAATGAAAAGGCGCTGATCGGCAAGGGCGTTTCCTATTGTGCGACCTGTGACGGTATGTTTTTCAGGGGCAAGACGGTCGCAGTTGCGGGCGGCGGCAATACGGCGATCGAGGACGCTCTTTTCCTCTCAAACTACTGCGAAAAGGTGTATATCATTCACCGCCGTGACAGGTTCAGGGCGCATGAGGCCGAGGTCGCAAAGCTTAAGGGCAGGGAAAATGTCGAGCTTGTGCTCAATAAGAACGTTACCGCCCTTAAGGAGGACGGCGGCAGGCTCTGCGGCGTTGAGGTGACTGATAAGCTCACCGGTGAGAAGAGCGAGCTTGCGGTCGCAGGGCTGTTCGTGGCTATCGGGCAGGCGCCCGACAACACGCCCTTTGAGAATGTGGCAACACTTGATAACGGCGGCTATATTGTTGCGGGCGAGGACTGCAAAACGGGTATCGCCGGTATTTTCACCGCAGGCGACTGCCGCACAAAGCAGGTGCGCCAGCTCACGACCGCCGCATCAGACGGCGCAGCAGCAGCCCTTGCGGCTTGCAGCTATATCGACAGCTTATAATAATAAAAACCGCACGGCTATTGTAAGAAAGATACTCATATAGAAGTTTTAAGCCATAGTATTTCTGATTTCAGTCAGAAGTACTATGGCGTTTTTATTGACAATTTAGCAATGTTATGCTATAATTGCAACGAACATAAATCGGTAATTTTCAGAGGAAAAGGAAATAGGAAATATGAATTATGATATAGTGGCATTACCCAAAGAACAGTGGAAAGGAACAGCCATTCCTTTGACCACCAGAAGTGACAGTTATTATGACTTTGAGATAAGTCCGTTAAACAGCGAAGGATGTACTGTCTCAATTGTCAAGAAACCTGTAGAAAAGGAGATCGTCCATACGCCGGATGAATATGATTTTCCCGATTCACTTTATCAAGATCATTGGGAAGGGGCGGAAGCATACGGTGTTGTGAGTGATGACGGTGAAATGATGGCTTGTATCGAAGTTTGTCCCGAGGAGTGGTCGAACAGACTTATGATTACAGAGCTATGGGTAAGCGAAGCGCTTCGAGGGAAAGGCATCGGAAAGAGGCTGATGGATAAGGCAAAGGAAATCGCTCTCAATCAGAAAAGGCGTGTAATAATATTGGAAACTCAATCCTGCAATACAAACGCGATCGGATTCTATCTTCATCAAGGGTTTGAACTGATCGGTTTTGATACTTGCTGCTATACAAACAATGATATCGGCCGCAGAGAGGTCAGGATCAACCTCGGTTACTTTTTCCACAGAGAAGAGCGCAGAAGATAATGCGTGATCCATGCGGTAAACCTCACATATTCTGATTTATCTTAACAACCGTATAAAAAATAATGCCCCTAAGCGCATAAACGCTTGGGGGCAAAACTTCTATATGGGTATTCGTCTTATGCCGTGCGGTTTTTCCTTATATCGAAATGTATTTCTCTTCAAACTCGCTTAGCGGTATCGCCTTGTCAAAAAGCCAGCCCTGCGCCATATTGTAGCCGATAGAGCTTAGGAAATTTGCCTGCTCCTCCGTCTCAACGCCCTCGAAGATGACCTCCTTGTGCGTTGTGGCGATCAGCCGGCAGATCTGCTTGACATACTCACGCTCAAGCAGGTTCGTGGCGATGTTGTCGATAAACACCTTATCGACCTTGACTATATCAACAGGCGCATTGAGCAGCACGCTCAGCGACGAATAGCCTATGCCGAAATCGTCAATGTCGATCTTGAAGCCGTAGTCACGCAGCTTGCTCATATACCTTATCATAATGTTTACGTCCTCGACAAATGCGCTCTCTGTTATCTCGATCTCGATCAGGTTCTTGTCAACGCCGTATGCGTTTGCCAGGGAGTTGACCCTGTCAACAAAGTTGTCCTTGCTCGAGTGGACACGTGAGAAGTTTACGCTTATCGGAACTAGCCGCCTGCCCTCTTCCTTCCACTTGACGAAGGCCTTGAGCACCTGCTCGTACATATAAAAGTCAAACTCGATTATCAGCCCGACCTTTTCAAGCACGGGTATGAATTCATACGGCATCTTGTAGCTGCCGTCGGCATTCTTCCAGCGGGCGAGCGCCTCTGCGCCGATGATCCTTCTTGTCACAAGGTCGAATTTCGGCTGCAAGAACAGCTCGATCATTCCCTGATCCATAGCAGTCTTGACCTCGCTTGCTATCGACTGGTCTCTTAAGCGCTCCTTCCTCATTCTCTCGCTGTAAATTCCGCAGAGAACATCGTCCGAGCCCTTTACAGACCTTCTTGCGAGGTTTGCGTTATCCATAGCTATTGTAATGTCAACGCTCTTGTCGGTTATAAAATACATTCCCGAGGATATGTTGATATCGCTTGCGGGGTAGTGCACCTTTTCCATATCGGCAAAGGTCTGGTTGCGCTTGTTTATAGCCTTTATGAGCTTATCTCTCGACTCTGCGGCATACAGCCCTACGTAAAAGTCAGAGTATATGCGGCAAGAGAAGATCATTACCTCGGTGTCTCTTATACAGTCGGCAAAGTCGGTAAGCATACTGTTGCCCGCATCATAGCCGAAGTTCTCGTTAACGTATGAAAAATCGTTTATATCCGAGTAAACGACCGCATAGCAGCGCTTATCCTCAATGCTTTGAATATACTTTGCCGCCTTCTCCTTGAAGGTGTGCCTGTTGTAAAGCCCTGTGATAAGGTCACGCTCCGACAGCCGCTCGATAAGCTTTTTGTCAGAGTCGATGCGGCGCTTTAGCATCTGCTCTGTCTCTATTGAGGAAATACGCCCGTATATATTGGTTATAGTGCCGTTTTCGTCTGCGATGCTGGCATATTGCAGCTTATACCAGGTGTAGTCATCATCAAACGCCAGCGTGCGGTATTCGATAGTTCCCGTGGTCACGCCGAGCCTTGCTTCGGCAAGCGCCTTTTCGATCTTGTGCGTGTCCTCCTCGTGTATGAAGCCTGTATATTTTTTGTCGCCGAAATAATGCTCTATGTGGCTTGAATATCTGCTTATATAGTTATCGTTATTCGGCAGGAAGAACTCATCGTTTATAACGTCATAGTCGAAATAGATCTCGCTGGTCGTCTTTGCGATAAGCTCAAAGCGTTTGTTTTGCTTTTTGATCTCGCTTTCCTGCTGCTTTGACTTTGTTATGTCATTTATTACCACGAATATCAGCTGCTTGCTGCCAAATCTCAGGAACGGCTTTGCCCTTGCTTCAAACCACCGCATGACGCCGTCGGGGCAGTTTATCTGATACTCGCCTCTTATAGGTATATTATCATTGATACATTTTTTAATGTGTTTGAGCATATTAGATGTATCTTCATTGGTCAAGAGCCAGCCCACCTTGCCTGTGTGCTTAGCCTTATCCTTAAAGCCGAGCGTCTCGTAGTAGTTGTCTGATGCCTTGATTATCGACACATTTTCTTTGTCATATTCATAAACCGCAACAGCCCCCGGTATGCCCGAGATTATCGTATCAAAAAGCTTTAGCGATAAAAGCTCGCTCGAATCGTTCCCCTTGAAAAGTGCGCCTATGGGCTTGTTGATGTAGAGGATAGCCTTTTTGCTGCCCTCGGCCCTGTTTACCCATACAAAATCCGTCACGGTGAAAAGCGTGCCGTCACAATGCTTCATATAATGCTCATAGCAAAGCACACCTGTCGGGTCGATCTCCGACTCGGCAAGCGTCTGTATGGCAGCCACGGTGTCATTGTCAAATAGCTCTAAAAGCTCAAGCCCTGCGTTTACCTGCTCCTGTGTATAGCCTGACATAGCGCAAAAGTTGTCGTCACACTTTACTGTCTTAAGACTTGTGATATCTATATGCAGTACACCGTAGTCTATATTATAAAAGTTTTCAAATCTGTTGTCATTTCCCACGATAATCACACCGCCATAACGTAATATTTGTATAGGCATAGATACCCATATTTATTTTACCACAAAATAGGCAAATTAGCAATAACTTTATAAAATTTCGTCATTTTGGACATTCAAATTGTACAGATCTCACAATTGCCCCTAAAGCTATGATACAGACATGTGAGAGTTTTATTTACCTTATCTCACGGGATCTTTTGACGGTAAGCTTGAGTGCACAAAGTAAAACAGCTACAAGTATAGCTGCGGCGGGCATTACGGCCATAGCCTTCCCGTAGCCGACCCCCTCAACGAGCGAGCCGAAAAAGGCGTTGAACCCTATGTCAAAGAAGGTTCCAACGCTTAAGATCAGCCCCGTGGCCGACCCAGCGCAGGAGGGGTCAAAGAACCTGCCGATAAGCATAACGAGCATCGGGTAGATTATCGAAAACGCAAGCCCCGAGGAAACCAGCAGCATCATACCTCTGCGCCCGAGGGCTATCCCCGCAGTGTAGAGCACCGCCCCCACGCAGGAGCATACGATCAGGCACCTGAAAATGCCGACCTTTTCAATAAACGGTGCAAATATGAGCCTTCCCACAGTTATCCCGCCAAAAAACAGCGAAAGGTAGGCAGCCGACCTGCTTACCGAGTAGCCGAGATGCTCGCTGCCGTAGGAGGTGAGCCAGTTCATAAGCCCGTGCTCTGCCACAAAATAGCAGCCGCAGATTAGTATCAGGAATATGCTCTGCCTTTGTTTTAGTATCATAAGGGGGCTCGTCTTTTGCTTTGCAGGCTCGGGGTCGGGCAGTCTTAGGGTGAAAAGCAGTGCTAAGCAAAATAATGCCAATGAAAGGATGATCAGGTTCGCCGTGTGCCACGAGGAAAGCCTGTCGGCATACCGCCCGCCGATATTCTGCGAGACTGTGATACCAACGCCCTGCAGGAAGTTGAGCACGCTGACCACTGCCGCAGGGGAGGCGAACATAAGCGGTATCAGCACATTTACCGAGGTTGACAGCATCGTAGACCCGCCCATTGAGAACATCATACACACAAGCAGCAGCGCATAGCTTTCAGTCAGCACATACATCAGCAGCGCCGCAGCCCAGAGGCAGAGCACCCCGCCTATAAAGCGCCTTCTCGGCAGCCTGTCGGAAAGCCACCCGCCAAGCGATAGAAAAAGCAGGTTGCCGATATAGCTTATCATTATAATGTGCGATGCACTCGTTTCACTCAGCCCAAAGCTTTTCTTAAACTGCGGCAAAAAAACGCCCCTGAGCGAGTCGGAGGCTGCCGTTATCGTCATAAGCACTGCACAAAACAGCAGCGCTGTAAGTTTTTTATTTCTTTTTTGTTCCATAGCTTCTCCGCTTTTACATAGCTTCGGGCTGCTGCATTACCTGCAACAGCCCGCCTTTATCACTTTAATATTACCTTGTCGTTTATAACGTAGATCACGTTTTCCTCAGCGTCGCTGTCCTCGTCCTCGTCATCATCGTCATCGTCCTTCTTTGATGAGCTTGAGGTGCTGCTGTCATCATCGTCATCGTCCTTATCCTTGCCGAAGATCTTGTCGGGGAAGAGCACGAAAATGTCAACAGCTATTACCGCTAAGATCAGTATTATCAGTATTATCGGTACGATAGGGCTGCCCTTTTTCTCCTGCTCGGCAGGCATACCCTGCTGCGGGAACGGGCTCTGATCGTAGCTTGCCCGGGGAACGGGGTTAGGCTGCTGATACACAGGCTGCTGCTGAATAGGCGGCTCTGTAAAAGCAGGCTGCTCGATCACGGGAGCGGGTGTGGGTATAGGTGCAGGTGCCGGCTCGGGTACGGGAACAGGTGCGGGAGCGGGCGCAGGTGCTGCATCAAGCTTAGTGCCGCAGCCGTTGCAGAATTTTGCTGTAGGGGAAAGCTCCTTGCCGCAGCTTGGGCATATCCTCTTAGCGGGGGCTTGCTGGTCTTCTATCTTAGCACCGCAGCCGCCGCAGAATTTAGTTCCGTCAGCAAGCTCTGTGCCGCAATTCTTACAAATAATGGACATAATATTCATTCCTTTCTGTGATAAAGCTATTCGTCGTCCTTACTGCCTGTCGCACTCTTTATTATATCAGAGAAAACGGCAGCGTCGGAAACAAAGTCAAAATCATCAATGACCTTGCCGTAGATATACCAGGTGTTATTCACTCTTACAACGGTTATATCCTTAAGGTCGGTGCGCTTAAGGTTCTTTTGGTAAAGCTTGAAGCGTACCGAGAGCTTTTCTGCCTTGGTGATATCTACCCGCCTTTTAAAGGTCTTTACATAGTCCTTCTCAAGGGTCTCTATCGCCTTTTCATCAAGCTCCTCATGGCTGACTATGGAAACGGTCAGCTTCTGCCCGCTTGATGATTCGGGGTAGAGAAAGCGTATAAATTCCTCGTTAAAATCCTTGCTGCTTTGATAGCTTTGCGAGGCGGCAGATGTAAAGCAGGCAAGATACCCCTGCTCGTCATATTCAAGCATAGTCCTTGCAAGAGTTCTTACGGGCTGCTCGTAGTTGACGCTCTGCTCCGCCTCCTTACCGCAGGAGGCAAGGGAAAGCGCAAGCAATGCAGTCGTGAATAACATAATGATCTTTGTTTTTTTCATAATACTTTTTTATTCAAAAACAGACGGGAAATTTTTCTCCCGTCCGTCTTTTCTTTCTAGGTTTTGTTTATTAGAAGCCTAAGCCGCCGTCAACAACGACCCACTTGCCGTCAACCTTTGCCATTGTAAATGTTACGGTATCTGTATCGTCATCGTCATCGCCCTTGATCTTGAGCTTCATCTTTACCTTGTAGCCCTTTGTTACCTTGACCTTAGCGTCATAGGTATCCTTGATATCGTCCTTGATATCGTCAAGCTTCTTGTCTGTGAGGGCCTTCTCTTCCTTGATGTCGTAGGTGATCTTGATGTCCTCACCGTACTCATCCTCAAGCTCGTCGCTGATGCTGTCAAGTATCTTCTCAACATACTCGTCGATATCGAAATCATCGCCGCGCTTATCCTCAAGATACTCGATCTGGTACTCGGGCATTGTATCCTTGTAGAGGTCGGGGTCATTCTTTGCGATAGCCTTGAAGTAATCATCAAGTGTGCCCTTGTAGGGGTGTGCAAAGATGAGGTTGAAAAGAACTATAATAACTATTATAGCCACTATCACGATACCGCCGAGAACAACAAGGGTCGTCTTGTTGGGGTTTGACTTAAGGTTCTTGATATTCTCCATCGAGAGGGATTCCTTAGCCTTGTTGAAGCCGTCCTTCACAGCGTCGCCTGCCTGTGAAGCGGCGTTTTGGAATGCAGCACCTGCATTGCTTGCTGCTGTGGGCTGGGGGGCTGCGGAAGGTGCACCGTTGCCTAGCTGTGCGCCGCAGGATGTGCAGAAGGTCGCATTATCATCGAGCTGTGCGCCGCAGGATGTACAGAATTTTGACATATTTTTTTCCTCCATATAAATAAGTTTCAAAGCATTAAAGCCTTGTTAAAAAAATATTTACTACATTTATAATAATATAATATTTAAACGTTTTTGTCAATAGGTTTCGGGGCTTTAATTTGCTAAATCACAAAAATTTAGCGATTTTAAGCAAATAAGCGGTTTAGAACACATCAATTTCGGTATTATTGCTCATAATTACTCTGGGCACTCTGGAGGATATTCCGCAAACGATTTCGTAGCCTATAGTGCCCGTCATATCGGCAATATCGTCGGCGGTTATCATCTCTTCGCCGCTCTTGCCGATAAGAACGGCATAGTCGCCGACCCTTACATTTTCTATATCAGTCACATCGCACATAAACTGATCCATACATATCCTGCCGGTGATCTTGGCTCTTCTGCCGTTTATAAGCACATAGCCCTTGTTTGAGAGCGCCCTTGGGTAGCCGTCTGCATAGCCGCAGGTGATAGTTGCAAGGCGGGTGGGCCTTTGGGCGGTAAATGTCCTGCCATAGCTTACCTGGGTGCCGGGCTCTACTGTTTTTATCATTGAGATAGTCGCTCTTAGCGTCATAACGGGGGAGAGCTCAAAGGGCAGCGCCTTTGCTGTATTAGGCATGAGCCCGTAGAGGATAATGCCGAGCCTTGCAAGGCTGCTGCGGGGGTCGGGGCGGTAAACGCCCGCCGCCGAGTTCATAAAGTGTGAGTGCCTAAGCGTGATGCCGCGCCTTTTGAGCTCGTCTGTCACGGCTATGATCTTTTGCTGCTGCATATCTGTGTAGGTGAAGTTGTCCTCACCGTCGGAGTCGGCAACGGCGAAGTGGGTGAACACCCCTTCGAGGGCTATGCCTTCAAGCGCCGAGACCCTTTCGATCTCGTCAGCGCAGCTCTCGACCGTGCCACGAACGCCTATCCTTGTCATTCCCGTATCTATCGCACAGTGACACCTTACTGTTTTGCCGTTTGCGTGCTCGCTCAGTGCTTTGGCGTAGGAAAGCTCGGTTACCGCCTGTATTATGCTGTATTCGCAGAGCTTCTCTGCCTCTTCGGGGCAGGTGTAGCCGAGGATAAGTATATCGCCCTTTACCCCGCAGTCTCTTAGCCTTATAGCCTCTGTGATGTTTGACACGGCAAAGTATCTTACCCCATGCTTCTCTTGCAGGTAGGGGACTATCGCCCTGTCACAATGCCCGTAGCAGGACGCCTTGACTACGCACATAAGCTCCGTCTCCTCCGGGAGGAAGCTTTTGTAGTTCTCAAGGTTGCGGCTCACCGCATCAAGGTCAATCACTGCTTCGCAGCGCTTTAGGTAATCCATTTTTCATTCACTCTTTTCGATTTATTTGATGCCGCAGATCCAAGGCGGCAAAAATGTACTTTTTTGGAGGATCTGCTATTGAAATGCAGAAAAAAATGTGCTATAATATATGTGTATGTAATTTTTATGCAGCTTTTAGGAGGGGTTATGGCAGAGGTTTCTCTTTTTCCTGCATATGAGCTTAGCAGTATAGATATTAACAGGACCTGCTGCTTTACCGGGCATAGGAGCGCAAAGCTCCCCGGGGAGGGCAACAGAGACCATGCGGGCATGAAGCGCCTTGAAAGCACGATAGAGCTTGAGCTCTACGATCTGATAGATAGGAAAAACGTCTGCTATTTCATCTCGGGAATGGCAAACGGCATAGACCTTATCTGCGCCGAGGCGATAATAAGGCTGAAGCAGACCACCCGCCCTGATATAGAGCTTATCTGCGCCGTGCCGTATGTGGGGCAGATCGGCGAGATGAAGACCTCGCAGGAAAGATATATCTACACTATGATCGAGCGCAGGAGCATGAAGACCATAACTCTTGCAACGAGCTATCATAAGGACTGCTACAAGGAGCGAAACATCTTTATGGTGGATAATTCGGCGTATATGCTTGCGGTGTATAAGCCCTCGCTCGGTGCATCGGGAACGCTGCAAACTATCAACTACGCCAAAAGGTGCGGGCTTGATATCAAGCTTATCGACCTTGACAGCAACCCGCAGTTCTACTCCTCGTCAGAGGATAGATATTAGCTGCACCATTTACTATTATATAGCTTTTTATAAAAAAATTCAAGTACTTATCGTGAGGTTTGCGGTATTTTTGTATAAATGCCGTATGAAAGGGGAAAAATATACAAAATGTCCAAAAAAAGAAACAAAAAGAAAAGGTCTCAGGCGCCGATAGCGCTGGTGTATTTTGCAGCACTTTGTGTTTGCCTTGTAGTTGTCGGGGGAATGGTGCTCACACTTTTCCAAAGGTATGATATCCTTTCGCTCGGCAAGTCCGATTCGGAGGCGTATGAGGGCTATACCTCGGACGATTGCACCACGATACTGTTTGCACGCATCAACTCGAAGAATGTGCTGCACGATATGCTGCTCTACAGGCTCGACCCAACTAAGGATAAGATCTTCCTTGTGCCGGTAACGCCGTATATGCTCGACCAGTCAACAGGCTATACTCTCAAGCAGACGCTTGAAAGCGGCGGTATGCAGACCCTTACCGATTCGGTGAGCAGGTGCCTAGGGGTGGATATTGACTACTATATGACTATAAGCAACGGCTCGTTTGACAATATCTGCGACCAGTTCGGCGGCTATACCTATACTGCCCTGGAGGATCTGTACTACCTCTCGGGGGATATGGAGTCGGAGAAAAACGACGTCACCATTAAAAAAGGCAGCACCCAGACGCTTATGGGCAGGCAGATCAGGCTTGTTATGACATACCCCGTGTTCTCTGAGGGCAGGCAGGGGAATATGAAGTTTATGGCGGCAGCGCTCGAGTCGATGGTGGCGGGGGCGTTCGCACTTCCCGATTCGACAAAGGGCAACCTCGATGTTTTCTATAACCTTGCCAAGAAAAAATCCGACACGACATTTACCGATGAAAACTATAACGTTATGAAGGGCATACTTGTCGATATGCTCGCAAGGGGCGTGTCGCCTGCGGTCTCGCTCACACCTACGGGTACGTGGAATGCCGATGAGACGCAGTTCATTGTAAATGAAGCCTTCTGTGAGGAGCTGCAAAACCAGTTCACCCCCGCAGTAATGGCTAAAAAGATAGACGACAGCAGCAAGAAGTAAGTGACGTAAAGCAAAGGAATGATGTTATGAAGCTGATGGTTATTATCCTTAATAGGCTCGACGCCCTTGAGGCGCTGCTTGAGGGGCTCTCCTCGGTAGGCGTGGGCGGTGCTACCATAATAGAATCCTCGGGTATGGCTATGACGCTTTCAAGGCTTGACAGCAGCGTGCTTTCGTCATCTATCAGAAGCCTTTTCAGCGGCGATGAGGATAACCGAACGATCTTCTCGGTCATCAAGGACGAGCAGCTCGAGGTCGTAAGAAAGGTGGTCTACAAAACGGTGGGCGACCTGTCAAAGCCTAATACGGGGATACTCTTTACAGTTCCGCTGGATTTTGTTGAGGGGACTAAAAAGGGCAGGGAAAAGCCTATTATCAAGGCTGCCGAAGGCTCTGATAAGAAAGAGCCCAAGCAAAAGAATGAAGATGAGAAAAGCAGCGGCTGATAACTGAATATTTACTATTTGTTAAATAAAAATTCAAAAATCAGCCGATAAAACCCGATAATTTGCTTGCAAAGCGGCGGCAAATGTGGTATAATATGTTATGATAACTTTAGTAGAAAGGCTGGAACTTGACTTCCGGTCTTTTGATTTTGTATGGGGCTTTTAAGAAATGGGGTATTGAATGGAAAAGAAAAATACGGCGGCTGTCGTAAGAGAGCTCGCACAGCCTATATGCGATGAGCTGGGGCTGTTTTTGTGGGACGTAAGGTATGAGAAGGAGGGCTCGAGCTACTACCTTCGTGTGTTTATCGACAGCGACGAGGGAATAAGTATCGAGGACTGTGAAAATGTTACAAGGCCGCTCAATAAGGCACTTGATGAGCTTGACCCGATAAAGGAGCAGTATGTGCTTGAGGTAGGCTCACCGGGGCTTGGAAGAGAGCTTAGGCGCCCCGAGCATTTTGAGGCGTGCATAGGCGATGCTCTCAAAATAAAGCTCATAAGGCCTCTTGCCGACGGCAGGAAGGAGATCCTGCTGGGGCTCGATTCATACGACAAGGAAAAGCTTTACGGGCACGAGACCGACGATGACGGGAATGTTTTGGAGCCTGTTGAGATAATTATACGGGATACAGCGTATATCAAGCTTTATGATGACAACGACCTGTTCTGACTGACGGGTAAATGATATTTAGGAGGAATTTAGAAAAATGAACAGCGACTTTTTTGAGGCACTATCCACTTTGGAGACTGACAACCATATCGACGCCGACGTACTTATTGAGAAGATCCGGGCGGGCATAGTTATGGCAATAAAGAAGGATTACCCGGGAAGCGAGAACATAAACGTTACTATCGACCCCGAGGCGGGTAAGTTTGAGATGAAGATCATCAAGGACGTTGTTGAGGGCGAGCCTGAGGACCCCGCAAACCAGATAACGCTTGACGAGGCACTGACTATCAG
This sequence comes from Ruminococcus sp., assembly GCA_017442845.1. Lineage (GTDB taxonomy): Bacteria > Bacillota > Clostridia > Oscillospirales > Ruminococcaceae > NK3A76. Next base: position 48,707 of record JAFRYW010000102.1, read on the forward strand.
CAAGCGTGCAAGGGTCGGCGGAACTGTTGAGATCAAGCTCAACTCTGCAAAATTCGGAAGAGTTGCGGCGCAGGCTGCAAAGCAGTCGATAAGAAATGATATAAAGAGGATCGAGAAGGAAAGGCTTATCGCCCAGTATTCAGATAAGGCTAAGGAGTGCATCTCGGCAACGGTCGAGAGTGTCGACCCCGAGACGCTCAATGCTAAGCTCGTTATAGATAAGAACGATGCTAACAACAGAAACGAGATATTCCTTTCACGCCGTGAGCAGATCCCCGGCGAGGAGCTCAAGCCCGGCGATATCATAAAGGTATATGTAGTCGGCGTTTCCGAGCCTGAAAAGAGATTTGCCGTAAGGATCTCGAGAACGCATAAGGATCTTGTAAAAAGGCTCTTTGAGATAGAGGTGCCCGAGATATATGACGGCACGGTCGAGATCAAGGCTATATCGAGAGTTGCGGGCTCACGCTCGAAAATGGCAGTATGGAGCAAGGACCCGAACGTAGATGCAGTAGGCGCCTGCATAGGCCCGAGACGCTCGAGGATACAAAACGTAGTAAACGAGCTAAAGGGCGAGAAGATCGACATTATAAACTACAGCGAGAATGATGAGGAGTTTATCGCTATGGCGCTAGCCCCCGCTGAGGTCACAAAGGTAGAGCTCATCACAGACGACCCGGAGGTCAAGGCGTGCAGAGTTACGGTTCCGAACAGGCAGCTCTCGCTTGCTATCGGTAATAAGGGGCAGAACGCAAAGCTTGCGAACCTCCTTACAGGCTACAAGATAGATATAGTTCCCGAGGAGCCCGACCTTGCGGATATGAAGCCCAAGGCCGAAAAGGCCGAGGCGCCCGAGACCGAAGAGGGCGGGGAGGAATAATTCCCCCTTAAGGAGAGAATGACCGCTATGAAAGTAAAGAAGATACCAATGAGAATGTGCCTTGGCTGCAACGAGATGAAGCCGAAAAAGGAGCTTATAAGGGTAGTAAAGAACGCAGAGGGCGAGATAAGCCTGGACCTTACAGGCAAGAAAAACGGCAGGGGCGCATATATATGTCAGAGCATAGATTGCTTAAGGGCTGCAAGAAAGGCAAGGCGGCTCGAAAAAAGCTTTCAGTGCAGGATAGATGACAGCGTTTATGACAGCATGGAGGAGGAGCTTTCGGAAAATGAGTAAGAGCATTATGGGGCTCATCACCATGTGCAGAAGGGCAGGGAAGCTGAGCCTTGGGCTTGATATGGCAAAGGAGGCGTGCGCAAACGGAAACGCCTTCGGCTGCGCCGCAGCGACAGACCTTAGCCCGAAGTCATTAAAGGAGCTTAAATACGTCTGCTATAAAAACGATGTTCCGCTGTATTCACTCGGTATAACTATGGACGAGGTGTGGCAGGAGCTCGGAAAGAGAGCGGGCATCATGGCGGTGAATGATAAGGGCTTTTGGAAGGCTTTGATAAAGAGCCTTGAGCCTATCAGCATAGATGAGGAACAATTCTTTAGCATAAATCATTTTGAGGAGGACTAATGTGCCTATGAAAAATTCAGCGATAAAACTTAATCAGCTTGCAAAGGACTTAGGTCTTGCAAATAACGATCTTTTTGAGTGCCTGGCACTTCTGGGCGGCGAGCCCAAGAAGGCTATGAGCGCCCTTACACCCGAGGAGGTAAGCTTTGTATTTGACTACTTTACGCAGAAGAATGCCGTGAAGGATCTTAATGCGTATTTTGCTAACAACGTAGCACCCGAAAAGCCTAAGAAGGAGACTAAGAAGGCTGCTGCAAAG
>JAFRYW010000103.1 GCA_017442845.1 Ruminococcus sp.
CCCCCTTCGGTAATGCACCTCACCTATTACCTATTAACTATTACCTATTACCTAATAAGATAAATTCTCATTTATCTTAGAACTCACGTCCATATCACGGTTTGGATGTGTTTTTTCTTGTTTTCATTCTATTCGCATATTTTTGTAAAAATACCAATATCTTCTTGCGCTTCGGGCATAAATTCACGGCGCTATCATACAATTATCACATATTCGGGTATAATAGTTATATGAGAATATGAAAAACAGCTCTTTGTATCAGGGAAGGGTATTAAATGGATAACTTTAATAACGGTAATAACAATTTCGGCTATAATAATAACGGCTATAACGGCTATAACGGCAGATCTGATCAGCAGCAGGGCGGTATCAACAGCGGCTTTTACCACTATAACGGTGCACAGGGCAGCTATTATGACGGCAGGAACGATGGCTACGGCTCGCCTATGTACGGTGCGGGCGGTACTAATGAATATTCCTACCGCCCCGTGGACAGCAGCAAAAAGAAAAACCGCATCATGCCCGCAGTTATTGCGGTGGCGTGCGTGTTTGTGCTGGGTATCGGCTCGGTGGCGGGGTATAACCTCATCACAGGCGGCGCTAAGGCTGATGAATCGTCAAGCGGCGCTGTGACAAGGCAAAACGCTGCTGCAAAACAAAACAGCAAGCCTGCATCTACCGTTGACAGGAGCAACCTGCCGACTATAGAGCAGCTCTCTACCCCTGATGATGCACTCTCTATCCCGGAGATAGTGGATCTTGTGTCGCCTTCGGTGGTGGGTATCTCCTGCACGGGGTCGGGGTATGTGGCAACAGGCACGGGCATAATCTTAAGTGAGGATGGCTACATCATCACAAACGCACACGTCGTAAGCAAAAGCACCGACGGCAGCGGTATAAGCGTTATGCTGCATGACAGTTACAATACCGATACCGATACAGATACCGGGAATAAGGACGATAACTTTATAAAGGCAGAGCTTGTCGGGCGTGACACACAGTCGGATATAGCTGTGCTCAAGATAGATAAAAGCGGCTTAAAGCCTGCTGAAATGGGCAAGTCGGGCGAGATAAAGGTCGGCGAGGCGTCGATAGTTATAGGAAACCCGCTGGGCTTTGAGCTAAAGGGCTCGGTAACGGCAGGTATCATCTCGGCTACCGACAGAACGCTCACCGTTGAGGACAGGACGATGAAGCTCATACAGACTGACGCCTCTATCAACAGCGGCAACTCGGGCGGCCCGCTCATAAACGCATACGGGCAGGTAATAGGCATAACCTCTGTCAAGGTATCATCTACCTACGGCGAGGGCTTGGGCTTTGCTATACCGATAGACGAGGCGCTGCCGATAATAAACGACCTTATGGAATACGGCTACGTTACAGGCAGGCCTACACTCGGCATCTCGGGCAAGAATATAACCGAGATCTACTCGCAGTATTACAAGGTGCCCGTAGGCTTCCTTGTTACTGATATGACAAGCGGCGGCCCTGCCGAGCAGGCGGGTATCGAGATAGGCGATATCATCGTAGGCATAAACGGCACGACTGTTCAGACGATAGATGATATAAACGCTATCAAGGAGCAGTTCAAGGCGGGCGACACAATAACAGTCGCATACTACAGAGAGGATAAAATAAACAGTGTAGAGCTTACCCTTGGCGATGCCGCCGAGACGGGTAAGGAGGCAGATACCCAGTCGGACAACGGCTATGGTAACGGCTATGGCAACGGCTACGGCGGGTATGATGACTACGACTCGTTCCGTAATTTTTACGGCGGGTTTGGCTTTTAACGCTTTTTCCTAATTTTTTCATATTCTTTTACTTCCGGAGGACCGTCGGGCGAGAGCCTGACGGTCTTCTCCGTTTTTATGCAAAAAAAGAGGCCTCCAAAACGGAAGCCTCAGCTGTTGCTATTATTCTATTCGTCGTTGCCCTCTTTGATAGCGATGTAGTACTTGATAAGCTCAACGGCACCGTCGATGCCCGTCTTTGAGGAGTTGATGCAAAGGTCGTAGTTCTTCGCATCGCCCCAGCGCATATCGCTGTAGTAGTTGTAGTAGTTCGCACGGCGCTTGTCGGTCTTTTTGATAAAGTCATCTATCTTGTTTTTCTCGATGTCATAGCGTGCGGCTATGCGCTGCTTTTTGTCGTAGGGGCTGCCTGTGATGAAGAAGTTGAGCACGTCCTTATGCCCTCGTAATACATAGTCAGCACACCTGCCGACAATAACGCAGGGGCCTTTCTCAGCAAGGTTCTTTATCGTGTCGAACTGCGCCAAAAAGATCTTGTGGTTGAGCGGCATCTCGGGGTTTATGCGCCCGTCCTGCGAAATGGGGTAGTTGCCCATTACAAGGTTCATAAGGAAGCTGTTTGTGTAGCTTTCATCGTGCTTTACGAACAGCTCCTGACATATGCCCGACTCCTTCGAGGCTATCTCAAGAAGCTCCTTATCATAAAACGGTATGTCAAGCTGCTCGCTGAGCTTGTGCCCTATCTCTCGCCCGCCGCTTCCGAATTCACGGCTTATAGTGATGATCGATCTTGTCTGCTGTTTCATAAAAACGCTCAACTCCTTCCAAAGGGTATTCGGTCAACGATACTATCCTTAATATCATTATAGCATATTTTTTATAAAAAGTACATAATTTTCAAGCGAATTTTTCAACAAATTTTGTTTGATCTATATGTGCATTTTGACTGTTCCTGCTTAGAGGTACCTTAGCTCAAAGCCTTCAAACTCTGCTTTACCGTTTACGGCGTATAGCCCTATCATAGCGCCCGTAAAGCCGCCCGAGACCTCGCTTGAGATATACTTTGTGCCGCCGCTGCCGAGTGTGACGGCTTTTCCGCCCGCCTCGGCCGAGAAGGTGTAGTTAAGGTTATCGGCACTTATCTTTAGCACGGCCTTGTTGCTTTCGATCGGAAGGGCTGCCCCGATATGCTTTATCCCGCCTATATTTAGGCGCAGTATCGCTTCATAGCCGTCCGCTGTTTTTCTGAGAGCGGCTTCGTAGTGCTCGTTTTCGTCCATATAGATCGTTATGCCGCCCTCGCCGTTTTCGATATTTACCACGCAGCTAAGCTCAAAGCGGTGGTCACGCTGCCTTAGCGCTATAAACGTGGGCGAGTCGGTATCATCAAGTGTCAGGTCGGTGCCTGTGAGCGTTACCTTGTCGCTTGTAAGGGTGTAGTTATTCATATCCGGGGTGCGAAGGAAGCACCAGTCGATATTAAAATCGGTGCTTGCAAAGGTGTAGGTCTTGAGCGGCTTTTGCAAAAAGTCACCGGGGATCTCGTAGCTCTCATCTGTTGTTCCGTCAAGCCCTGCCTCGATCCACCCCTCGGGGGTGAGCCTTGCGGGGGTGAGGAACACCTCACGCCCAAGGTTATGGTAGGGCATCCACATATGTATCTGCCTAAAGCCAAGGCTTAGGATATATAGCTTACCGCTTTTGTCAAACACCAGGTCGCCGTGGCCTATGCCCTGGATAATATAGGGCGCCTTGTTGCGGTTTGTAAGTATAGGGTTGTGCGGGCAGCCTTCAAAGGGACCCCAGACGCTCTCGCCCCTTGCAAGGGTTATCATATGCCCGTATTCGGTGCCGCCCTCGGCAGCTAAAAGATAGTAGAAGCGGCCGATTTTGTAAAGGTGCGGGCTTTCCAAATACCGCCCGCCCGAGCCCTGCCAGATGCATTTGCTTTTTGAGAGCTTCCTGCCTGTTGCGATGTCGATCTCGCACTGCACAACGCCGCCTATACCCTCATCATCTGCACCGTTTGACATAAAGAAGCAGCGCCCCTCCTCAAAATACAGCGAGGGGTCGATACCGCCCTGATCGACGCTTATCGGGTCAGACCATTCGCCGTAGATATCGTCGGTATAGACGTAGAAGTTTTCATGGGTGGTGTCATTTGTCGTTACCATATAGAAGCGCCCGTCATTGAAGCGGATAGTCGGTGCAAAAACACCGCCCGAGCTGTTTATGTTTTTGAGCATAACCTGACTCGGGCGGGTGAGCACGTAGCCGATCTGCTCCCAGTTGACAAGATCCTCGCTTTCAAAAAGCGCCACACCGGGGAAGTATTGGAAGGTGCTCGTAACAAGATAATACTTACCGTTTGCAAAGCAAACGCTCGGGTCGGGGTAGAAGCCTTTGATGACAGGGTTTTGATATTTCATAGAGATCATCCTTTCGTGTATAGTAGGGTGCTTGATGTGAAAAATTGGAATTTACGATTTTGTAAAGGGTGCGTTGCGAAGGGGTTTGGGGGCGACCGCAAAGCCCCCGAAATAGGGCGTGAGACTAGCTTTGACTCTTAACTTAGCTTTGGGCGTGAAACAAATATAAAAGCTTGTATTACAAGC
>JAFRYW010000011.1 GCA_017442845.1 Ruminococcus sp.
AAATTTAGGCAATCTGACGAAAAATCTGACTGCGTATCTGTACCGCAATCTTTGTGCGGTGTTGCCTTAATCTTCATAAAGCTTCCTTCAATTAGCCGATCATGGCAATAGCGCGGTACCGTACAGGACACCAATGGTGTACTGTACGGTATCGTCATATATAAGGAAGTATCCGACCTATTTGTGCCCGACTAAGATAAATGAGGATTTATCGGCGTAGGGGGACGATCCGAAGGGGTTCGGGGGCGACCGGAAAGCCCCCGAATACGGGCGTGAACTTTGCTTTGACTTTAACTTAGCTTTGGGCGTAAAACAAGCATAAAAGCTTGTATAAAGAGCAATAAGCTAAGGCTTAGTTCATCGCTCCGAGGGGCAAGCCGCCTTGCGGCGGCTTGTTGGGGGGCTTTGCCTGCCTTCGTAGTAGGCAAGTGCCCCCCAAACCCCTTCGCAGCGGAGCTTCGCTCCGCTAAATTCCAATTTATATCAGCACAGCTGAAAAATATGTGGTATTGTGAGCAAAATATCAAAACTTAATCGTTAAATATTAGATATATGTAATATTGTTAAACTTTTTGCTATTTACAAAATAGCGTATCTATGGTATAATTAACCAAGGAATGTAGGATAATTATAACAAAAATATTATCTTTGATCATAAGGAAAGGGGGAGATCTGTTATGAGTATCAATAAGGAGCTTGCACAAAGGGAATTTATGCAAAGGGAATACGGCAAGCTTCATTCGCCGTATGAGAAGGAGCTTGAGTTTTACAGCGCAGTGGCAGCAGGCGACATCGAGCGTGTCAAGGAGTTGTATACACCCCTTGCGGTCGAGGGCTATGGAAGGCTCTCAAATGATAACATCAGGAATATCAAGTATCATCTAATAATAACGATTGCCCTAATAGCAAGGTTTTGCATTGAGGCGGGAATGCCTACAGAGACCTCGTATACCATAAGCGATATATATATCAACCGCCTTGACCTGAGCGAGACAGAGGAGCAGCTGGGCGAGATACACAGAGAGGTCTTTCTTGAATATGCAAAGCGTATGCAGTCGGTCAACTCCGGCGAGGCGTACTCAAAGCATATCCTTATGTGCTTAGATCTTATCTATGATAACATCTACAGCGGGATAAGGGTCTCGGAGCTTGCAGATAAGCTGGGGCTCTCGGCACAGTACCTTTCAAAGCTTTTCAGGCAGGAGGTCGGCGTGACGATCTCAGAATACATCATGTCACGCAGGATACAGGCGGCTGAAAATATGCTAAAATACAGCGACTACTCGTCTATAGATATCGGCAACTACCTTAATTTCAGCTCGCACAGCCATTTCATCTCGTCCTTCCGCAAGCATACGGGCTTTACCCCGAAGCAGTATAGGGAGGAATACTTCAGAGTCAACTGGAAGAATATGCATAGGTAAAAGAAAGCTCAGGGCAAAGCCCTGAGCTTTTTGTCATATAGCTGCGCTGCTAGTCGCTGAAATCTGTATCAAGTGCGACGGAGAAATGGTACTGCGGGTATTTTTCGGATACCTCCTTAACGATATCCTGATATACCGCCTGCCTGTCAACTGCGAAATCTATGATAACGTCAAAGCTTACAGTCGAGGTCTTTTGGTCGATAAAGAAGCCGTGCATCTGCAAAGCGCCGTCGTGCTGCATCACCATATGGCGGATATCGCTTCTAAGGCGTGAGATCTCGTCGCTGCCGGTGTTGACAGCGTAAACGCCAAGCGCCGCTAATATCACCGAGTGCTCTGAATACACCTGCGCCTGAACTACACGTGAGAGTGCATCTATCTCGGCGGCGGTCATATTATCATCTACCTCAACGTGCGCCGAGGCGATGTAGTTGTCGGGGCCGTAGTTGTTGAGTATAAGATCGTACACCCCGTGAACGCCCTCAGACCTTGCGATAGTCTGCTTGATAGCGTGGGAGAGCTCCTTGTCGGCACGCTTGCCGAGCATATCGCTAACAGCCTCGGAGATCATCTCATATGCGGCCTTAAGTATCATTATTGCAATAAGTATGCCGATATAGGCTTCGATATCCAGCCCCCAGATCATAAAAATAACAGCCGATGCAAGCACCGAGGAGGAGAGGATAGCGTCATTGAGCGCATCTGCGCCCGATGCCTCGAGCGAGCCCGAGTTTACCCGCTTGCCGACAGCCTTTGTGTAGCTGCCGAGGATTATCTTGACAACAACTGCCGCTGCAAGGATAATTATGGAAGCCGCCGTGTAGGAGGGGCTTGAAGGGTGAACGATCTTCTTGACCGAGTCGATGAAGATAGTTATGCCCGCATAGAAAACGATAGCCGAAACAACGAGCGCCGTCATATATTCCGCCCTGCCGTGACCCATCGGGTGCTTTTTGTCGGGTGCTTTGGCGGCGAGCTTTGTGCCGACGATCGTGATTATGCTTGAAAGCGCATCTGTAAGGTTGTTTACCGCATCTGAAACGATAGCTACCGAGCTTGCCGCAAGCCCGACAAATGCCTTGAACGCCGCAAGCAGAATGTTTGCGCCTATTCCTATCATGCTCGTTCTGACTATAGTCTTGCCTCTTGACTGCATAAGCTCCCTTGCGTCAGCCATTTTGCTCCCTCCCCTTGCTCGCTTCGAGCAGCTCGTATAAAAGCGTGTGAAGTGCCTGTGCCTTCTCCGGCTCTAAATTCACGCACATTCCTATCCTCATAGGTATCTCGGCAAGCCTTTCGTAAAGCTCTGCACCCTTGTCTGACAGGCTTATCATAACGATCCGCTCGTCCTCCTTGCTGCGGGTGCGAAGGATAAAGCCTTCCTTTTCAAGCTTTTTGAGCAGTGGGGAGAGCGTGCCGTTGTCAAGGTATAGCCTAGAGCCTATCTCGCTTACCTTGACCTCGCCATATTCGCCGAGAACCAAGAAAACAAGATACTGCGTGTAGGTTATGCCCAGCGGCTTTAGGTGCGGGGTATACAGGTTAACGATCTGTCTTGCCGCCGCATAAAGCGGAAAGCAGAGCTGATTACTGAGCCGAAGCTGCTCGCATACCTTGATTTGCTTTTTTGACATTACTATCTCTCCTTGATGCTTGATGTGATAAATTGGAATTTAGCGGAGCTTCGCTCCGCTAGGTAATAGTTAATAGGTAATAAGTAATAAGTATGGTGTCGGCTTCGCCGACAGATGCCCATTCGGGCAGCCGCCGCAGGCGCACCTCACCTATTACCTATTCCCTATTCCCTATTACCTAATAAGATAAATTCTAGTTTATCAAAGCAGACCTTCAACACATTCTCTAAGCTTTTTCATATCTGCGGTAGGCTCAAAGCGGGCTACTACGTTGCCCTGCCTGTCGATAACGAATTTTGTGAAGTTCCACTTTATTTCGGGGTTGTTCTTGTAATCCTTGTCAATGGTCTTTAGCATAGCCGACATAGCAAGTGCCTTTGCGCCCTTGCCAAAGCCCTCAAAGCCCTTTTGCGATTTAAGGTACTTGAAAAGCTCTATGGCCGTTTCGCCGTTAACATCGCTCTTTTTCATCTGGGGGAATTGCGTGTTGTATTTGAGCGTGCAGAATTCGTGGATCTCTTCATCGGTACCGGGGGTCTGCCCTGCGAACTGGTCGCAGGGAACGTCGATGATCTCAAGCCCCTTGCTG
>JAFRYW010000104.1 GCA_017442845.1 Ruminococcus sp.
CCCGAAGCGATGAACTAAATCTTAGCTCAACGCTCCGGGGGAGTTAAGCCGCCTTACGGCGGCTTATTGGGGGCTTTGCGGTCGCCCCCAAACCCCTTCGCAGCCGCCTTTATAATTCGTGGGCGAAGCCCACCACCTCAATTGTGCATTGTGCATTGTGAATTGTGCATTGAGACAAATTCCAATTTATCGAAGCTGCAAAAAATCAAAAGGCAATACCGCACATAAACGGTATTGCCTTTTTCATAGTAAGCATTTCTAAACAAGCAGCTTATTTGACATATGCCTTGACGATCTCTGCGATATATGCGTAATGATAATCGCCCGCTGCGTAATTTGCCCCGTCAAGGTCACGCTCGGTAAAGCAGCTGCTCTCAAGCTGCGAAACATAGAGCTTTTTGCACACAAGCACCAGCTCTGCCTGCTCAAAGGCAGTTGTTCCGTCTGTGAATACGGGCTTTAAGCCTGTTTCCCCGATCTTGTCGGTATCACGCCCGCTTACTCTTCCGCAAAGAGCGAGTGCGCTCCTCATATCCTCGGGGAAGAAGCTGAGTGTGAAATACTCGTTCTTATCAAGGAATTCCTTGGTGTAGCGCTGCGGCCTGATGACCGTTTCAACGCACGGCTTGCCCCACATAACGCCCGCAAAGCCCCACGAAGCAGTCATAGTATTAAAGCCGCCCTCGCTGCCCGCTGTTACGAGCATCCACTGCGAGCCTATCCTGTTAAACGGGTCGAACCCGAGCTTTTCGGGCGCAGTCTCCTTAAAGCCCAATGCTGACATATCTGACATAATGATCACCTCTTGTATATTTATATGTTAATTATAGCACATCTTTGTCAGCTTTTCAAGTCTCCTCCTGCCACATCTGCTCATAGCCGTGCATAAGGTCACTCTCGGGAAGCTTCGGTGATGAAAACTCTATCCCCTCCAAAAGGCTCTTAGTGTCAAAAGATGCCTTGCCGCCTATATCCGTTGTGAACTCTATCCTTCTCATAAGCGTCTGCCCGGGGGCTGCGAGCCAGTAGACCTCCTTTTTTGCACTTACGCCGTTTCGCTTAAGCGTGTAATCGAGCCTTAGCCCGAAGGCGCCGTTATCAAACTCTGTTTCCTCACAGCTTATATCCGAGATCTCGCTGTTTGGTGCCTGTGTGCGTGGGCTTTTCAGCTCGGTAAACAATATCATATCATAGCCTGCCCCGATATCTGTCGAAAAGCCCTGCGCATAGCCCTCATTTTTGCCGCCGCCCGTGTAGTTGTAAAGGTCGGCGTTCTCATAGGCTATAAAGCGCTCGCTGTAAAGCGCAAGGTCGCTTTTTACCCGGCGTATATATTCCTCCTGTGTTAGCCGTGGCTCGTTTTTTCTCGCCTGCTCGATCGGCAGCACCTCGGCTGCTATATTTCTGTCGGTGCTTACCCTCACATACTCGCACACCTGCGGAAAATACGGGCTTACCAGAAACAGCGAATGGGTGCAGGAGGGGTTGACGGTCTTATCATACTCCTCCGGGTCTACCTCGCCTATGCCGTAAAAGTACGCCTTAAACTGCGAGGGCAGCTTAAGCCTTACGCCCATTTGCTCACATTCTGTAATGCCGCCGCTGTCAGCGGTAAGCTCTGTCATTCTCTCGCTGTCAAGGCTGACCGTCTCGGGAAGGGCTGCCGAGCTGTCATTTTCTCCCCCGTTTTTCTCGTTGACGCCGCTCATTATATCCTGCACCGTCTGCGACGAGCTGTCGCTTAGTGAGCAGGCTGTCAGTGCAAGGCACACCGCCGCCAAAAAAGCTGCCCCTCTTTTACGCATAGCTTGCCACCCCCTTAAACAAAAGCCGCCCGAATACGAGCGGCTTAAAGATCTGTTATTCCTCGTCATCACTCTCGGGCATATCCCAGTTGTGATAAACGTTTTGAACATCATCATTGTCCTCAAGGTGCTCTAAAAGCAGGTTCATCTTCTTTATCGCTTCCTCGTCCTCAAGGGTCGTATAATTTGAGGGCACCAGAGCCGCCTCGGCCGAGATCAGCTTATAGCCCTTTGCCGTTAACGCCTCGCTTACAGCCGAAACGCTGTTCGGGTCGCAGGTTATCTCGATAACGTCCTCATCAATGTTGAAGTCGTCAGCGCCGGCGTCCATTACGTCCTCCATAACGGTGTCCTCGTCCTTTGAACCGTCATATTCAGCTACTACAGTTCCCTGCCTTGAGAACATGAACGAAACACAGCCCGTAGTGCCGAGGTTGCCGCCGAACTTGTCAAAGTAATGGCGAATGTCTCCCGCAGTTCTGTTCTTATTATCGGTCAGGCACTCGACTATGAGCGCAACACCGCTCGGGCCGTAGCCCTCGTATACCATTGACTCGTAGTTGTTCTTGTCGCCGTCGCCCGCAGCCTTCTTGATTATCCTCTCGATATTCTCGTTAGGAACGTTGTTAGCCTTAGCCTTTGAGATAAGGTCTCTAAGCTTTGCGTTATTGTTCGGGTCGGGGCCGCCCTCTTTGACTACAACAGCCATTTCCCTTCCTATTTTAGTAAATATCTTAGCCCTTGCACCGTCGGTAGCTTCCTTCTTACGCTTGATGTTAGCCCATTTTGAATGTCCTGACATATAGTTTCATCTCCTTAAAATATTTGCCTTAACCTAATTATTATACTATATTTTTAAGGAATAGTCAAGTACTTTTTAGCGAAGCCCGAACGCCGCCGCTTTATCCCTCAAAGCCTTTGCTTCATAAACTCCTCAAGCCTTGCCGCAGCGCTCTCCTCATCGCCGCCCGAGACTGTGACAGTTACCGTGTCGCCCTGCTTGACGCCCAGCCCCATTACAGCAAAAAGCCTTGTGAGCTCGCAGCTCTTGCCGCCCTTGTCTATCACGATCTTCGAGCCAGAAAGGCTCTGCGCAAGCTTTACCAGGTCGCCCGCCGGCCTGCCGTGTATGCCCTGATCTATAGTTACTGTGTATGTGAATGTTTTCATAGCTAATTTCCTTTCCGTCTGACTAAAATGTCCTTATATACCGATTATATCACAAGCTATGCCAAAAATCAATATGTTTTTTCTACATTTTGCACAGCTTTAAACATAGTTTTGGCAGTATTTATGAGCCTTTTGCCGGGGCGGGCATTTTTTATCGGGATAATGCCCCGAAATCTGCCGTGAAAGCTTATAGTTTTATCAGGCAATCTTCTCTAAAACTGTGCAGCCTGCACAAGATCTCCTACTGCTTTTGTGGGCTCTGTTTGATTTGCTTTTCTTGCCAAAAAGGCGTAAAATAAAGCTGTCAAAGGAGGAATGGCACTATGAAACACAATGACACCAAGCTGCGTCTTTTAGCCCTTACGGCTATGTTCGCAGCACTTACCTACACACTCACAGCCTTCCTGCACGTGCCGACTATAAAGGGCTATGTCCACCTCGGCGATGCGGTCATCTTCCTTGCAGCGGCGGTGCTGCCGACACCGTATGCGGCAGCTGCCGGCGCAATCGGCGCAGGGCTATCCGACGCCTTGTCAGGCTACTTCATCTGGGTGCCCGCAACGGTGGTCATCAAAGCGCTCACCACGCTTGCGTTTACAAGCAAGGGCGAGCATATCGTATCGGCAAGGAACCTGCTTGCGATAATTCCCGCACTGCTGCTTTGCGTTGGCGGGTATGGGCTTTACAGCGGTGCTGTGATCTACCACAGCCTTGCCGCAGGCTTTGCCGATGCCGCCGCAAATGCCGTTCAGACCGCAGCAAGCGGCATCGTTTTTGTCCTTTTGGGCACAGCCCTGGACAGATCGGGAGCAGCACGCAGGCTGGGCAGCAGACAGTAAGCCGGCAGGTAATAATTAGTAGGTAATAGGTAATAAACACACCCTAAGAGAATTTGACTGAACTCTTAGGGTGTGTTTTTTGATATGCTCGACTTCGCTTAGCACCTTATCTGTTACCTATTAACTATTACCTAAATAAAGCCGTAGATCCTCTGCATCTCCTCTGAGGGCTCGCTGCCCTCGCCGCAGACAAATAGCGGCTTTTCGATAGTCAGAAAGGGCTTTGCCCCCTTCTTGCCCTCTACCAATACGAGCCAAGGTGCGCCTTCGGGGTTTTTGTGCACCGTTCTAAGGCGCTTTGGCTCTAAGCCCGCCGCCCTCATAGCCGAGAAAATATCCGCAAGCCGCTCGGGGCGCTGGCATATGCACAGCCGCCCGCCGAATTTAAGGTTTTTCGCAGCCGCCGTGCATACATCCGCTATCGTACACATTACCTCGTGGCGGGCTATGCTCACCGCCGCCTCGTCATTCTTAGCGCCCGTGCCGCTTATCTTGTAGGGCGGGTTGCAGGTGATAAGGTCGAGCTCACGCTCTGCCCTGTAGTCCTTCAGGTCGCAGAGGATAGGCGTCAGGCAATCAAGCCCATTTTTCTCCTTTGTGAGCTTTAAAAGCTCGTGTGCCTTTGGCTGTATCTCGACAGCGTCTATATGCGAAGGCTTAAAGTTTTTGTAGGTCAGCAGCGCCACTATGCCGCTGCCCGTGCAGAAGTCGCACACGTAGTCCTTATGCCGCCCGCCCGCAAAGCTTGAAAGCAAAAATGCGTCCGTCCCGAAGCGGTGCTCTTTACTTATGTAAATGTCAAGCTCACCGCCCAAGCTCTCGGTGGTGATGTCTCCATAAAGCTGTTCCATTTATAGCTCCCTTTTGTAGATAAGTGCGTCCTCGACGGGCTTTTCGTAAAAGCCCTTTCTTCTGCCGACAGGCGCAAAGCCGTTTTTCCTGTAAAAGGCTATCGCTGCGGCGTTTGACTCCCTGACCTCAAGCGTTATGCTGCCGCAGCCGCTGCATTCGAGCACCCCCGCATCGAGCAGCGCCTGCCCCAGCCCCGCCCTTCGGTATGCTTTAAGCACGGCTATGTTGTTAAGGTCGGCCTCGCCGCTTATGAGCCATATGTTTATAAAGCCCACTATGTCGCCGCCCGTTTCGGCTATCAGCGTGCGTGAGAATTTCGTATCAAGCTCACGCTCGAATTCCGCCTCGCTCATAGGCTGTGAAAAGGCCTCTGCCGAGATAGCCGCAAGCGCCTTGCAGTCTTTTTTCTCGGCTCTTCTTATGTTAATGTTCATTTTCTGACCTCTAAGTATTTTGAATAAAGCTCGCCCTTTGAGTAAGGCGTTACCTTTGCTATCTCCCTGCAAGCATCTGCCGCACGCATACCGTTTGTCACAAGGGCTTTGACCTGCGAAAGTGCATCATCAATGGTGGCCGCACCCTCCTGCGCCTGCTCTGCTGCACCCTCTATTATCAGCACGAACTCGCCCCTCGGCTTATTTTCCTTGTAGTACTGCACAGCCTCGCTTAGTGTCGTGCGCTGCACCTCCTCGTGCACCTTTGTAAGCTCACGGCAAAGGGCTATACGTCTGTCGCCGAAATATTCAAGCATATCCTGCAGGGTGCCCGGAAGCTTGTGCGGCGCCTCGTAGAAGATGAGGGTGTTTTCCTCCCTTGCCGCCTTTGCAAGGTGTGAAAAGCGCTGCTTTTTTGTAACAGATAAAAAACCCTCGAAGCTAAAGCGTGAGGTGTCGAGCCCGCTCAGCGCAAGCGCCGAGGCACACGCCACAGGCCCGGGAACTACCGTTACCTCAATGCCCCGCTCACAGCAGCGCTTTACCAGCCGCTCGCCGGGGTCGGAAATGCAGGGCATACCCGCATCGGTAACTATCGCCGCAGTCTCGCCCGCAGCGATACGGTCGCAGATCCGCTCCTCTGCTGTATCGTCGCTGTGCTCGTGGTAGGATACAACGGGCTTTTTTATCTCAAAATGGTTTAAAAGCTTCATCGTGACCCTTGTATCCTCGGCACAGATAAAATCTACTTCCTTAAGCGTCTGCACTGCCCTATAGGTGATATCTCCAAGGTTGCCTATCGGCGTGCCGACTATGTATAGCTTTGACATTTTATTCCCCCCCGCAGCTCTTCGGCCGTCAGCCGTTTTCGTTCATTTCTCTCATCATCTCGGCGACCGCCTCAAGGTCGCTGTAGGTGAAGAGCTTGTCTGTATTTCCTCTTATTTTGGCGCTGTTTTTTAAGCCCTTGACGTACCAAGCAACGTTTTTGCGCATCTCCTTGATGCCCTGCTCCTCGCCCTTGAGCTTGCAAAGCAGCCCGCCGTGCATGAGCATTATCTCGGCCTTCTTATCACTTGACGGCTCCGGTGAAAGCTCACCTGTCTCAAAGTAGCCCCTCACCTGCTCAAACACCCACGGTCTGCCGTACGACCCACGCCCGATCATCACAAGGTCGCAGCCTGTTTTATCGTACATTTCCTTACATTCCTTTGCAGTTTTTACATCGCCGTTGCCTATCACGGGTATGCTTACCGCCTGCTTGACCTGCCTTATGATGTCAAGGTCGGCGCTGCCCGAATACATCTGCGTTTTAGTCCTTGCATGGACAGCTATCGCCGAAACGCCAGCCTGCTCAAGCATTTTCGCAAGCTCGGGGGCATTGATGCTGTCCTTATCCCACCCCGAGCGGATCTTAGCCGTGACGGGGCAGCACGCATTTTCCACTACCGCCGCCGCTATCGCCGCCGCACGGGCGGGGTCCTTCATAAGTGCCGAGCCGCTGCCGTTTGATACTATCTTCGGCACGGGGCAGCCCATATTTATATCTATTATGTCGGGGCGGTATTCGCTGAGCATACTTGCTGCACGCCCCATAAACTCAGGCTCCTCCCCAAAAAGCTGCAGGGCGCAGGGGCGCTCCTCATCAAGGAGAGTGCAAAGCTTCGCCGTCTTTTTATCACCGTAAACAAGCCCCTTTGACGAGATCATCTCGCTTACCAGATACGCCGCCCCGAAGCGCTTGCACATTATCCTGTACGCCGCATCTGCGACCGAAGCCATTGGCGCCAATGCCGCAGTCTGCTCTATCCTCACATTTCCTATCGTGATATATTTCATAAGCCTTCCTCTTAAGTTACTATCTCGCCCTTCCAGGTGTTTATGCCGCCGAATTCGTATATATTCGTATAGCCCATAGCCGCAAGCTTTTCCGCTGCCTGCTTGCTTCTGTTGCCGCTTCGGCAGTAGATCAGTATGATCTGCCCCTTATCGGGCAGGCTTTCGGGCGGGGTATCGGTTATGCTTTCGTTCGGCAGCAGCACAGCGCCCGCTATATGCCCGCTGTCATACTCGTCCTGCCGCCTTACATCGAGGATAATATGCCCGTCATCTCTTTTCATCATTTCCATAGCCTCTTCCTGCGAGATCTGCGTATAGCCGCCCGCTGCTGCGCTTTCATAAGCCGAGCCGCCGCTGACAGCCGAGCCTTCCCCGGCCCCACAGCCGCTCAAAAGCAAGGCCGCCGTGATCAAAAGCAATATACCCTTTCTCATAAGCCCTCCAATTTCAAAATACACTCACCGGTCTTACAAAGGTGTCCCCGAGATAAATGAGAATTTGTCTCAATGCACAATGCACAATGC
>JAFRYW010000105.1 GCA_017442845.1 Ruminococcus sp.
CCTGCGATAGATGTTTCAAGCAGCTCGCTCGAAAGCACCTGTGAAACAGCCTCTGCTACCTTATCCTTGCCTGCGCCGTGGCCTATAGCCATATGAGCATAGCCTGCATTCTTTATTATAGTAGTAACATCTGCAAAGTCAACATTGATCTCATCATGTCTTGTGATGATCTCAGCTATGGAGATAACGTCAGTCTTGAGCACGTTATCAGCAAGCGCATAGGACTGCTTCATCGTAAGCTTCTGTGCGCCTGTGAGAAGGTTCTGGTTAGGTATAACGATAAGAGCGTCAACGTGCTCTAAAAGGTTAGCGATACCCATTTCAGCCTTTTCCATCTTCTTCGGGCCCTCAAACTTGAAAGGCTTTGTAACTACCGCAACGGTAAGCTTGCCAAGCTCCTGAGAGATCTGCGCTACTACGGGTGCTGCGCCTGTACCTGTGCCGCCGCCCATACCTGCGGTGATGAATACCATATCGGCATCCTCTATGACCTTTGAGATCTCCTCCTTGCTCTCCTGTGCGGAGGCCTCGCCTACCTCGGGCTTAGCGCCTGCACCGAGACCGTGAGTCAGCTTCTGGCCGATAGCGATCTTCTCTGTAGCTTTTGAAGCCTTGAGTGCCTGAACATCGGTATTGATAGCTATGTACTCAACATTACCTACTATACCCTCGCCTGCGATACAGTTAAGAGCGTTTCCGCCGCCGCCGCCGACACCTATTACCTTGATCCTTGCTCCCTCTACAGGTGCCTCTACATACTCGTATGACATATTATACATCCTCCGTTTCAGCCGTTTCGTCGCACCGAGATACGGCATTTTTACTTTTTTACATAAAATGATACATTATTATATTAACACAAAATCGCAAAAGTTTCAAGTGCTTTTATTACATTGTTATAAATTTTTAGTGAATTAACAATTAACTATCCCTATTTTCGTACAAAATTGTGTATATTAACAATTTTTTAGGTTCTTTGCCGCTTTACCAGCCTGCCCAGGTGGTGGTCTCAGGCGGGGGCGGCTCGGTCTCGGGCGGCGCAGTTGTCACAGCGGGCGGGTCTGTTACCGCCGCAGGCTCAGCCGCCTCGGGGTCGGTATTTTCTGCCTGTTGCTGCGCTTGCTCGGTATCGGGGGCAGGCTCCTCTTGCTTTTTGGTCTCGGTCTTTTGCTTGGCCGCCTTTGCCTCCTCACGGCTCTTTACGGCGCTCTCCGGCCTTGCCGAGATGCCTACGTCCGTGCCGTAACACCTAAGCACGCCCCTAAACGAGCTGTTGACGCCCCTGTCGATAACGTACTTGATCTGCTCCAGCTTATACTCCATATCATATGACGAGCCGATATAGATATCTATCCTGTCATCATACCTCAGCACTATATTCGTTCTGTCGGTTATATCTATCTCGCCGACCTTAGTGAGTCCCAGTTTATCGATAGATGAAAGCAGCGTCTTTACGATCTTCGCCTTGAGGTTATCCTTGCTCTTGATCTCGTCGCCGGGGGTGGTGTCGCTCTCCTCCTCAAAGCCCTTTATAACGGGCAGGCCGCTTATGGGGGCTTTTCTGTCGGTCTCGAGCACAACCCCCTGTGAGGATACTATGGTATAGCGCCCGTCATTGTCAAGGCTTGCACGCTGCGTTGCCTCGGTAAGCTCTATATCTATGGAGTCGGGGAAACGCTTCGTGACCTTTGCCCCCTCGATATAGGGCAGCCCTTTGACGAGCCGCTGCTCGATAACGTCAGTATCCATTCTCAGCAGGTTTGTCTTGTTTGAAACGCCGCTCATCACAAGCACCTGGTCATAGGTGTAAAGCTCGCAGCCCTTTATGTCCGCCTGCTTTACATTGAAAAACAGCGTAAAGGACATTATCACCACTATGACCACCGCCGCAGTAACGCCGAACACCATTATTATCCTCGGCGGTATCATATCAAGCGTTATGCGCCTTCGCTTTTTTGTATGCTTTTTTCTTTTGCGCAGGGTGATAGGCTCACCCGGGCGCTGTTTTTTGTTTTTGCTGCTCATTTTATCTTCCCTTATTTTTACGATTTATATTGATGTTCTCTTTATTTTTGCACCAATTGATGTGAGCGACGCTTCAAGCCGCTCATAGCCTCTGTCTATATACTCTATATTGCCAAGCTCGGTGATGCCCTGTGCAGATACTGCCGCAGCCGCAAGCGCCGCACCCGCCCGAAGGTCGCTCGCCATAACACGTGCGCCGTAAAGCGCCGCCGTGCCCTCTATAACAGCTATCCTGCCCTCGGTCTTGATATTTGCGCCCATTCTCACAAGCTCGGGGTTTAGCCGAAAGCGGTTCTCAAAAATATTCTCGACCACCACGCTTACCCCCTTCGCCCTTGAAAGCACCGCCGTGATCAGCGGCTGTGCGTCTGTCGGAAAGCCGGGGTAAGGCATCGTCCTTACCGTGCCCACCGCCTTTAAGGGGCGCTTTCTGCTGATATACACCCGGTCAGAGAAGCTGTAGATATCACACCCCGCCTCGCAAAGGGTATCTATCACGGGGCGAAGCTCGTTTGCACCCGTGTTTTTCAGCATAAGCTCACCGCCCGCCAAGGCTGCGGCACACAGGTATGTAGCAGCCACTATCCTGTCACTCATTATCTCATACTCGCAGGGCGAAAGCCTTGATACACCGCTTATCCTTACTATGCTCGTTCCCTCGCCCGTTATCTTAGCGCCGCAGGCTCGCAGGAACCTTGCAAGGTCTATGATCTCGGGCTCTCTGGCGCTGTTGTAGATCACAGTCTCGCCCTTTGCGAGGGCTGCCGCAAGCATCACATTTTCCGTTGCCCCTACCGACGGGAAGGAAAGGCTTATCTGCGCCCCGTGCAGCCCCTTTGGGGTCGTGCACTCGATAACGCCGTGCTCCTCTTTAAAGCAAACGCCCATTTTTTCAAGTGCCAAAAGGTGCAAATCTATCGGTCTTGCGCCAAGCTCACACCCGCCCGGGTAGGAAAGGGTGCACCTTCCCATTCTGCCGACACACGCCCCAAGGTAAAGAGATGACGAACGCATCAGCCGCATCAGCCTGTCGGGGATATGGTCGTTTGAAAGGGCAGTGCAGTCCACCGTGAGCGTATCGCCCAAAAGCCTGCACCTGCCGCCAAGGCAGGAGAGGATCTTCATCGACGAATACACATCGCTCAGTGCGGGGCAGCTCTTCAGCACCACCTCGCCCGGAACGAGCAGGCAGCCCGCAATTATCGGCAGCGCCGCATTTTTAGACCCCTGCACCGTGATCTCACCCTGAAGCCTGTCAACACCCTCTATAACAAAACCCTGCATATTATATCCTTCCTTCCGCATAAGCCGTACTACGAAGTTATAATATGCATTTTTCCGAAAACGGGTGAATGACCTCCCTTAAAGCGTCAAATTAAGCTCGTCCGACACAAAGATAAGCGCCGGGATACTCGGGCAGAAGGTGGATTTTGTCACCTTTCTGTCCATATCCACGGTCTTGAACACAAGCCCCTTTACAAGCTTGCCGAAATCTGCATTACTCAGGTTCTCTACGTTTACCAGCACCTTTACAGTCACCTCGCCCTTAGAGAAGGGCTGA
>JAFRYW010000106.1 GCA_017442845.1 Ruminococcus sp.
AAAATACACAAGAAACGTATTCTATATCGGCGACCTTGAGATAGCAAAGCTCTCTGAGGGAAGTGTTACCTTCTACAACCTTGACGGCGACGAGGTGGAAAAGAAATCCACCGAGATAACATGGGACGCTGAAAGTGCCGAAAAGGGCGGCTATGAGCACTTTATGATGAAGGAGATACACGAGCAGCCCAAGGCTATCGCAGATACTATAAATTCAGTCGTTAAGGACGGTGTTATCGACCTTTCCGATGTTGGGCTTTCAGACGAGGATATAAAGGGCATATCGCAGATATACATCGTTGCGTGCGGCTCTGCTTATCATACCGGTGTTGCTACTCAGTATGTTATGGAGGATCTTGCAAAGATACCGGTTAGGGTCGAGCTTGCAAGCGAATTCAGATACCGCAAGCCGCTGCTTGATAAGAACGGGCTTGTTATAATCGTTTCACAGTCGGGTGAGACAGCTGACAGCAAGGCTGCGCTCAACCTTGCAAAGGAAATGGGCATAAAGACGCTCGGCATCGTTAACGTTGTCGGCAGCTTTATAGCACGTGAAGCCGATTCATGCTTCTATACCTTAGCAGGGCCTGAGATCGCAGTTGCTACAACAAAGGCATACAGCTGCCAGCTTATCGCAGGGTATCTGCTTTCTATCCAATTCGCTAAGATCAGGGGAACTATTGACGATGAGAAATACAGCTATCTTATAGAAGAGCTGAAAACTATTCCCGGAAAGATCGAGAAGATCTTAGACGAAAAGGAAAGGCTGCAGTGGTTTGCTTCCAAATATGCAAATGCCAAGGACGTGTTCTTTATAGGCAGAGGTATCGACTATGCAGTAAGTCTCGAGGGGAGCCTGAAGCTCAAGGAGATATCATATATACACAGTGAAGCCTATGCTGCCGGCGAGCTAAAGCACGGCACTATCTCTTTGATCGAGGACGGCACGCTTGTTATCGGTATACTTACACAGTCAGATCTCTATGAGAAAACGGTAAGCAATATGGTCGAATGTAAGAGCCGTGGTGCATATCTATGCGGGCTCACCTTCTACGGCAAGTACGAGATAGAGGACAACTGCAATTTCGTCACCTATGTTCCCAAGGTAGATGAGCACTTTGCGGCATCTCTGGCGGTAGTTCCACTTCAGCTGATAGGCTACTATGTTTCCGTTGCAAGGGGTCTTGATGTTGACAAGCCGAGAAATCTGGCAAAGAGCGTTACGGTCGAATAACAAATACACTTCCCTATCCATTGAATGGGTAAGCCGTAAAATAATTTATTTCAATAATACAAAGGCTGTGTAGGATCGCTTCTACACAGCTTTTTTCTTTTGTTACACTCCTGCCTTCCAAGCCCCGGAGCACAATAGGCTTAAATATGAACCGCTATACCTTGATCTTGGGAACATTATCTCTAAAAGCTGTATTCTATGTATATAAAAACACCGACCTCGATTAATTGAAGTCGGTGTTTTGAAAGCATTTCTACGAATATTCGCCCGTTGCTGACGCAGATATCAACTATTAGGTAATGCTGTTATAGGTGAGCTTATTGTAGGTATCGGAATAGGTTACCTCCATTTCCTCCATAAGCTTGTTGTAGAGCTCCTGGATATTGCCCTTGTCATACTCCTCGGTAAGGGTAGCTATATGCTCATCAACATAATCCATATCAACAGGAAGGCGCTGTATTATGAAATAGCCGTAGCTTGCGTTTTCAACAAGCTCCTTGGTTATCTCGTTTTCCTTAAGAGCGAATGCAGCGTCCTTAAATTCCTGAACAAAATTAGATTCGGGGCGGATATAGTAGCCGTCCTTATAGTCCTCAGCCTCCATACCGGGATCCCAGCCGTATTCCTTTATAAGGCCCTTGAAATCCTCGCCGTCAAGTGCTTTTTTGAGCACATCCTCAGCGACCTTCTTGGCAGCCTCCTTACACTTTTCCTTTTCCTCATCGCTCAGCTGCTCATATGCCTGCTGCTTGACAGACATCTTCTGTGCAAGCTCCATTGATTCAAAGGTCTTAGCAGTCTCATCATCAAGCTCCGCCTGTGAGCAGTAAGGGATAAGAATGTGTACAGCCCTTGCATACTTGCTGTTATCTGTCACCATTTTCTTAAAATCCTCAGCCTTTGTGGCATACTTACCGCCGTTAGTGAGCACCTGGCTGTAGACCTTTTGATAAAGCGCACTCATCTCCTCCATAGAATTGAGCACATCTTCCGTAAGGTAGTATTTCTTCATACCCTCAACAAAAGCATCCTCGGAGTCATACTGGCTCTTGATAGTGTTGATATCCTCCTCGATAGTCTTTTTGTCATCATCATCAAGGGTTATCTTCTCTTCGTTTGCAAGCTTAAGTGTAACATATTCCTGCTTGATCTGCTTAACTGTATTCTCAAGCACGCCCGAGAATACCTCCTCGGTCATATCGGCAGGGCTAACACCGTAGACGTTGCACACATACGCATAGTAATACCTAAATGTATCAAAATCAACATCTATACCGCCGACTGTGAGCATAACAAGATCCTTTGTATCCACCTTCTCGCCGTCAATAGTAAGCGACGGCTCGGGAATTACCTCCTCCTCGGCAGAGCTGCCGTCGGGGGAAGCAGAGCTGTCGCCTGTCAAGTCATTAGAACTGTCGGTCAATGAAGCAGACTCGCCCGACGAGGTGGCAACAGGGTCAGATGAAGAGGAATTGCCGCACCCTGCGAGGCACACAGCTGCCAACAAAAATGAAAGCGTAAGCGCTGATATTCTTTTTAGCATAATAAATTCTCCTTTTGATTTGTTAAATTACACAATAGTTAGTATAGCTTATATATGTGTTTATTTTATGTGGCAAACGATAAATTTTTTGTGAATAAGTAAGCTCCCCGCTGCTTGACGGGGAGCAGATCTTGCTTATTACATTCTTAGCCTTCCTTAGCCTCGTTAGCCTCTTCAAGTGAAGGGATAACAATGCTTTCAAGCTCCTCCTGCGTAAAGGGGATAGCCTTTTTGGGGCGGCCGTAGAGCTTTTCAACATCATCACCGAAATAATTTTTTGTATCAACGGGGAGGTTTTTCTTTCTGAGAGTATTCTCAACGCCCTCTCTGACAAGCGCATAAA
>JAFRYW010000012.1 GCA_017442845.1 Ruminococcus sp.
CTCCTCCTGCTCGACCTCGCTGATCTCATACTTGAGCTTGTTAGCCTTCAGAAGCTTGATAGCATCGTCCTTGGAGAGACCCTGACAATCAGGCACCTTAACATCAGTAGAAACAGGGCCTGTTGAAACATAAACCGTAACAGATGAGCCGATAGCGACCTTTTCGCCCGAGGCAGGCTGTGTCTTGATAACTCTGCCCTCCTCGATATTCTCATCATTCATCGTCACCTTAGCGGTGATAAGGTCGTACTTTTGCAGCTCGTTATCAGCCATTTCGTAGGTAAGGTTCTTAACATCGGGAACAGTAGTCTTTTTACTGCCCAGACTTACCTTGAAGCTGATCTCATAGCCTTCCTTAACTATCTTGCCCTGTGTATCGCCCTGCCAGAAGATAACGCCCTCGTCATACTCCGAGTTATACTCGTTCGAGGTCGAGAATTTAAGCTTATCGCCGTATTCCTCCTGAACAGAGAGCAGCGTCTTGCCGACGAAGTTCTGTATCTCCACAGTACCGGTCTTGCCCGTATTGCCGATCTTATCGATAACAGTCATAGCTATAACAACTGCTGCGATTATAACTACTGCTGCCGTAACGCCGAGCATTATGGGAACGATATAGGAGCGCTTCTTTACCTCTTCCTCCTCGTCGTCATCGTCATCATCATAATCCTCTTCATCATCGTAATCATACTTAGGCTGCGGCTTTGAAACGGGCTTGAAATACTTTGTTGTTCCCTCGCCGGCAGATGCCTTCTGGCCGTACTTATAGCCAAAGCTTACGTTTCTGTTGAGCTTGAAGGTATCAAGATCCTTGATCATATCGGAGGCTGACTGATATCTTCTGTCGGGGTATCTTTCCATAGCGTGCAGCACGATCTCCTCAAGTGCCTCGGGGATAGAGGGCATTATCTCTCTTGGGGGAACAGCCGTCTCATCAGTATGCTTTCTTGCTATCGCAAAGGCAGTATCGCCGTCAAAGGGCTTCTTGCCTGTTAGCATTTCATAGAACATTATGCCTACGGAATAGATATCGCTTCTCTCATCTGTAGTCTCGCCCCTTGCCTGCTCGGGTGAGATATAATGGACAGAGCCTATCGTCTTATCGGAAAGGGTCTTGCCGTCAACTCTTGAAAAGCGTGCGATACCAAAATCCATGACCTTGATAGTGCCGTCGGGGAAGAGCATTATATTCTGCGGCTTGATATCCCTATGTACTATACCCTTATCGTGAGCGTGCTGAAGCGCACGAAGTATCTGCGTTATAAAATGAACGCCGTCCTTCCACCTCAAAACGCCCTGCTGCTCGATAAACTCCTTTAGGGTGATGCCGTCGATATACTCCATAACTATAAACTGTATCTCATCTGTAAAGCCCACATCGAAAATCTTAACGATATTCGGGTGGTTGAGAACAGCTATAGCCTTGCTCTCGTTGCGAAATCTTCTTAAAAACTCTTCGTTGTTAGAAAATTCGTCCTTTAAGATCTTTACGGCAACGGTACGGTTTTCCATAATATCGTTTGCCTTATATACATCTGCCATACCGCCTACACCGATAAGCTCGGTAATTTCATAGCGCCCGTCAAGACGCTTTCCGATAACAGAACTCATTTAGTTTTCACTCCTATATATTCATCATTATTAAAATGGACCTATCAATTAGCTAACAGGGCAATAGAGATATTATCCCTTCCGCCCTCGAGGTTTGCGTGAGCTACAAGCTTTGAGGCAGCCTCATCGAGGTTTTGCCCGAACACCGTCTGATACATAAGCTCATTATCGCAATAGTTATAAAGCCCGTCAGAGCATACAAGGACTGTAAAGTTACAGTCATTCTCAAGCTCGAAATAATCCGTCTCGATATCCTTTTCGACGCCGACAGCCTTTGTTATAACATTTTTCATAGTGTGGGTATCAGCCTCCTCACGGCTGATCTGACCCTGCTCATAGAGCATTTCAACAAGTGTATGGTCGTTCGTTATCTGGTCGATACCGTTAGGGGTCATTATGTACGCCCTGCTGTCACCAACGTTTGCAACAAACACCTGCTTACCCCGCACAAGGGCTATTACGCAGGTCGTGCCCATACCCTTATTCTCCTCATTCTCCTCACTTTTCTGATAAACAAGCGCATTTGCCGCACTTACCGATGTAAGCAGAAGGTTTCTTATGCTATTCTCATCGGCAGCCTCACGGTAATTGCCCGATATCTTATCAAAAACAGCGTTAACAGCGATCTCACTTGCAAGCGAGCCCGAATTAGCACCGCCCATACCGTCGCAAACAACAGCAAGAGCCGAGTCATTGCCGATCATACCGACCCTGACCCTGTCCTGATTTTCGTCTCTTTTTTGTCCTATATCGCTTTTAAGTGCAAGAAACATAAAACGCTGACGTCCTTTCCATAGTTATATTTCATATTCACGCCTTAGCTGACCGCAGGCGGCATTTATATCAGCGCCGAGGGTTCGGCGCACGGTCGCATTAAGCCCCATTTCCTCAAGAAGCGCCCGGAATTTCTGAGCGTTTTTTCTGTTTGAGGTATAGCTTCTCTCTTTTATCTTATTCACAGGGATAATGTTTATGTGGCAGACAAAGCCGCCCAAAAGCCTTTTAAGCTCAAGTGCGTTTTCCCTTGAATCGTTAACACCGTCGATAAGTGCATATTCAAAGGATATTCGCCTGCCCGTCTTAGCAAAATAATACTTGCAGGCATCAAGCAGCTCATCTATATCATAGCGCTTATTTATAGGCATTATCGAGCTTCGTGTCTCATTATTCGTCGCATGGAGGGAGATAGAAAGCGTAAGCCCGAGACCGAGCGATGCAAGCTCCCTTATCCTAGGAACTATCCCGCAGGTAGACAGGGAAACGTGTCTTAGTGACATATTCATTCCCTTTTCATCTGACAAAAGCCCGAGAAAGCAGACGACGTTATCGTAATTATCGAGCGGCTCACCGATACCCATAAGGACAGCGCCGCTTATCCTTCTGCCCGAATCACGGGCAGCGGTATAGATCTCAAGCAGCATCTCAGAGGGAAGAAGATCTCGTCTGAAGCCTGCTATTGTCGAGGCGCAGAAATTACACCCCATTTTACAGCCGACCTGCGTTGAGATACATATAGTAGTTCCGTGGTTATAATCCATAACGACCGCCTCAACGTGGTTGCCGTCGGGAAGCCTATATAGATATTTTAACGTATTATCGGCAGCAGATTCAAGTCTTTTAACTATAAATAGTGATTTTAAACAAAATACCTCTCTTAGCCTTCCTCTAAATTGTATAGAAAGATTAGTCATTTTATCAAAATCATCAACTTGCCTTACATGGAGCCATTCATATATCTGCGAGGCACGGAATTTCTTTTCGCCGAGCGCAGTTATCTGCTCACAAAGCTCATCGAAGCTTAAGGACAGGATATCTATTTTGCCGTTTTCATCTTTTATCAGCATTAGCCTTCATTCCTTTTGAGCCTGGCGATAAAGAAGCCGTCGCTGTCAAAGCGCTTAGGCGTTATGCTCGCTTTATAAGACTCGCCGAACACCCCGCCTATAGGGTCGGGGGAAAACTCATTATTCTCGCTTAAAAACCTATCTATTACCTCATCATTCTCAGCACGTGAAAGCGTACAGGTCGAATAAACGAGCACGCCGCCTTTTTTTACATAGCGTGACGAGGTCGAAAGTATGCTTAGCTGGATCTCGGGGAGACGCTCAAACTCATCATTTGATTTGAACTTAATCTCCGGCTTTCGCCTGATAACACCAAGCCCCGAGCAGGGCACATCGCACAGCACCCTATCCGCCTGCGGCATATCCTCTTTATATTTTTTAGCGTCATTGGGGCTTGCAGTAATTATATCAAGACCCAAGCGCTCGGCGCCGCTTCTTATAAGGCGCACACGGTTCTCGTGAAGGTCGAAGGCAAAAAGCCTGCCCTTATTCTCCATTTGCTCGGCGATAGTGAACGCCTTGCCGCCGGGGGCAGAGCATATATCAAGCACCGTCATTCCGGCTCTTGCATCAAGTGCTGCCGCACAAAGCTGCGAGGAAATATCCTGCACGTGGAAAAGCCCCTGTCTGTAAGCCTGTGTTTTCTCAGCAGAGCCGCCAAGAATCTTTATGCACCCTGTCGGGAGATCAAGCCCTTCACAGGCCACCCCCTCACGAGATAGCATTTCGCAAAGTGCTACGGGAGTGGTTCTCAAAGTATTTACTCTTGCGGTAACGGGCGGTCTGCCGACCGAGGCTTTAAGCATTTGAAGTGCGGTCTGCTCACCGTACTCACTTTTCCACTTTTCGACCAGCCAAAGGGGGCAGGAGTATTCATACATAAGCTCCTCCGCTTTAGTCTTGCCCTTTGGAAGAGGCTTACCGTCACGCACAAAGCCCCTGAGCAGCCCATTTACAAAGCCCGGAAGGGCGGGGTTGCGCTTACAGCTTACAAGCTTAACGCTCTCATCTACCGCAGTATGGTCGGGAACGCTGTCCATATAAAGCAACTGATAAAGCCCCGTGCGAAGGATATTCCGCACCTCATTTGACAGCCTATCAGCCTTTCTTACAAGGCGAAGCTCTATTATTCTGTCAAGCGTTATTCGCCGCTCGAGCGTTCCGTAAAAGAGCGCTGTCGCAAAATGCTTATCACGCTCGTCAAGCCCGAACCTGTCAAGCTCCTTATCAAGCAGTATATTTGAATATGCGTTATTATCATCAAGTTTGGTAAGCAGCCTTACAGCCGCTTTGCGGGCATTTGCCATTTGCCTTCCCCTTTACTTGCCAAGGATAGTTCCTTTTTTTACGGGCTTGCCACGGAGATAATCGGCAGCCTTCATACGCTTGCCGCCCTCCGCCTGAAGCTCGGTCATCTTAAAGCTGCCCGCCTTGCAGGCAACTATAAATTCCTTCTCATCTATTATCTCGCCGGGCTGACCCTTTACACCCTCCTCACTTACGAGCGAGGAACGGTAGATCTTTATTCTCTTGCCGTCAAGATATGTCACAGCACACGGCCAATCGGAAAGGCCGCAGATCTTTTTATGAACAGCCCTTGCGCTGTTATCAAAGTCAAGCTCACACATCTGTTTATCGAGCATATGTGCATAGGTCGCCTTGCTTTCGTCCTGTTTGACAGGCGTTATCTCGCCCCTTTCAAGGAGCGGAAGTGTTTTAACGAGCAGCTCACCGCCCATTACTGCGAGCCTGTCAAAAAGCTCGGCAGCCGTTTCGTCAATGCCTATCTCCGTGCTCTCCTGCATAAGTATATCGCCTGTATCCAGCCCCTCGCCCATAAGCATTGTGGTTATACCCGTTTGCTTCTCGTCATCAAGGACTGACTGCTGTATCGGCGCTGCCCCTCTGTACTTAGGCAGCAGCGAGCCGTGGACATTAACGCAGCCGAGCCTTGGAAGCTCCAAGACCTCCTTCGGCAGGATCTTGCCGTAGGCGGCAACGACTATAACATCGGGTAAGATCTCTTTTAATACATCAAGATACTCCTGTGCGTCCTTTTTGAGGCTTTGCGGCTGATAGACCGGCGTGCCGTGTTCAGCTGCAAGCACCTTTACCGGAGGCGGGGTAAGCTTATAGCCCCTGCCCTTCGGCTTATCGGGCTGAGTGAAGACCGCCGCAACATCATAGCCGTTTTCATATAGCTTCTCAAGGGTCGCAACAGCGAAATCGGGGGTGCCCATAAAAACTACTTTCAATGGTTTGCCTCCTTATTTCAGGTCATCGGGGTCTGCCCACTCGACAACATACTCGGTGAAGATATGACCGTCTAAATGATCCAGCTCGTGGCAGACAGCCTGAGCAAAAAGCTCGTGAACCTCCATTTCATACCATTCGCCGTTTCTGTCCTGCGCTTTGAATCTCACAGTCATAGGGCGAATAGTATAGCCCCACTCGTTAGGGCAGGAAAGGCAGCCCTCGAGCACCCTCTGCGTCTCCTCGGAGCGGTAGGTGATCTCGGGGTTTATGAGCTCGTGTACGCCTGTACCGTCGCCCACATCGATTATAACGACACGCCTGAGTATACCCACCTGCGGCGCTGCAAGGCCGACGCCCTGCGCCTGCTCAAGCGTCTGCGCCATATCGTCAAGAAGAGTATGCAGCCTATCGTCAAATCTCTCGACAGGGCGGCATTTTTTATGAAGCGATTCATCACGCTTATTGAGTATTTTTCTAAGAGCCATTTTGTTTCCTCACATTCCTATATCGCCGTTGATATCGGCATATATTCTCACGTCCTTAAAGTCATTCGATCTGAAAAACGATGACAGGAGCGTACTTATCATTTTACGAAATTCTTTATTGTTTTTTGCTTTAAGTATAGTTCTGTAGCGGTAGCGCCCGCCGACCCTTTCGAGTGCACAGGGGGCAGGCCCCAAGACACGCAGGAATTTTATGCTATCCTTATTTTTGGACAGGTAATCCTTCAAAAGAGTGCTGAAATATTCAGAGGCCTTTATCGCCTTGCTCTCCAGCACAGCGGAAAAGCCTATCACACAGATATCGCAGAAGGGCGGGTAGATAAGTGCGTGCCTAAGTGCGATCTCCTGTGTATAAAATTCCTTATAATCCTGCCTTGATGCAAGGTCGATCACGTAATGATCCGGCACGAAGGTCTGGATATAAGCTGTTGCGGGCTTTGAGCCCCTGCCGCCACGCCCCACGACCTGAGTTATGAGCGAGAACGTTCTCTCAAAGCTTCTGAAATCGCCCGCAAAGAGCGCCTTATCGAGCGATATTACGCCAACGCAGGTAACATTCGGGAAATCAAGCCCCTTTGCGATCATCTGCGTACCAAGCATTATATCATACTCGCCCTTTTCAAAGGCTGCGAACTTCTCTTCATAATCATAGCGGGAGGAGGCTGTGTCAGCGTCCATTCTAAGTATCCTTGCCCCGGGGAAGATCTCCTCGATCTCCTGCTCGATCCTTTGCGTACCAACGCCGCCCGAGCGAAGCTTTGAAGAGCCGCATTCGGGGCATTTATCCGGGTACGGCATCGAATAGCCGCAGCAATGGCACATCAGCCGCCCGTTTTTCTTATGATAGGTCAGCGCTATAGAGCAGTTAGGACACTCTATAGGCTTGCGGCAGCTAGAACAGGAAACGTAGGTATTAAAGCCTCGCCTATTTAGCAGGAGTATCGACTGCTCGCCTTTTTTCAGCGTTTCACGAAGGCCGCTTGCAAGCTCGAAGCTCAGCACACCGTTATTGCCGTCCTCCTGCGGGGCGGCCATATCGACGATCTTTACCTCGGGAAGAGGGTGATCGTTATATCTGTTATTAAGCTCAAAGAGCGAAAAGCGCCCATTCTTTGCATAATAATAGCTTTCGAGCGACGGGGTCGCCGACGCAAGCACAAGCGTGCAGTTATTATACCCGCAGCGCTGTATCGCAACATCTCTTGCGTGATAGCGTGGGCTCTGGTCAGAGCGGTATGTACCCTCGCCCTCCTCATCGAGAATTATTATCCCTATATTTTTAAGCGGAGAAAACACCGCACTTCTTGTTCCGATAACAACGCTTGCACCGCCACGCATTATGCGTTTGTATTCGTCCATTCTCTGCCCTGCCGAGAGTGAGGAATGGATCACCGCTATACGATCGCCGAAATATGATCTGAACTTTTTTAGCATCTGCGGCGTTAACGATATCTCGGGAACGAGCATTATCGCAGTTCTGCCCTCTCTTAGCACCGCATCTATGAGCCTTATGAAAACCGAGGTCTTACCGCTGCCCGTAACGCCGTGGAGCAGTGCCCCGCCGGGCTTACCGCTGCGGCACATTTTAAGTATGCCTTCATATGCCGCCTGCTGTTCGCTGTTAAGCGTTATGCTCTCAGGGTCGATATGCATAACATCATCACCGATAGCATTTCTGAGCGACTCGACCTTATAGTAGCTGATGATCTCCTTATCCGCCATTCTTTTTAGCAGCGTAGGGGTGCAGCTGGTCATATAGCAAGCTTCCTTTTCGCTGATACAGCCACATTCCTCCAAAAGCTTTACCACCATACCTTGCTTGGCTGTAAGCTTACTGCCGGCACGGTTTTCAAGAAAGTCGTCGGCTAGGCGTATCATTTTGAGCTCATTATCGCCGACCTTACGCTTCAGCTGCTGCGACTGCTCCAAAGCGCCCTTATCGATAAGGCTCATAACAAGCGCTTTTTTCTTTTTGTCGCCGGTATAGTCCAAAAACTCGTCGATATCACGCTGTGAGGTACAGTTTTTTACATAGTCGAGAGTTTTTATCTCCTCATCGGTAAGATCCTGCTCGGCCTTTGAATTTACAAGAGTATAATGTGTACTGCACACATACCCGAACCCCATAGGCACGACCGAGCGAAACGCATCAAAGTACGTGCAGAAGGTATTTTCCTTCAGGTAGCTGATGATCTTCAGCTGTTCATCGGAGATAAGCGGGTGCTCATCTACAAGACGAAGCACAGGCTTGACTTTATCAGGCCTATCCTCAAAATGCAGAAGCTTTAAAACAAAGCCTATGACCCTTCTGTTCGCCTTACCGAACGGGACCAGGACACGTGAGCCCGGGCCGATCTGCTCCAAAAGCTCATCGGGCACAAGGTAGCTGTAGCCAAGATCGAAGCTGAGTGACGCAGACGATACTGCGACCTGCGCTACGGTAAAGCCTTCAGGCATAGGGAACATTCCTTTCTTATCTTCTGAGCTCGGGATCCTCCACGAACCTGTACTCGTTTGCAGCAAATTCGTCAACTGCTGTCTTTACGGGCTTTTCATTGAGAATGATGCCCTTCTCATTGGCCTCATCCGTTATATCTCTCGCCCTCTTTGCAACTGCGAGCACGAGGGAGTAGTAGCTCTCATTATTCTTAAGTATCTGTCCTATTGCCGGTCTAAGCATTATCAAGCACCTCTTCAATTATTTTTTTCATATTCAAAGCCTTAAATCTATCGGCTGTGTTATCATTGTTTTTTACAGAGCTTACAACAAGCTCAAAATCCCTGACCGCATCATCAAGGTCGTCATTCATAATAACGTA
>JAFRYW010000107.1 GCA_017442845.1 Ruminococcus sp.
GGGTTGCTCATTCCCCGGGGGAGCTTTATGTAAAGGTGGTCGTTATGGTCTTTGTTATTTGCCGCTGAGCTTTTTCATAATGCTTAGTGCATCTATCACGTTTACAGCACCGTCGGCGTTGTAGTCGGCAAGCTTCTGCTGCGCTGCGGAAAGCTTTTTGGTGCCTGCCGAGTGCTTCATTATCATAAGCGCATCGGTAATGTCAAGCTTGCTGTTGCCGCTTACATCGCCCTTTACTGTCTTGGGGGCGCTGCCGCTTCGGGTGACTGTCACGGTGTAGCTTCTCTTGACGCCGCTCGGGGCGGTAACTTTTACGGTGAGCTTGTTCTTGCCGTAGTCAAGGCTCTTGGCGCCCGTGCCGCTCACCTTGGCGCCGCTGTCAAGCGCTGACGCCTTTAGCGTTACCGTATCAACACCCTCTGCGACTGTAAGGCTGTAGCTGCTTGTGAACTTGTCAAACTTGGGGCTGATCGTGCAGCCCTTTACCGACAGGCTCTTGAGGAAATTGTTGTTGTTGCCCTCGCTTGTGGGCTTTGGGCAAAGCTTTTCGGGCATATTCTCATATACGGGTATCTTGAATTCCATAGCCGATGCGAGCACCTTGTCGGAGTAGGCGTTCTTGAGCGAGACCGCCTCGGTCGCCTGACCGAAGATGCAGGTCATGTACTGGTGGTAGAAATACCCGTTGCCGCCGTCTGCTACGTCGAATTTTTGCAGGTAAAGCGTGTCCTGATCCTTCGAGATATAGCCCGTGCCTAAGAATATCGACCCGCCGACTATCGACTTGTACTGGTTCGTCCACGGGAGAAGATAGGTGGGGTTCGTGGTGGCAGCGTATTTGCAGCCCATTTGTGCTGCCGTGAGCTTTGCTGTTGCAAATGCCTGAACATCAAAGAAGTTGTAATACCCCTCATACCCCGAGGTCGTTCCGAGCGACTGCGGGGCACCCTGAACGCCCTGCTCGTTGCGGCACCTTGCCGCTAGGTGGTAGGGGGAAACGCCCGACTGTGCCGCAGCGTCCATAAACGTCTGTGCGTAGGAGTATTTGACGCCCGTGTCGGGGGCGGTGAAGCTGCCCTTCATAAAGGTGTCGGAGAGGATAGCCCTGACACCCTCGATGTTGTGAACGCTCGGGTTGTAGGAGAGGTTCTCAAACATAAAAATGTATGTATCGTCAAGGAAATTTCTGGGGTCGAGGTAGTAGGCGATGATCTCGTCAGATGCCTGCACCCAGCTTCCGTCAAGCCCGTACCAGTAGCCGCCATCAAAATCGTAAGCGCCCTTTGAGACGCTCTTCCACGAATCGAGCGAATAGCTCGGAACGAGAGATCTGCCGAGCACCACCTCCTCTGCCAAGACCTCCTTCCAGTCAAAGCCCGTGTGCTGCGCCATAAAGATCCAGTTCGGGTGGCTCTTGTGAAGCTCACGAAGCATGGGCTTGTAGCTTTCGGGGAAGCCCTGCGAGGTCATATAGCCCTCAAAGTCCTTATCTGCCGAGGCAGATGAGGTGCTCCTTGTGCTTGCTGCCGGCGTGCTCGTGCTTTCGGAAGAGGCTTGTGAAGGGGTGCTGTCTGTGTCGATATACCAGGCACTGACATAGCCGCTCACCTTGCCCGTGGTTATCTTGTACCATTTCTGCCCGGAGGAGTCGGTCGCTTCACCGTTTATAGTCACGGCGGTGCCCTCGTCTATCGCAGTAACTATCGAATAGCTCGTCCCCGCACCTGTGCGCACGTTGAGAGAATCTGCGCTCACAACGCCCGTCTTTGCCGCAGCACTTACTGTTACGGCGCTGCAAAGCGAAGCGGCTAAAGCCAGCGCAGTAACGCCGCCTGCAAGTCTTTTAAACAGCCCCATTCCACTCACTTCCTTACATTCCCTATCCTTACATTCCTTAATTGATTGCTTACCGTTAACTATTTAGAACCGTTTCCGGTGCTATATCGGTGTGTATTTACTATTATATAGGCAGATAAGGCATTTGTCAATAGCAGTTTTTGTTCATAAAAAGTTTACAAGCGAACGTATTTGCTGATTTTTGAGGGTTACAAAAGGGTTACATCAATATTTAGTGTCAAAAGCCCGTAAATACAACGATATTTGGTGAAAACATTTGTTTCGTCAAATAATAACCAAATTTTTGGACTGTTTTTTGGTAGGATCAACAATGGATTTTTTTGGTGAGTTCTGTTATAATAGGTCTTACCGACGGCGCACTTTATGTCGCACTTTCGGGGGATAGGCGAGAATATGGCGAAAAAGCGAAAAATAAAAAGTCCAAAATTTCCCGCAAATCCCAACTGTGTAAAATTTTCGGAGCGGATGAAAGGGCATAGGAGATATATAAATGTGAGCCTTTGCCCGCTCACTGGCTTCAAAGCTGTAACCATTATGTAATCTATTTTGAGGAGGTAATATAAATGACAAAGCTAAAGGTAAGCAAGGCTGCTATGGCGGTATCTACAGCAGTTTTTATGACTACCAATATGCTGACACCCGCTATATCCGCATCGGGGGCGAATAAGTTCGACCTTACGCCGAGCTCGTTCGAGATCAAGCCGGGCGAAAGGCTGAGCCTCTCTCTTGACTATAAGCCCTCTGATTCGGGCGTTGCAGGGTTTACTATCAATGTTAATTACGACCCGCAGTCGGTCGATGTTTATGTTCCCGAGCAGGATATGAGTGCAGGCAGCCCCTTCTCGCTTGTGACAAACGACAATAAAAACGGCACTATAACCATAGTCGGCGCAAATATGTCGGGCACAAACGTTACACAGGCGGCTAACCTGACTACTCTTTACTTTGACGTAAAGGACGAGGCCGAGGGGTATCTCAGCTACTGGATAGATGTCGATAATATGGTAGCAGACGGCAGCAGCGGCTATGTAAATGCCGACTACAGCGTTCCCTCGCAGAGCTCGCCGACAAGGGTAGGCGTTATCTCAAAATATGCCGAGACAACGACCGTGACAACTACGACCAAGGCCTCGACCACAACTACCAAAGCGGACGAGACTGAAAAAGCAACAACTACCACAAAGAAGGTGACTACAGAGGCGGCGACGACCACCTCCGCAGCCCCTGTCACAACTACGACCGCTAAGGCGACCACGGCGGCCGTTACAACGACGACCGAGCCCGAGGAGGAGGTATTCCCCGATGACGGCGAGGAGGAGGCAGCTGTAACGACCAAGGCGACAACAGCCGCTGTTACAACTACAGAGGAAAAGCCTGCCGTGACCACCACCGAGAAGCAGGAGGCCCCCGCAGAGACAGAGGCCCCCGAGCAGAAGGCGGAACAGCCCGAGGAGGCTAAGGAAGAGCCTAAGGAAGAGCAAGAGCAGCCCGAGGACGAGGTGACCCTTTACACATACTCACAGCAGGGCGGCGACTTTAATTCCGAGAGCACGGTGCAGTATGTTTTTGACCTCAATGACTATACAGACACGCTTTCCGGCGTGGCCGATATTGAGGTAAAGCTCGGCACGAGCGGCAGCGCTACAGGCGCTTTGGGGCTTGGTACAGCGAGCGGCGAGTGGATAAGCTTTGAAAACAGAGCGTCGGGCGGCGAGACCGTTTGGGCGGCTGAAAATGTAGATCTTTCGCAGCTAAACGGCACGGCGGCAGTGCAGTTCTACTACATAGCTGACGGAAATGACATAAGCGTTTCAGATATAAGCGTAGATCTTTCCGATGACGCACAGCAGGAGATAAATGCTGATGACACAGCGGCTGATACAGATACAGCGGCTGATAACGATACGGCCGAGCAGCCTGCAGCCGATACCGATAACACGGCTGACGCACAGCAGGGTGAGGCTACAGATACTGACGATACTGCCGACACGGCAGCGGCTGACGATACGGCAGAGGCTGACGATGCAGATGCTGACACCGACACAGCAGCGGCTGATGATACGGCAGAGGCGGCAGAGCAGACCGAGGAGGAGACCCCCGCTGTTACCAAGGCGCAGATCGAGAGCAAGGTCGCAGATGCGGCAGCAAGCGCAAGCGCTAACCCGCAGACGGGCGATACGCACACAGCGAACAGGCTAAGGCAGATACTTATGCTGCTTTCGGCAGGCGTGCTTGTTTACTCGGCGGCAGCAGTGCTTTTGAATAAGCTGCTGTTTAATAAAAAAGCTAACGACTGACCCCCTTTTATTATTGTTAAAGCGCCGCACGGCTTAAATGAGGTGCGGTGCTTTAATAATGTTTTAGGGGGATAATATTTTACTATTTATGCCTTTTCTTTTGTGTAATGTAAACGATTAAAAGGGCATTGAATATAGGGGTTTTTAGCTAAAAAATCAATTGAATTGTTGCAAAAAAAGTTGTATCATATTATTAAGACCGGATTAGGTCAGTAACATAGGATTATTATATGTATTTATGATTTTTGGAGGTATTTATTATGAAGATCAAAAAGCTTTTAGCACTTGCATTCGCTCTTACAGTTTCGGGCGCTATGCTCACAGCCTGCGGCGATTCTGACAGCTCTGACAGTTCGAGCGCTGCAACAACTACAACAACTACAGCCGCTGCTTCAAGCGTTGCTGAGGAGGCTTCGAGCGCAGACGCTTCCAGCGAGGACGCTTCCGCTGCAGATGCTTCAAGTGCAGACGCTTCAAGCGAGGACGCTTCCTCTGCTGACGAGGCTAAGGAGCCTATCGACCGTACAGGCCACAACTGCTTCCTTATGTTCGCAGACGGCTCTTGGACATATTCCAACATGAACGACGACGCTAACAATCGTCCTCTTCCCGAGGGTGGCTTGACAGCTGCTGTTGAGGCTGACGGTACATACACAGTTGACATCAACCTTGAGGACACAGTTGCTTGGATGAACTCTGCCCCCAACGTAACTACAGAGACAGTAGTGGGCGACCCCGCATTCGGTGTCACAGTTCTTAACATCGACATAGCAGGCCTTGCTGACAAGATGGGCGTTTCCACAAAGGATAACGACGCTTGGACAAAGTACTGCGAGGACAACGGCATCAAGGAGTCTAAGGCTACAGCTGCTGACAAGACAGCATTTGCTAAGACATCGGGTCTCAGCATCACAGACCTTACACTTTCTGCTGACGGCAACGAGGTCTATAAGTACAACGATGACGAGATTACCTTCGCTGATATCGAGGCTAACGGCAAGATCAGGATCGAGATCTACAACGCATACGGCGATACTAAGGACACAGCTCCCCAGGCTATCAAGGATTTCGCAGGCGAGGGCGAGTATGAGACACTTTCCGCTACATTCACTGTATCGGGTATCAAGTAATAACGCATTATCCGTAAATCTTTCATAGAATATAAAATTACCCGAGGGCTTAGCGGCTCTCGGGTGTTTTTTTGTAGCTTTACTTTATGCCGAGGGGGTTTATATAGCCTATCGGGTCGATCCATTCGCCGTTTTGCTTTAGGGCGAAGTGCAGATGTGCGCCCTCGGTGTTCTCAACGGCAGCTGTGTCGCCCACATAGCCTATAACATCGCCCGAGTTGACCTTGTCGCCCTCCGAAACTGCGACAGCGCTCGTAAGGCTGTAATAATACCCCACGATACCGTTGCCGTGGTCGATAGAAACGCAGTAGCCCCAGAGCGTGTCCTCCCAGACCTTAGTTACCTCGCCCATATTCATAGCCTTGACGGCCGTGCCCTTGTCGGCCTTGATGTCAATGCCGTCGTGCGTTTTCCAAACGCCCAGCGTCTCGCTCTTGACAAGCTCGCCGCCGCTGAAGGGGTTGATGATCTCGCCTATAACGGGCATAACGTTCGGCTGGGTGTTGTACTTTACGTCGGGCGCCTTGTCCTTGCCGCTGCTGCTCTCGTCGGGGGCGACCTCCTCCTCGGCCTGCGAGCTTTCGTCACGCTCAGGCTTTTTGACGTTTTCCTGCTTTGCCTCTGCCTGCTGTGTCAGGCTGCTCTCGGGGATATTCAGCTCAAAGCTCTGCCCGACCGAGCTTGCGGCCTTGTTGTAGGCGATTATACCCGCCCCCGCCATGACCGCAAGACCTGCCGCCGCCGTGATGTAGAGCCCCTTAGCGCCCAAGACCTTTGTTACTCTGCCTAAAAATTTCATGTTCGTTCTCACCTTTCTTTTGAGCTTATAGCTCTTTGGGATTATTCTTGACAGGCAGAGGGAAAATTATACATAAAAAAGCAA
>JAFRYW010000108.1 GCA_017442845.1 Ruminococcus sp.
ATCGGCAAAAGCCGATAAGAAGAAAGTTTTGCTCTGCAAAACATTTCCCTTCGGCGATGATTTAAAATATCATCGACCGTAGGTCGATACCTCTTTTATTATTTCTTATTTATTCTTTCTTCTTTTTTCTTTTAGCAGGCGTGGACAATTGTAATGCAAAACACTTCTGTCGTGATACAGCAGAAGTGTCCGGATAAAAACTTCTTTGCAGCGCCTGCGCTTATGTGCAGGGCTTTTTTGTGCGCTGACAGATCGGGAGTTGACAAATAAAACCAAATCGGGTATAATAATATAAATGCATAGTAAACAAATAGGTAATGTTGTAATAAGGCGGTGTGAATATGAAGGTGTCAACAAAGGGAAGATATGCACTTAGAATGATGTATGATATGGCTATAAACGATAACGGCAGCGCTATGCCGCTAAAGGATATTGCGGCAAGGCAGAATATTTCTATAAAGTATTTAGAGCAGATAGTTATACTTTTAAACCGTGCGGGCTTTGTAAAGAGCGTTCGTGGGGCGCAGGGCGGATACAGGCTGGCGCACGAGCCCGAGTATTACACCGTTGGTATGATCCTGCGGCTGACAGAGGGGAGCATGGCGCCCGTTTCCTGCCTTGATGATGAGGTGAACCAGTGCCCTAGGGCGGCAGAGTGCCCGACACTGTTTGTGTGGGAGCGGCTCGACGAGGCCGTAAAGGGCGTTATCGACAGCATAACTCTTCGTGATATAATCGAGCACGGGCAGGAAATGACGATAGATTATAATATTTAGTATAAAAGCCGCCGGAAAGGGCGGCTTTTGTGCTTGACAAACGGCGGCAAATAGTGTATAATAATTAAGCTGTAATATTTTCGGGGCGTAACTCAGCTTGGTAGAGTGCTTGGTTTGGGACCAAGATGCCGCAGGTTCAAGTCCTGTCGCCCCGACCAGAAACAGACCTGGCTTTGCCCGGTCTGTTTTTGTATTTATTTACTGTTTATTATGGCCGCCGCCTTGCCATACCCGCAGTTAAATGCCCGTTCTCAGCAGCATAGATCACTCATCATACGAGAAAAAGCTGTCCCAGTCAAGATCGTCGAGCGGGTCGTGTTCGTCAGGCTCTTGACAGCCTTTGCAGCCGAGCAGCGACTCCGTCAGGCTTGTGTCAAGAAATGAAAACGTGTTGTACGGCCTGTAAGCCTCGTCCCCCATAAAGTCGGCAAGAACAGCTGTCAGCAGCGCTCTGTACAGCACAGGGTCTTCGATGATATCGTAAACATCAAAATCATTATACACGGCTCTAAGATCGTTTTCCGCCCGGTCAAGCAGCTCTAATGCATAAGCGACGTCTCTCTCTGTTTCAAGACCGCACCGGTGGCAGTCTTCAAACGCAGGTATCAGCGTGTTATAGGCGAAGTTGTACCTGTCAGTCTTCCCTTGCCACGTCAGGGTGAGCAGGGCGCAGGCTATAATGCCTGCATCAAAGCCCCTGTCATCTCTCCTCGGCAGGACCTTTTTGAATGAGCCCGACAGTATATCGGCATAAACATCGAGTAAAGCAAGGTCAAGCGAGTCACGGGGCTGATCGGAAAGAATGCAAAACATTATCACCTTGAGATGATCAAGATCCAGACATCGACCCAGCGAGTGTGTAAGCTTGTATGCCTGATAAATGCAGACGCCATAATCATCCTCGCAGCACAGCTTTCGGGTAAGGCTGCTGATATCCGAGATGCTGTAGCCGATGAGTATTCTCGTGTCATAGAATACCCTTGCTGCAAGAGCCGCAGCGGTACCATCGTCGGTGTATGATTCGGGAAGCCCCATATATATATCCCTGACGGCATTGATCTCAGCCGACCTTTGTGAGATATTTGTAATAATATTAGCCATATCTGCTTACCTCCATAAGTGTTTTTTAGTTGCTTTGAAAAAGCCCTCCGGAAGGCTTTTTCTATTCTGTCTCATGAGGTCAATATCAGTATAGCATATTTGCCGCACATTTTCAATCATAAGTTTTTAGCCGCAAAGCCTTGTATCTGCGTGATCACAAAGACTTATACGGCTGCCTGCACGTCGTGATGACAGTGACCGACGCTGTTCTGGCTTTTTTTGATGATACAAAAAAGCCCCTGCCAAGGGCGGCAAGGGCGTATAAAAATATTAAACAATACTTTTACCGTTCCTGCATTTAGCCTTGCCCGCCGAGTGCTTTTATTTCACTCTCAAGCTGTGAGATCTTATTACTCAGCTTGTCGGCGTAAGCAATAACGTCCTGCTTTGCAAAGCCGCCGAAGCGCACGGTGCGAAGGGTCGTTTTCGTGGGGCGGTCGGGCTTTGGCGAGGGGGCACTGTTAGGGGCGGAGGTAAGCCGCTCCTTTTCACCCTCGAGCCAGAATATATACCAGTTGAGCGCATCTATAAAGCTCAGCACATCGTCCTTATCAAAGCCCCCGAAGCGGGAGACCCTCAGAAAGCTTGTGTTGACAGCCTCGGGTGCGGGGCTGCCTTGCCCCTCAATTTGTTCTTTAGTGTATTCGGCACCGCAGACGCTGCATTTATAGCCGCTGCCTGCCTTTATGAGCTTTTCGCTGCCGCATATATCGCATTTTGCCATTTTTCATTCCTCCTGTATGGTTACTGGATTATTTTATCATATTTGCACTTTTTTGTCAATCTGCGGGGCATTTTGACCCTTTAAAGGTCAGTTTTCACAGTAAAGCCGCCTCCTCTCAAAAAAAATATGTGCGAAATGCTTGAAATTTCTGATAGATCGTGCTATAATATATTGTGAGCGGATATGCTTACTATAGATCATTTAATTGACGGAGGATCGGATATATGAGCAGGATAAATGATTTTTTGAGCGAGGCAGGCGTTTTCTTTTTAGCGACTGTTGACGGTGACCAGCCAAAGCTGCGCCCGTTAGGCGCACATATGGAGGCTGACGGCAAGGTGCTTTTCGGCATAGGTGATTTTAAGGACGTTTACAAGCAGCTTTTGAAAAACCCCAAGTGCGAGATAGCGGCAGCAAAGCCCGACGGGCACTGGCTGAGATACACGGGCAGGGCAGTATTTGAGACCGACCCCAAATACGCCGAGGCACTGCTTGAGCAGAACCCGGGGCTAAAAAACATCTACAACGAGCAGACAGGCAATAAGATGATGATGTTCCATATAGAGGACGCCACGGCTGTTGACATAGCCGTTATGGGCGAGGGCGAGAGCCTTATTTGAAGCAGTTAAACGGAGGGCATATAAATGAAAAGACTTGTTACACGAAGCGACTTTGACGGGCTCGTATGCGCTATGCTTTTAAACGAGCTGGGGATAATCGACGAGATAAAGTTCGTTCACCCGAAGGACGTTCAGGACGGAAAGATAGAGCTTACCGAGAATGACATAACTACCAACCTCCCCTTTGACAAGAGGGTAGGGCTTGCCTTCGACCACCACGAGAGCGAGCTGATAAGAAATAACCTTGATGACTACCTCGGCAAATACATCATCGACGGCACGGCAAGAAGTGCGGCGAGGGTCGTTTATGACTACTACGGCGGCGAAATGGTGTTCACAAACGTTTCCGAGGAGATCATGGCGGCTGTTGACAAGGGCGACAGCGCCGACTTTACTGTTGATGAGATCTTAAACCCCAAGGGCTGGGTGCTTATGAACTTCCTTATGGACGCAAGGACGGGGCTTGGGCGCTTCCACGATTTCAGGATCTCAAACTATGACCTTATGATGCAGCTGATCACCTTCTGTGTCGATCACTCAATAGATGATGTATTGCAGCTGCCCGATGTAAAGGAGAGGGTCGATCTCTACTTTGACCAGCAGGAGCTTTTCAAGGAGCAGCTCAGACGCCTTACAAAGATCGATGACAAGGTGGCTGTGATAGACCTTAGAAACGAGGAGACTATCTACGCAGGTAACCGCTTTATGGTATATGCCATGTGGCCCGAGATAGAGCTTTCCGTTCACGTGGCGTGGGGCTTCAGAAAGCAGAACACCGCTGTAATGATCGGCAAGTCGATAGTTAACCGCAGCTCAAAATTTGACATAGGCGAGCTTTGCCTTACCTACGGCGGCGGCGGGCACACGAATGCGGGCACCTGCCAGCTTGACAATGACAAGATAGATGCCGAGCTGCCGATAATCATCGACAAGCTAAACGGCAGACGCCCCGTTAAGGAATGGTTTGAATAAACGTTTTACTAAAATAAGACCTATCAAGGGAAGAAAGACAAAGGCTTTCTTCCCTTTTTTGTATCCACGTGTCATATTTGCATATGCCCAAACGATTAGTATAAGTGAAGGGGCAAGAGCC
The DNA here is from genome assembly GCA_017442845.1 of Ruminococcus sp. Lineage (GTDB taxonomy): Bacteria > Bacillota > Clostridia > Oscillospirales > Ruminococcaceae > NK3A76. Next base: position 4,315 of record JAFRYW010000108.1, read on the forward strand.
CCCGATACATCTTGCAAGGTGAGGAAAACTCAATGAGTGATAAGGAACTGCTTTTACTGCTTGAAAGCGACCCCGGGCGGGGGCTTGCAGAGGTAATAAAAAGCTATGGCGCTTATGTAAGAAGGATAGCCGAGGCAAAGCTTAGGGGCATCTGCGATAAGCGTGATATAGAAGAGGCGGTAAGCGATGTATTTGTAAGCTTTTATAAATACGGGCAGCAGGTGGGCTTTGACAGCCTTGATGCGATAAAGCCGATGATACTTATCATAGCAAGGCGGCACTGCATAGACCTGTTTCGCCAAAAAAGCGGGGCGGCCGACGAAGTGGAGCTTGACAGCCTGCCCGAGGTCGCAGATAATTCGCTGGATATGCACCACGCCGAGCTGATAGAGCTTATCAAAGCGCTGGGTGAGCCTGATTCAAGGCTTATATGGCTTCGCTATTTCTACGGCCTCAGCTCAAAGGAAATGGCAAAGGAAACGGGCCTTAAGCCCAACACCGTTGACAAGCGTATAGCAAGGGCCTTATCAAAGCTTAGAGCTATGTTAGAGGAGGATATGTAATGGAAAAGAAACTAAACGAGCTTTTTGAAAGCATCACCCCTAAGGAGCTTTCCCTTGCGGGAGATGAAGCAAGGATAGAGCAAAAGCTCACCCCAAAGGAGCAGGAGCACATTCTTTCTCTGACAATGAGAAAGGCAGGGATAACTATGACGGATAATACACAAAAGACAAAGAGGCGCTTTAGAAGAACAACTATCATCGCAATAGCGGCAGCGGCGGTGCTTTCCTGCACGGCGGCGGCAGCAGGGATCATAGCCATACACGAAAAGAGCGTTGACCGCTATTTCGGTGAGGGCGCTGCGGCAGAGCTTTCCAAAAAGGGCATTATGATAAACAAGGTCGAAACAAATGATGACTACAAGCTCACCGTTGACCTTGCATATGCTACAGATGATTACGCAAGGGTGATGTTCACCTTTGAGGGGCTGAATGATGCGGCTAAGGAAAGGATAGCTAACACCACGAACTGGTACTGGGATATCGAGCCGCACTTCATAGATGACAGCAGGCCGGCATTTGGCTGCGGCGACGGTGCTTTAGGCGGAATTGACGATGAGGAGATAGACCGTGACAAGGAAAAAGGAATATACACCTTTGATGTAACAATGGAAGCCGACCTTTCAAACATCGAGTCCTATACCCTTTCAATGATACCACAGGAATGGTCTGAAACAAGCGGTGTTGCAAACCCCGGCGGAGAGCTTAATGTAATAACTGTAGATTTTGAGATAACTCCCAATATCACACCCATTAGCTTTGAGAGCAGCGGGCATTCGGGAATAACGCTTTGCGATTTTGACATTGTTATGCCAAATGCATGGGATATTATCCCACACTACACATTCATTCCCGAGGAGGTCAGCTATTATCCCGATGAGGGCGAGCCCACAAAGGAGGAGCATAATGCCGAGTATGAGGCGCACAAAAACGACCCTTGCCTTACATTTGTATACAAGGACGGCAGCAAGCAGGTGCTTACATCAGACATGATAAGAATAAATGACCACGTCTATTTCATGGGTGTGACCGTTGATTCGGAAAATGTTGAAAAGATCATAGTAGGTGACGGCAAGATAGAATACACTCGCAAATAATTTATCACACCCCCAAAAGCGGCAAAGTATTTTTGATCTATCGGCATTATCTGCCTGCGGCAGATAATGCCGATACCTTTTTTATTATTTATTCTTTCTTCTTTTTTATTTCTTATTTCAGAGGGCGCAAGCCCTCGCTTCCCCCCTGCCGCTTGATTTTTGCCCTTAATGTGATATAATATATTTGGCAAAGGCCCCGTTCACAAAATATTTACAACCACACCTGCAAGGAAATGCGGGGTCAAAGCGTGTTATAAGTGAAGGCCTTTAAAAAAGGGGAGTAGGGATATGAGTGAAAAGGAATTTGTATCCTGCTATGAAGAGTTTTTTGATATGGTATGGCGAATATGCTTTGTGGAGCTTTCAGGCAAAAAGCAGGACGTTGAGGACGCTGTGTCGGACACGTTCCTGAAGCTTTTAAAAAGCTTCTCAGGCGATACCTCCGACAGAGAGAGGGTCAAGGCGTGGCTGATAGTCACGGCGCAGAACACCTGCCGCTCACAGCTTAGGCTTGCTTTTCGCAGGGCGGTGAGCCTGGAGGAGCACATCGCCGGGAACGGCGAGCTGCCCGCCCCGGAGGAGAGCTATGAGCTTAGTGATGCGCTCTCGCAGCTTAGCGACAGCGAGCGGGGCGTTATGATGCTTACCTATTATTTCGGCTATTCGGGCTCGGAAACAGCAAGGATACTCAATATGGCAGAGGGCAGCGTTTATTCTGCCCTTAGCCGAGGCAGAAAAAAGCTTGCAAAACTACTGAAAGGAGGAGAGGACGATGCAGGATAAGGAGCTTTATGACAGCTTTTCGGCACTTGACAGGGTCACGCCGCCCGCAGGCGTTAAGGAGCGGCTGCTGCGTGAGAGGATCTTAAAGCAGAAGGAGACCCCTGTAAACGACTCTCACAGCGAGCTTTCGGTTTTTTCGATAATTGAGGACAAAAGATCAGATATACAAGCACCCATGCAGGGGGAGGGGCCCGCACAAAAAGAAACAAGCGACACCCCCGCCCCCTTGCAGGAGGGCGAAAAGCAAGGGGCAGCCCTATTTAAACAGCCGAGGGCATTTATCTACCTTGCGGCGCTTGCCGCCTGCGTGGCGGTGATAGCGCTTGGGGCGTTTGCGGTAAGCTTCTTTAAGGGGCGCAGCGGGCTTGAGACCACGCCTGCCGACTCGGCGGCGGATATGCGGGAAAAGATCTTCTCGGGCAAGGAGAGCATATACAAGCTGCTTGCAAACGACGACAGGGGCGGTGATGACTACGAGGGCGCTGACGGGGTCTATCAGCTTGCAAACGGCGGCTATCTGCTTATCAAGGGCAACGGGTATATCTCACTTGCCGATATTGATATGAACATTACCGCACAGAGCATGGTATCGGCTAACGATCACGCCTTCAAATTCATCACAAGCTCGCAGGAGCTGATCTTTCTGGGGTATTTTTACCAAAACCCCAATGTTCAGGGCGAAAATATAATGCAGTTTCAGGCGCTCGATATAAACACGCTGGAGGAGGTAAGCACTATAACGCTTATGACCACCGACTACGCCGTCAACGGCAGGGTGGTGAGCTTCGATGTCACGCCGTATGACTACAGCCTGCATGAGGACGGGGCTGATGATCCTAAAAAGCTTGCAAGCTATTTCTTTGTGCTTGATTACTATGACGATAAGGGCATGGAAAAGAGCACGGTATTCCGTATAGGCGACGGCGATGAAAGGGCGCAGGAGGTATTCTCGGTCACAAACGAAAAGGACAGTGACACCCTTGAAAGGATCGAGGGGGTATATGCAGACTATAGCCTTGATGATGACTTTGGCAGCAGCCTTTTTGCAGTTACCTGCAAAATGCAGCGTGTGCCGCAGGACAATACTCTCGGCAGCTTTGCAAAGACCTACAGTGCGTATTTACTTCATGCGGAGGGCAAGGAAAAGCCTGTAAAGGGCGAGCTGTTCACCGAGACCGATGCTTACAGCGACGCTACCTTTGGTAAGCAGCATACAGCGTTTGTTGTACCGGGCGGGGCCGAGCCGGGAGACCTGTATATACTGAATAATTCAAGCGGCCTTCTCACTATAGTCTATGGCGGCGTTTATGCCTATGATCGGAATAAAGGTACTGCAACGGGCGGCTCGGAAAATGTATTGGACTTCGTAAATGTTACCGACGCTATGCCGTCTGCAAGCTATTATTTACAGGGCGGGGCGTCAAGGTATTCAATGGCTGTTCAGAATAAATGCGGCTACGATCAGATCCTTTATGTCGGCGATGACGGCTATCAAAGTATGATAAAAAGTGAGCTTGAAGGGCGTAAGATCGTAGAAGAGCAACACGACACCCAAGAGATCGGCGAGGTGATCATTTCAAGGATCGACTATGACGCTTCGGGAGAGCCTATAAAGACGATCTTTTTCAATGCCTTTCAAGGTTCGTGCAATTTTGGTAATTTCAGCTCTGTAGATGGCAAGGCGATAAGCGTAGCAAACGGGCAGGCAGTCATACAGTATATGGTCTATGAGAACACGGCAACCACCCCCGATTGGCTGGAAGAGGATATACTTCACACCCCGGGCGGGGTATATAAGCTGGACTGGCATATGTAAGCCCCAAGCCTTTCATAGAAGCAGTGCACCGCCCCCCCAAAAAAGGTGCACAAAAAATAAAAGCAGGAGAGAAGCGTCTCCTGCTTTTTTTGATCCTCGTTTTTCTTTTGAGTTGCTGCTGGGATAAATTGGAATTTACGATTTTGTAAATAGTGCGTTGCGAAGGGGTTTGGGGGCACTTGCCTACTGCGAAGGCAGGCAAAGCCCCCAATAAGCCGCCGCAAGGCGGCTTAACTCCCCCGGAGCGTTGAGCTAAGATTTAGTTCATCGCTTCGGGGGGCATTTCGGGGGGCTTTGCGGTCGCCCCCCGTACCCCCTTCGCAGGTGCACACTCTACAATACTACGATAAATTCTCATTTATCTTAGGAACATTTTATAAAAAGAGATCTTGTTCTGTTTGCCTTAGTCCTCGCCAAGCTTTAGGGCCTTGCTTATGTTGATGCTTGCAATGATCCTTCCAAGCACTATGAAGCAGAACAGCAGCATAGCGCCGAGGGCGGCGTAGATCTTGATATAATCGCCCCGCTCGGGGATAACTGCAAATTCGGGGTAAGCGCCCGCTTGCATGAATGACTGGAACAGCGGCACGAACAGGTCGCTTGCATATGCCCCTACCACGAAGGATAGCACTATAGCAGCGCCCGAGACTAAGATCTGCTCGGTGACGAGCATAGCTATTATCTCCCTGAACTTCATACCCATAGCACGAAGTATGCCGAATTGCAGCGTTCTCGACCTGATAGATATGATCCAGTAGATCAAAAAGCCTATGATACACATTATCATTATTATGATAAAGCCGAGAGTCAGCGCACCGTTCATACCCTGAAGCATAGGGTCGTTTTTCTTTTGGATCACCTGCTGGCTTGCTACCTCCAGAGTGCTGCACTTGATATTTGCAGCCTCAAGGGCTGAGTAGAAATCCTCAGTCTTAGTGCCGTCCTTAAGCTTGAGCCATACCTCGTAGGGCTCGACATTTGTAGCTACACGAACGTAGTCAAAGTTCATTACAGCAAAGTCACGGTATTCGCCCGAGTCGGTCTTTTCATAGGGCTGTATAGACGGCCAGCAGTCAACGAACGCCAGCACGGTAGCGGTAAATTCGCTGTTTGAGCCCCACTTGACGTTGACCGTATCGCCGAGGGAGAGCCCGTAGGTATCCCTAAACGAGGTCGAAAGTATAACGCCCGAGGTGAAGTCTGAAAGGGCATTAAGGTAGTTGTTGATATGCGTCGGGAAAAGGCGTGGGGTAGTCCACACCACCTTTGAGAACTCGCCGGGCTGGACGGTCATAAGCGTTACGTCCTTAGCAGAGCCTGTGATCGTGCGGCTGTCGCCGTTCATAAAGTCGTCTCTGCTGCGCTCCTCCTTAGAGCTGTTCTTTTTGGGAACACGCATCTTGCTTGATGAGAACGTCACGCCCTCCTTTACGAACACCCTTGCCGCAGACTCGACGCCCTCAAGCTTTTCAAAGCGTGTAAAATCAGGCTCCTCATAGCTTAGGGTAGAGGCATCGACCTCCTCCTCCTCGACCTCGATGCTTGCAGCAGCACCCGGGCCTGCGCCGTTTTGCGACTGTATCGCTGCGGGGGCAGAGACGTTGTTGTTTTTCCACGTCTCGGCAAGCTTGACATCTGTGCCGACAGAGTAGTTTATCTGGTCTGATGCCGAGCGGTTGAGCGCACGTGCTGTATTTGCAAAGAAAAGCCCCAGGGAGACTGTAAGCACCAGGAAGAGGATAAGGAATTTCTCCCTGCCGCCTGTTGAGCGGCCGATATTGTTAAGAGAAACGTGAACAGACGGCGGCCAGAAGCGCTTGCCCGCAAAGGCGATGAGCCTTATCACAAACGGGTAGAGCCTGATTATCAGCAAGCCGCAGCCGAGGATAAATGCGGTAGATGCCACAAAGAGCATGGGGTTGACAGTCGCTGTGGTGTCTGTAAGCCCCTCGCTTAGGAGCTGCGCCTGCTCCTTTTTGTAGTAGTAGAGCCACCCAAGCGAGCCGCCGAGAAGAATAACGTCAAGCCCCGTTTTCTCCCATAGGGCGAGCTTTCTCTTTTTCGCCTTTGACTGCTTGTGGCCTACGATGGTCTCCTTTGTTGCAGGGAATATCGGCAGCATTGTAGTTGCAAAGAACACCGCCGAGGCGACGAAGGAGTAGATAAACGCTTCAATAGAGAGCCTTGCAGGTATTGCCGAGCGGTTGACAAATTCAAGGAAGCCGTTAGATGCGCCCAAGATCCTGCACAGCAGAAGCCCCGCAAAGGGCGCTGCAAGTGCGGCGATAACGCCGATCACCACGCTTTCGAGTGCGTAGATCAGCATTACCTGGCCACGGCTCGCACCACGGGATTTGAATACGGCGATCTCGTTTTTCTCCTGCTCGACATTTAGCTGCGCTACCATAAACAGGTAGAAAAGGATCATCAGCATGATAGGTATCTGCAAAAGCCACAGCACGAGCTTTAGCTTAGATGCCCTGTCGGCATAGTCCTCGATGATCTCCTTAGCGGGCATCGAGAATGATACCTTTACCTCCTTGTAGGCGAGCGTCTGCTCCTCGATCTTTTCGGTAAAGCTGTCAAGCCTTGTCATATCGAGCTTGTTGTAGTCTATAGCGTAGTTGTTGACATACTGCGAGGTGTGCAAAGCGCCCGTGTCGAGCATCTCGCCCATATATGTATCGTAGTCGGTCAAAACAGAGCTTACATAGCCGCCCAAGCCCTCTGCCCAGTAGGCCTCACAGCCCTCCTTAGGCTCGAAAACGCCCGTGACCTCGATCCTGATCTTAGGTGAGCTGGGGTCGAAGATATTAGCAAGCTCATAGCTTCCGCCGACGGCTATGCCTGTTACCTTCATAGCACGCTCGGTAGCTATGACCTCATATGCGCCGTTTGAGTTTTTGCCGGGGGTGAAGCAGCGCCCCTGAGTTATAGTGACATTATCGGCAAGGCCGCTCATAGCGCCAAGGTGCATTTTTACCGTGTCGCCGCCCGCCTCTGTTGCGAAATTCGCAGCGTAGAGATAGTCGTCACTCACAAAGCGCTTGTTTGTTGCCTCAACGTCAAGCTGCTCAAAGCTCTTGTCGATAGCCTCCTCAGTCGCCTCGATAAGCTCACGCTGCCCCTCGGGCGGAAGGCTCATATTGAGTGAGTATTTGGTATTGTACATACCCGGATAGATCTCGTAGGTCTGCTGAAAGGTCTCAAGATCCTTGACAAGCATTCGCTGAAGCGACGCATTCATATAAATAGGTATCGTTGCCATCATAGCGCAGGCCATTATACAGCCGATCAGCAGGCAGAACACCATCCATTTTGTGTTGCGCATTTTGCGCAGTAAAAGTGTAAACATAGTATTCTTTCCTTTATCTTATAATGACCTCATCGTTTTCGTTAAGCCCCGAGGTTATCTCGGCCTGAGAGCCTGTCTGCAAGCCTACCTCGACATTGACAGCGACCTTTTCACCGTCCTTGAGAACATATACGACCTGCTCGCCGTCTACCTTCTTTATAAGGTTGTTTGAGATGACTATAGCATCATCTACCTTGTCAAGAAGAAGCGTTACATCTGCAAGCTGCCCTACCGCAGAGGCGGGGGATTTTTTGTCGGTGAAGCGCACATATACGGCATCTGCCTGATAGTCGATCTTGTCATCGAGTTTTTCCTTTGATTTTTTCTGCGCATCACGGTATTCTCCGAGTGCCGAGGGTATCATAAACACAGTTCCCTCATACACCTCCTCGCCGACACGTATATCGACCTTCTGATCCATTTTAAACTGCGAGGCGTCGTTGTTTTTAGGCTTGATCTCTATGTAGAGCGCATTGGTGTCAAGGATCGTCACAACGGTAGTGCCCGTGTCGATGCTGTCGCCCGCACGAAGCGAGGTAAGGTATGTGATAGTGCCGTTTGCCTCAGCCCTGAGGGTTGCGCCCTCCTTTAAGGCGTAGAGCTTGTCGAGCTTTTTCCGGATAAGCTCCTCCTCAACGCCCGAGCGGTCGATCTCGGCCTGGGTGCCCTTGTTCTGAACTATCACCTGCGTGTCTAGCTTGGCACGCTTTAGGTAAAGCTCCTGCTCCTCGATCTCGTAGTCGATCTCGGTGGTGTCAAGCGAGCAGATAGGGTCGCCCTTTTTGACAACGTCGCCCGTGTTTACGTAGAATTTCTTTATCACGCCGCTGTTGTCCGCATACGACTGGGTGTACTGGTTCTCGCTTGTAACAGTTCCCGAGCAGACGATCTTCTTTTCAAGGGTCTTTTTGGTAACGGTCAGGGTAGTGTACTTGACCTCCGACGCCTTTACCGAGGGGGCGGCGAGCACCTCCTCCTCATCGGGCAGGAACACGCAGCCCGACATTGATACGCAGATGCTAAGAGCCGCTGCTGCGGAAATTGCTTTTTTTAGTGTTAGATGTTTCATATTTTTATAACCTCACAAAGCTTTCGTTTTGGTGTCATACTTATACATTATATATTATAACATATATCACAAGGTTTTTCTATGTAAAAAGCTACAAAATTAAAGCGTGTTTTTTTACATTTTCGATAGGGCGGGGGCGGGTTTGACAAGTTTTTGCTCTTGTGATATAATGAGAAGCGAAAAAGCAGCAGAAAGGGCAGGAGGGACTATGGCAACAAGGATATGCAAGTCCTGCGGGGCAGAATATAAGGGCGACTACTGCGATAAATGCGGCTACGGCAAGCCCGACATAAGCTCCAAGGCACTTGAAAAAATGAAAAAAGAGGGCGCAAAGCCCGTAAGGTTTATGACCCCCGAGGAAAAGGAGGCATACTACGCCGAGCTGAAAAAGCAAAACGAAGGCAAAAGGAAGGCAAAGAAAAAGCTGAAGGCGAGCAAGGGCACGGTGCTGGCGACGCTGTTTTTGGCAGCTGTTGTGATAGTGGTAAGCCTGTTTGCGTCGGGAACCATAAGCCTTGGCAGCAAGACAGCGGCGATAGAGAGCTATTTTCAAGCTATACAGGATAAGGACTACAGCGCATTTTCCGCAGCGCTGCACCCGCAGGTAAGAAGCGAGTATGAAAGCGACATCTCCGAGCTTGGCGCTACGAAGGACAACTATATGAAGGACTACTACTGCAAGGACCTTGACGAGCGCTACGGCGAGGGCTTTACGATAAAGGCAGAGCTTTCAGACCCCGAGAAGCTGAACGATGAGGACGCAAAGAAAATAAAGAGCGAGTCGGGCGTCAGCGACATCAAGAGCCCCTATAAGGTGGATGCAAGGGTGACCTTCTCGGGCAGCAAGCAGACAGAGACAGCCGACCTGACTATATATGTATCTAACCAGTCGGGCGGGTATAAGATATTTTACCTAAAGGCTGCCGAGATCCCGTTTACCGAGGCCGAGAAGAACCAAGGCGGCACAAATGAGGAAAGCAGCGAGGGCGAATAAAAACAAAAGGTATCGCACGTGAGACCATCACGCAGCAATACCTTTTTTACATTAGTGCTCATAGGAAAGACCGGAATTTGTGGGGCACTCTTTTTAGCCCCCTCCCCTTTGGGGAGGGGGTTGGGGGTGGGGGAAAAACGCCTCCCAAAGCATTAAGCTAAGATTTAGTTCATCGCTTCGGGGGCGTATCGGGGGGCTTTGCGGTCGCCCCCAGCCCCCCTTCGCCAAATCCCAATTTATCGCTGCCCTCGCATTATGCTCCTTCGCCTTGCTTGCCTAAAAACATAGCAGCGGCACGGGCGAGCATTTCGTGCTCGGGGGTGGCCCTTGCCTTATCGTCCGATGCGACAAGTGCAACAGCACCTGTGCAGTCGCCCGAGGATATTATCGGTACAACGGTGAGCGCACGCTTTTCAAGCCCCTCGATAGGCATAAGGGGCTTAGCACCCTCCTGCTCGGCATAATATGCCCGCCTGCTCTCAAAGATCTCCTCAAGGGCGGGGGAGACACGCCGCTCAAGGTATTCACGCTTATGCACGCCCGCCGCAGCCACAACGTGGTCACGGTCAAACACCACCGCAGGCGAGCCGCTCAGCTTGTTGATCACCTGCGCCGCCTTGTCCGCCCCCTCGGCAAGCTCGCCCATTATCGAGTATTTTTTGAGCACGACCTCGCCGTCCGAGTCTGTGAATATTTCAAGGGGGTCGCCGTCACTGACAGTATTGACACTAAGCTCATCGCCCTTTGAATTGCGTATTTTGGCGATGTGTGACGCTGTTTTCAGCCCGGTGTCATCAGTAAAATTTTCGGCATTCTCAAGCGGGATAGCTGCGGGGATCCTCTCTCTGCTCTCGGAGAGCCGCAGCAGCCTATCTATGTCTGCACGAAGGTGTATCTCTATCCTGTCTGTAAAAACAACTATCCTGTCTGCTGTAAGCTCTATGTCGGCTTTTGAAAGCGGCTCCTTTGCAAGTATATCGTCAAACACCTCAAAAACAGTCTTTGCGGCACGGTTTGCCTTTATAAAGGAATTGTGCCTGTCGGCTATCAGCTGCTGCTGCTTTTTAAGCCCCTCGATACGGATAGCAAGCTCGTCGAGCTGCTCGTCATAGACCTCTGAAAGAAGCTCCTCCCGCTCCGGGTGTCTGGCGGCATCGATCGCACGCTGCCTTGTAAGCAGCTTTATTTCGTTCCTTGCCGCCTCGATAAGCACATCGATGCTTTCGACCCTGCTCTTGCTCTGCGTGGTCTCTGCCTGCTCCCTTTCAACAGCCGCCTTAAGCTCGTCAAGTATCTCCTGCGAATTGTCACGCACCTTTTTTATATAGCCCTTTATGATATTATCGAGCAGGTCGCAGCGTGTGTGATGAGACGTGCAGGCCTTAGCACCCATTCTGTGATATGTTCCGCAGCGGTATGCGGGCGCAAGATCCGGCCTGCTCATAGCAAACATAGGCGCCCCGCAGTCGCCGCAGAAGAGGTGGCCGGAATAGGCGTTTTCATATTTTTTTATCCCTCGGTAGCCGTTTTTTACCCTTTGCCGCATATTCTCCTGAGCCCTTGCAAAATCGGTCGGGCTTATTATAGCCTCGTGGTCGTTCTCAAATACAAGGTGCTCGGTCTCCTCAAGCCTTTCGTCGCTGCCGTTTATTTTGCGCCTTCTGTATTTGCCCTGCCTGAGCGTTCCGATATAAAAATCGTTGCAAAGCATCTCGGATACGGTTATGTGGCTCCAGCTGTTTTTTGCCTTAAGGCGGCAGTCCTCGCCTGCGGCCTCCTTCCTTGCCTTTTCTGACATTCTCGGTGTAGGTATATGTTGTGCTGTGAGGTGCCTTGCTATCTTCTGATAGCCCCAGCCTTGATTGTAGAGCCTGAATATCTCCCGCACGACCTCGGCCTCGGCCTCATCGATCTCAAATTTCATAGCCTTGGAATTTGTCATAACATACCCGTAAGGAACGGCACATATCCAGCGCCCCTCCTCCTGCCTTCGGCGAATGACTGACTTGACCTTTTTCGATGCATCGGTAACGGGCATTTCGTTTATAAGAAAGCGAAACTGTATAGCCGTCCAGTCGTCCTGCGTGGGGTAGTCTATAGCATCACCTATAGATATTATCCTGAGCCCCGCATCACGCAGGTCCTCAAGCTCTACGAGCCCCTTGCTGTTTCGGCGGGAAAAGCGGGAAAAATCCTTTATTACCAAAATATCATAATCGCCCCTCATAAGCATAGGGCGAAGCTGCATATACCCCTCACGCTGCTCAAAGGTGTAGCCCGAGCGGTCTCTGTCTTCATATAAGTCAAGACTTGCCCCTGGGAACTTTCTCAAGGCAAAGTCCTTTATAATAGATTTTTGGTTTTCTATAGATGTATTATCCCTGTCAAGCTCCTCATCGACAGATATACGGCAATAGCCTGCTATTTTTAATTTGTTTGGCATAATGTCCTCCCTTCCGACAATGTTAAAAGCATATCTTTATATCCGTTTTTAATATTGTACCATATGTATGGCTTAATGTCAACATAAAAAAGGCTGCCTTTTATATACAAAAGACAGCCCATTACGTTTTACGCCCCCCGTTCCCTTGCAAGGTGATCTGTCAGCAGAGCGCTTGTTCTTTTAGCAAGTGACTCGCTGCCCGAAATATAAATGACGAGTTTGTTTCCTGAGGCGGCATTTGATTGAAGCCTGCTGACGGTATCGTTAAATTCACCCGTTCCGTATTCACGTGACTCTATCCATAGGGTGGTAAGGCCGAGAGAGGGGTCTTGTTCTATAAGCATATGGTCTGCCTCCTTTATAGATAGTATGGGGTGGTTTGTTGACGCTTAAACTTATATATAAAATACTTTACGCTATAATTATAGCAATTATAGCGTATATTTAAAACCGATTTAATTCCAGGTGTTGGTGACAGTGTCGAATTTCACGGTTCTTTTCTATACCGATTGCACAAAATTTCTTCTATATAGAGAAAAACAAAGCCGAATCAATTGACAAGCACTTGAATATGTGTTATTATAAAGACGGCAGAAAGCGCCAAAAATAATGGTAAAAAAATAACAAACAGTACAGCGTTCCGGTGAGGAGGGCTGTTATTTTTTTACCATTTTTGCATTCTTATGAATCTAAAGGACAATTATGCTCTTTTTTTATCGGAACGAGAAAAGGGGTTTGAAATGGGCCTTTTTGATTATAAGAATAGTATTATTATGGACAAATGTGATAAGGCATATAAAGGCGAAAAAGTAATGGTATTGACCTCAAAGCACGACGAGTACTTTAAATACAAGTCTGAAGTTTCTGTTTTTATTCTTGCGCCGAAAGAAAGTGATTATTATGACAATAGATACATGACAACAGATGAGGCGATGAGTTTTATATTTGATCATATATATGATGATAAAAAAATAAAGAAGTATCTTGGAAATGCCGGTGTGGAATTGGCAAAGCAAATTAGGAATGATGAGATAATAAGACTGCGCAGCTTAGCTAATATCCCTTCAACGATCGTTGTGTCCCTTATCAAAATTGGTAAGCACACAAGACTTGTCATTTGGAACTATAACACCAAGGAAATACTTGATATTGTTAGACTCAGAAAAGGCAAGGGCAAGACGGAAACACTTCAGAGCTTTATTATCCGTCTTAAAGAAAGACTTGATAATTCCCTTGGGGAGATAAGTATATATACGATATCTGAAATAAAAGAAATACAAAGTAAGTTTTTTGAGGCGGGCTTTGTAAATATTTATAATAGTAATATGCTTAAAACTTCTGTCATTAACAAGATAGAATCGTTTGAACATAATCTTTATAAGACTATAAAAAATGACAAGAGAATAATATCCTGTCAAGAGCTCGACGTATGCTTTCCTTTTTTGTAATCAGTTCACAAAAAACAACTATGATTTTTTAACCTTTCAAACGACCTAGAAATAACTCGCTTGCCGCCGGTAAGAAGCTATGCTATACTTACCTTACATTTTAATTAAGGGAGGCTAAATAGTATGGCTAGCAGACGTATGTTTAACATATCACTTCTAAACGCAGACGATTTTTTTGAGCTTGATAGCTCCGCTAAGATCTTATATTTTTACCTTGCGCTTAATGCCGATGATGACGGTTTTATAAGCGGCTTAACCGCATACAAAGATCTCTCGGGTGTTCGGAGAATGACCTTGAGGCGCTAATAAATATCGGATATATTATTCGATTTCAAAGCGGCAAAGCTGTTATACGCCATTGGCGTGTTCATAATTATATAAGAGGCGATATATATTCGCCGACCCAATGTGCAAATGAAAAATCTATGCTGGCGCTAAACGGGGCAAAAATATATTACCTCAAAGATAACGAATACGAGCGGGAAATGTATGAAACCGCCCCCGTCGACGAATCGTTGACGCAGGATAGTCCAGAAAAGCTAAAGAAAAACAAGGATAGTATAAGTAGGAAAAAATATGGAGAATACGGCCACGTGTTATTGAGTGATGAGGAGTACAGCAAGCTTGTTGAGGAATACGGCAAAAAGGAAATTGATGATATGATCCTACAGTGCGATTCCTACTGTGAGGAGCACGATTTGCAGTACCCCAAATGCTATCTTAAGCTTAGACAATTTCTTAAAAGAAATAATATCAAACCCAAAAGCGAGAGAAGCTCCGGCGGGATAGATATGGAGGAATACCAAAAATTTGTCGAGAGCATTGATCTCTCAACGCTGGCAACATAAGTAAGACATAAAAAAGCCGAGTTCTTCAAATGAAATGAAGGACTCGGCTTTTTGCTTTCATTTTTGTGCTTATTATACCATAAACTTTTATATACGTGAAAAATATATATCTTGCGTCACTTTATAAGATAGTGCTGCACAGTAGTATCGCTCCTAAAATGGTGCAAAATCGTTAAAGATACATATAAAACCGCAACTCGGTCATATATATAACTCTTGCCTTGAGATATACATAGCTTTTTGCCCGCACCACGAAGAAAATACGGCTTATCCAAATCCTCTAAAAGCGGCTTATTATATTTCTTAAACGTATCCTTTATAAATGATTTGTAAAACTTCCTACGCTCGGGATTTGCCTTTATATCCGCTAAAATCCTGTTATACTCATCTATAGCACAAAGCGCCCTTGCGTGATGAAGATCCGCATCGTGGTTCATCTGCTCTTTAGAAAGCAACGTTTCTCTGCCATCGGCAATTGCCTGACGCATATATTTATATAGTATATCCAGCTTCGCCGGGTTAGATATATAAGTGATGTTATTTTTACCGCCCTTGCCTTTGCTATAAATATATGCGCACTTCTCGCCAAGATATATATCATTTATAGAAACCCTCGCAAGCTCGTTTCTGCGTAAACCTATAGCACGATTTAACTCCAAAGCCTCACACGCACGTTGGAAGTTATATTTATCCCTCACGGCAGTTTTTACGCTTCTTGTCACATCAGAATATCTGCGTATAGGGTGTGTATAATCTACAACGTACTGACCCGTAGCTTTGCACACCGCTGCAAGCTTTAAATTTATAGTGTTCGGCGAGTCGCCTTTGGATATAAGATGATTTATATATAGCTGTATATACGGTATACTTTCAGATATAGAAACCCTGCTTGTGCCCGTCTGTATATATACGAAATTCGTAAAGTCTTTTACAAAGCGAATATAGTTTTTCATTGTGCTATAACTGAAGATTTTATTTTTAGCACTGTCTATATGTAAAAGCTCTTTATATATATTTTCCCTTGATATACCTTTATAAATAAGCTCGCTATATTTCTGCCTTCTAAGCTGCTGTGTTTTTTGCTTATATATCTTTTTGCTTTCGCCATATGCAGCCATTCCCTCTAAATTTGCCCTTAAAGCATATGTTAATTGTCTTGTCCTCTGTTTCATAAAAATATCCTCCTTAAATGTGTCCGTTAAATCGACTGCCGCATACATCATAACACTATTGTTTTATCTTATAGAATGGAAGTTGGTCCTCTCCCGAGCGGCTTATATATAGTGATTTTTAGTCACACCACGACCCTGTCAGCTATATTTATATATATCACCCGCTGACGGAGGTGATATATATTTATATTTGATTCTGCTTGGCGGTTTGCAGATATATTTAGCCTCCGAACGCTTACGAAAGGCTATTATTCCCGTGCGAATTTGTTTTGTCCCCACGATATCAGGTTACACCTCAAGCGGCGTAACCCGATATAGGGTATAATAAAAAGGAGAAATATATATAAAAGGCTTTTATATATATAGAAGCCTATATAAAGGAGATCATAGGGCTTTTATATATAGCCCGAGTAGTTTTTTACACGAAAAAAGCCCGGAATTTCTTTGTAAAGAAACTCCGGACTAAAGCGCTTAAACTACTATATATATTATTACATATTTATTTTTAAATGTCAACACGCCGAATTTTATATGTATATGTAAGATTTATACTTTATTTATACGATGTATGATTTGTGCTTTATATACTGAAACCCTTACATATAACCCTTAACAATATAAAGAGATTTGCTTAACATTTAGTGCTTTATTTATCTGCAAATATATGATATGCTTTATAAGCAGTAAAATATAAAGGAGATTTTTTTATGAATATAAGCGAGGCAAATAAAAATATAGAGCAGGAAAATACAAGCACGGAAAAATCCGCCGAAAATGCTATAGATACACCCGCTTGC
>JAFRYW010000109.1 GCA_017442845.1 Ruminococcus sp.
CTGCAAGGCGATAGTCAAAATGTATATCTGCAACAAGAGGGATACTTATTTTTTCCTTGATAGCAGGGATAAGCCTTACAGCCTGCATATCAGGTATAGCCGCCCTTACTATCTCACAGCCCGCTTTCTCAAGCTCGACAGCCTGCTTTACAGACCCTTCTATATCAGTCGAAGGTACATTCAGCATCGACTGGATATATATCCTTTTGCCGTCAAGCGTCAGATCTCCAACCCTTACAGGCTTACATTTACGCATAGTTTTCCTCCCTAAAAGAGCTTTCGTATATCATTAAACGTTACGATCACCATTAAAAGCAAGAGCAGGATTATTCCGATAAAATGAACCATTCCTTCGTGCTCGGGCTTTACGGGGTGTCTTGTCACCGCCTCGATCAGCAGGAATATCAGTCTGCCGCCGTCAAGCGCAGGAAGAGGCAGAAGATTGAACAGCCCGACATTTATAGTAATAAATGCCGCCATTGAAAGTATCCTGTTCCAAAGCGCCTGCCAATCAATAGAGCTTTGCTTTGTTTCATTCTCGATAACATCGCCTATTGCATCAACTATACCTACAGGCCCCGAGAGGTCGTTTAGGTGATAGGTCCCCGAGATAAGGTCGCCAAGAGAGATATAGATGAGCCTTCCGTATGAAAGCGTGCTTCTGCCCGCATAGGACAATACAGAAAGCGGACCCGCCTTTTGAGGGGCGACCTTAAAGTCGATATGCAGCACATTATCCTGCTTTGCAAAGGAAACGCCCTCAAGAGTTTTCTCCTCGCCGTCTCTTATAACGACCAGATCGAATTTTCCGTCCTCATCAGTCTGGAACTGATAAGAAAGATCCATATCAGTAAAAATACGCATACCATTACACTTAATGATCTTATCACCTATCTCCAGTCCTGTTGAGTGGGAGGAAGCGTTTTCCTCAAACCAGCTCACCTGAGTTGTAGTTATCGGCGCATTTATGACCGTTGTTATAACAAGCAGCAAAAACCCAAGGATAAGATTCATAGTAGCGCCGGCAACAACTATCGCTACTCTTCTGGGAACAGACTTGTTGCAGAAGGCGTTTCCGTCCTCGCTCTTGCTGTCCTCACCCTCCATAGCGCAATAGCCGCCGATAGGCAGCGCCCTTAGGGAATACTGTGTGTCGCCCTTTTTCTTTTTTAGCAGGCACGGCCCCATTCCGATAGAAAACTCATTGACCTTTACCCCGCAAAGCTTTGCAACGGCAAAGTGCCCAAATTCGTGTATAGCGATTATTATGCTGAATATCAATATCGCTATTATAATGCTTATTGCTCCCATTCTTTAGTCCTTTCAGGTCAAATTTCGGTGTAATTATTTCTTACAAATTCTCTTGCAGCCCTATCGGCAGCAAGTACATCGCCAAGAGACTTAATCTCTTTATATTCTGTTGTCTCATAGCATTTTTTAACAAGTGTTCCGATATCAAGAAAGCCTATCTTTTTATCCAAGAACAGCCTGACAGCCTCCTCATTAGCGCCGTTTACTGCCGCAGGTAAGATCCCGCCCTTAGTTATCGCATCGATACAGGTGGTAAGGCAGTCAAAGGTCTCATAATCAGGCTTTTCAAAGGTAAGCGTTCCGTAATCGGTAAGCGACAGCTCCCCCGTCGGGCAATCGACCCTTTGTGGGAAAAGCAGCGCATACTGGATCGGTATCTTCATATCCGGCACACCAAGCTGGGCTATTACAGCCTTATCGTTAAACTCGACGGCCGAGTGGATCACGCTCTGCCTGTGAACGACTATCTCTATCTGCTCAGGCTTTAAGTCAAAAAGCCACATAGCCTCGATAAACTCAAGCCCCTTATTCATTAGTGTAGCAGAGTCGATGGTTATTTTATTGCCCATTGACCAGTTAGGGTGGTCAAGCGCCTGCTCTACTGTCACATTTTTAAGGTCATTCTTTTTCCTTCCAAAGAACGGGCCGCCCGATGCAGTGAGGATTATCTTGCGAAGGTCTCTGATATTATTCCCCTGCAAGCACTGAAATATAGCGCTGTGCTCACTGTCAACAGGGTAGATCCTGACATTTTTCTTTCTTGCAAGCTCTATAACAAGCTTACCGCCCGCAACAAGCGTTTCCTTGTTAGCAAGTGCGATATCTGTTCCGTGCTCTATTGCCTTTAGAGTAGGCTCAAGCCCGACCATTCCTACGAGGGAATTGAGCATTATATCCACCCCGTCGAGCTGTGCGATCTCAAGGAGCCCTTCATAGCCGCCGATCACCTTTACAGGTGTTCCCGAAAGAAGCCACTTAAGCTCATCTACCTTCCTTTCATCTGCTATGCAGGCATAAAGGGCATTAAACTCGATGACCTGCTGTGCTAAAAGCTTAACATTTGAATTGGCAGACAGAGCGGCTACTCTTATTTTATGTTTTTTTGCGACCTCTAATGCCTGTGTACCAATCGACCCCGTAGAGCCGAGAATTGAAATTGTCTTCATGTTCTCTATTCCTTTTTAGATATCAAATGAGCCCTGCATCCAATTAGGGTGCTTTTCAAATTCCATTTTTAATTCAAAATATGCTCTCATAGCCGATATATAGGTTAGTTTTCTTTTAATGATCTGATGATAAGTTTCTGAATTGAACCAGGTTTTTGCAGCGGCCTCTCTACTCATATTATCTCGTTTCATCAAGGTTTCTATCAATGTTATACTTTGTGATCCAAAATCACCCATTATTATTCTCCCCTAATTTGTTCTTATCTATTGCTTTTATCTCAAAGCTTTGGCCGAGAGTTATCCAATAATAACACTTAAAGGGGCAGCCCGAAAAAACGGGCGACCCCCAGAATATTACAGTATCAGCCCCATTGAGAAAACATAATACATAAACGGCGCTACGATAATCACGCTGTCAAACCTATCCATAACGCCGCCGTGGCCGGGCATTATGTTGCCGTAGTCCTTGATGCCCGTTTGTCTCTTGATAAGTGAAGCACTAAGATCCCCCACAAGACCAAGCAGCGCACACAGCATACCGCAAATA
>JAFRYW010000110.1 GCA_017442845.1 Ruminococcus sp.
TGCGCTGGAAAGCTTCGGCTTATCACCTACTATGGAGTATTTCGGCTGATAATAGACCTTGAACTGCCTTTCGGAAAGTGCCTTGTCCATATCATTTATGAGCCTTTCGGCGTAAAGCTCCTTGCTGTGCTGTTCATCGTCATAAAAACCCATGCAGGATATATAGCTGTTTCTTAGCTTCTGGCAGGCAAGTCTTGCATAATCGAAGCGGTGCTCCATACACTTTTCACTGCCGTCATCAGAATACACGCCGAGCCTAAGACTGATATTGCTGTCATTTATCCGTTTGTCTATCGAAGCTATATATTGCGGCAGCTTGTGTTTGAGCTCATCACTGTGGGGGAGATATATACAAAACATATCGTTGTCACGGCGGCAGGCAAGCCCGCCGTTTCTGCTGACAAGCTCGTGAATGCTCTCACCGATGATCTTTAGTATTTTGTTGCCGTAGCTTCTACCATACAGCTCGTTAACAATATGAAAACGGTTGATATCCAGGACGACTGCATCCATTGGCATATTGTTGTTCTGTTCATCGAGCCTTTTTCCGTATTGAAAGAAAAACTCACTATGAAAAGACCCGTCAGCTCGTCACGCTCTGTCTCATGTATAATAACACTGTCCTCGGCAAGCTCGATTGAATGACTTACTCTTGCACAAATGACCTCGGGCATATCGAAGGGCTTTGTGATAAAATCCGCCGCCCCGATCTTCAGGCTCTCTACCTCTGCGCCCTTTTCAGAGGTAAGTACGATAACGGGGATACGCCTCAGCTCATTATCGCTGCGAAGCAGCTTGAGCAGACTGTATCCGTCCATTTTAGGCATATGCAGATCGAGTATCACAAGTGAGAGCTTGAGCTTGTCCCTCTTTATGATATCAAGGGCTGTCACGCCGTTTTCGGCATAGCAGATCTCGTACCGATCCTTCAGCATTTTTCCGAGTATCTCTCTTGCAATATAGTCATCATCAACGATCAATATGCTTCTGCGAAGTCCTTTTTTGCGTTCGAGCAGTTCTTGCATATGGATTCACTCCTAATAATATTCTGAATAAGGATAGTACAGTTAAGTGAATATTCTTCCCTAGCATAAACTTATTCATCGTAATTATACAACAAAAGACCGAAAATGTCAAGAAATCATGAATGGCTTTGAAGGGCTAATGCTGTAAATAATAAGGCCGCAAGGTATGGGGCGGAATGCTCGGAAAGATAAAATACCTGTTGACCGGATCGACAGGCCCTATAAGCGAAAGTGATCCGTTATATGAGAGCTATTCCTCATTTTATCCGTGGCTCTATGAGAAAAGGTATCGACTGCCGCTGTTGTTTTTTCTACCGGGCGTATCTTGGTATCACGGTAAGCAGAAAGAAATGTGTGAGCGAATTAAAGACGCTGCTTATAATGAATTGAAATGGCTGCCGCTTTGCACATATTACCGCACCCGGATCTATGCAACCTGCCAAAATTTCACTATACCCCTTGACACTTACCCAAGGTAAGATAGTATGCTCTCCTTAAAAGGAGGGCATTATTTATGAGAATAACCGACCATGTCGACCTGTTCTATCCGAGCAGTGACAAAAGAAAGCGTGCTTCACGCCGCAGGGAGCAGATAGCTAAAAGCGGCAGCCGCTATATCGAGGACTTGGGGCTTGAGGGGGTGCGTCACCTTATTTCGATGTACGGCTCTGACAGGCTTATGACTCTTGCACAGGAGCTGAGTGACGATATCGAAACGATAAATTACCGCCTTGACTGCCTTGAGGATTTTGTTAATAACCCCGAGCTTGCTGACAGGTTTCGCAAGCTTATCGCCGAGCTTTCGGGCAGGCGCCCCGATGAGGAGCAGGCTGATATCAACACCTTCTATGAGATACGAGAGAGAATGGACGAGCTTTCGTTTTTCTTATCGTCAGTCGAAAAAATAAATGAGATCTGTTCAAGGATAGAGCCTAACATAAAGTCGAGTGCCGTTAAGCGGCTGTTTGAGTTTTTTGAGAGCCTGCCGCAAAGTGAGGAGTTTAAAAGCATAGCCGCCGACCTTTCTGCACTTAAGGAGTCGTTTTCAAAAACTATCCGCAGCGTGCGGGTGGGCATCAATTTTAATACTGATATGACGCCCGATTCTGCGGGGCTGCTCGAGGTGTCGTTCGATAAGATCTACCCTAAGGGCAATATTTTAGAAAAGCTTGTTTACGGTAATATGAAGGGGTATCAGCGCTTTATGGGCGAAGAGCACCTAAGCTCGCTTACTCGCCATACCCCTGCCGATATCGACACGGCGCTTTTCAGGGAGCTTTCCGAATATACAAGAGACTACGCCAAGCGCATATCCTCGGCACTCAAAAGCTACCGCCTTAGCTTTTTTACCGATATAAGTGAGCTTGAACACCAGCTCGACCACTACGAGGGTGCAGCGGCATTTATCAGAAGCGCTGCTGCCCACGGAATGAAGATGTGCCGCCCAAAGCTTTTGCCGCAGTCGGAGCGCAGGACGGTCTTGAAGGGTGCATTCGATCTCGGGCTGTATATGGAGCTTGTGCTTGCTTTTCCACGTGAGCGGCTTGATGATAAGCTTATAACTAACGACCTCACACTTGATGAAAAAGCACGCTTTTTTATGGTGACGGGCGCTAACAACGGCGGCAAGACCACATTTGCCCGTGCTGTAGGCTTGTGTCAGGTCTTGGCGCAGGCGGGGCTTTATGTTCCCGCCGAGTGTGCCGAGCTGTCGGTGTGCGATAATATCTTTACTCACTTTCCCCGTGATGAGCAGGTCGGCATAGACACCAGCCGCTTTACAAATGAGATAAAGGATCTTAAGGCTATCGCCTCGCAGATGACTGACAAAAGCCTTGTCATACTCAACGAACCGCTGCAAAGCACTACCCCCGAGGAGTGCCTCTCTATTGCTCAGATACACCTTGAGCTTTTTGCGGCGGCAGGGGTCAGGGGGCTTTATGTTACACATCTGACAGGGCTTTATAATGCTATGGCTCGGTTAAACGAAAAGCCGTACCCCACAAAGCTCGACAGCCTTGTTTCGGTCGCAGATGAGGACGGGCAGCGGCTCTATAAGCTTAAGCGCACCCCGCCCTCGGGCGAGAGCCTTGCTATGACGATCTACAGGCAGTTCGGTGCGACAATGGCGGATATAGGCAGGGCAGGTGAGAGCGATGACCAAGCGTGAGCGCATCGCCGAGCTGCTCGACTACGGCGGTAACGAGCTTTTTTCTACACTTATGACCGAGCGCACAAAGCGCTCTGAAGGGGTAGAGCGGCTTATCGAGCTGCTTTGTATTTTCAGCGACAGGTGCTTTTTTGTAAGGGGCAGGAGTGCCGCCTACAGGTCGGTGCTGTTTAAAGCGAAGGAGCGGGGTTACCTCGGGCGGGGGTCGAACGATCTTAAAAGTCACCGCCTTACCCCCGACGAGCGGCAGAAGATTGAGCAGGATGTAGGCGACTATATCTCTACAGGCGGGGCGCTTGCAGCACTGGCTAAGAATGTGGGCTTAGCGGTCGCTGTAGTAAGCCTTGTCATTTTAGCAGGCGTTTATATCTATCACCGCCTTACAAGCGGCGGCTATCAGGGCTTTGAGAGCTACTACAGCTCACAGATAGTGGTAGAATACAAGGGCAAGAGCGGGGGTGAGCTTGTTTTTGAGATACAAACGACAGACAATGTCCCGCTCGTGATCGAAATGGAGCACCTGCCAAGGATTACGGCACTGTCATCAGACGGCAGCGAGTCAGAGGTGCTGCTAGGCAAAAGTATAACGAATGATGACCCAAGGTCGTCATTCGGAAAAGGATACACAAAAATAACAATAAGCGAAAGGGAATATGACACAGTATTTACGCCCGGGCAGCAATATAACGCTCAGTTTGACTTTTTCACCTACAACAGCGAGGACAAGCGGATAGACATAAAAAACATCACCGCCGAGTTCGAGGTATGAGGCTGTTTGGGGCGATGAGGTGAACGGATACACATAATAATAGGGGGAGGACCTTTCACAAGGATAGGTTCTCCCCCTAAACAAATTGCAGATCATTTTTCGCCGAGTCGTCATTTGAATCTTATAGTAAACGACATTAGATTTTCGACATAGACCGCTCGCAGATGCTGTGATCCTTGCAGCTGTGAGCGGGAAATGTCAGAAAATCTTTGTCGTTTACTATAACTACACGACAGATCCGTAGGGCTGTTTTATGACACGAGCCAGCCTAAGATCTCAAAGTTCTGCTTGTCGCCGTCTAAAACTGTAACTGTGACCTTATGCTTTGCCTTCTCGTCGGAACGGTAGATCTCGGTATCTGTGCCGTAATCGCCCCAGCCGCCGGGGAAGTCGCCGTCAACAGTCGATACCTCCTGCCCGTCAACGCTTACGCTTACCTTGCCTGTATTGCCGTTTACTGTCTTTAAGTATAGCATACCCAGGTTTCTGAATTCCATTTCAAAGGTAATGCTCTCGCCGCTGCTCTGTGCAGACCAGCCGTTTTGGAAGTTCCAGGGTGAGCTGGGGCCTTCAAAGCCGCTTTGCTCTGTTATCTCATAGCCCTCGGTGCTAAGATCTACGATAGTTGCGTCCTTGTAAATATCGCCCGTGATCGACTCACTTGAGGTATCAAATGGCGTTACCTCACCTGCACTGTCAGCCTCGGCATAGACCTTATCTATAAAGCTCTCAATCATCTGAGCTACCATAAGGTGGCCGTAATCGTTCGGGTGTGTGCCGTCGGGTGAAAGGCCGTCGGTCGCATTCGCCTTAGCCGATGAGGACTTAAAGCTTATATTGCCCGCCTGCACCTCGGGGTAGACAGCATCGTGATATGAAAGCACGGGCACGCCGTACTTTTCAGCAGAGGTCGAGTGGATATCCTGCGCATTCCCGCCGCCGTCAAGAGACATCTCAACAAGCACTACAGCAGGGTTTGTTTCATATGCAAGGCAGCTTCTGATAAGGCTCTCCATAGTCGCCTCAAAGAAGGGGTTGCCTGTGTCGTTTATAAACTCAACAAAGATTATATCCGGGGTGTATTCAAAAACGTCCCTTTCAAGGCGGTGAACGCCGTAGTAGGAGTTTGTAGCACCGATGCCGGCATTTGTTATTATGCTCTTTCTGTTGTAATTATCCTTCCACCAAACAGCAAAGCGGTTTACAAAGCTGTTGTCGCCCTTTGAGGTGGTGCTTCCCGCAGTTATCGAGTCACCGAGGAAAACGATGTTCCAAGCCTTGTCGTTGTTAGGGTCCTTAGCCTCCTTGAGCTTTTGTGCAAGGCGTGAGGTATCACCCTTTAGGTGAACAGAGCGTGTGAGCATATTCTCGGTCATACCCTGTGTGATGTCGAGCGGCCCGTCATTTACAGGGGCAGCAAGGTCTGATGACGCAGCAGCCTGCGAAGAGCTCTCCTCCCCGCCCTGAGAAGCCGCAGCCGGCTCAGCACCGCTCGATGCAGTCTCGGAGGACGATCCGCTGTCACCGCAGCCGGTAAAAGCCGCACCTGCCATACACATAGCAAGCGTTAATGCAAGTAGTTTTTTCATAAAGCATTATTCCTTTCAATTAGCCTTGTTAATAGCAGACCCGCATAGCGCAAACGGGTCTATTACCTGTATATTATATCATATAAATTAAAAAAATGCAAGCATTAGCTATATTTGCCGCATAAGCGCAGTTTTTAGCAAATAAAAATAAAAATATTATGATTTTGGGCATTATTTTCTCAGATTTTACTTATTGACAAATTGCATAGTTTTATGATACAATTTATGTGCAAAAGGTAAAATGTACGATCATAACAAACGTAAAGGAGAATACTACTATGAAAAAGATCTTAGCGGCTGCATTATCACTTGTAATGTGTGCAGCATTTATGACAGGCTGCGGCGACGATGATTCCTCTTCCTCAAAGGCTGACAAGAAGGACAGCTCCTCTGTTTCCTCTGCAGCAGATACAGAGAGCAGCAGCGCAGCAGATGAGAGCAGCTCTGAAGCTGACGCAACAAGCTCTGAGGCTGATGCAAGCTCTGACGATTCAAGCGAGGACCCCGCAGGTGAGGCAGGTCCCCTTACACAGGCATTTACAGATAAGCTAAAGGACAAAAACTATGCTATCGAGACCAAGACAACTATCCCCGGCATGGAGGATCTTGGCATGGGTGAGACGAACCTGAATGTTAAGATGAACGGCGACGATTTCTATGTCAGCATGGATCTGTTAGGTACAGCTATAGAAATGACAAAGCTTGGCGACAAGTGCATAGCTATAGTTCCCGAGGAAAAGAGCTATACGGAAGTGTCCCCTGATGAGATTGGTATGGATATAAGTGAGCTCCAGTCCTACGTTCCCAATGACAAGGCTACCTTCGTAGGCTCTGCTGAGGAGGACGGCTTCACAGTTGAGACATACAATGTTCCGCTTGACGTTGAGCTCGGCGAGGGCGTTACTATGACAGAAGCA
>JAFRYW010000013.1 GCA_017442845.1 Ruminococcus sp.
ATAAAGGCAGCTGCGAAGGGGGTCTGGGGGGCACTTGCCTACTGCGAAGGCAGGCAAAGCCCCCCACCAAGCCGCCGCAGGCGGCTTGCTTCCCTCGGAGCGATGAACAAAGCCTTAGCTTATCGCTTGTAATACAAGCTTTTATATTTGTTTCACGCTCAAAGCTAAGTTATGAGTCAAAGCAAAGTTCACGCCCGTATTCGGGGGGCTTTGCGGTCGCCCCCATACCCCCTTCGCAAGCCGACACAATAATTGTGCATTGTGCATTGTGAATTGTGCATTGGATCAAATCCCAATTTATCTCACAGCTTCTCGGCCGGCCTTTTGTTTTTTTGCACCCAAACCGAGACCGACGGGGTATTACTAACGAAAGGCAAAAATGCAGCATTAGGAGGAGTAACTATGCCAACGAAGGACGAATACAAAAAGGAAATAAAAAAGGATCTTGATATAATACCTGCTCAGGGTGCGACAGATGCTGATTATGATAAATACGTCGCTTTGATCATCGACAAGGTCAAGGACGTTGAGGCGGGGCAGGACTCGGAGCTTATGGAGGCTATGGGCGAGTTTTTGGAGGAGTCATACGGAAATAATGAGTACCCCTCCAAGGAAACTCAGGAAAAGCTTATGGGAATAAGCAGGGCCTTTGCCAGAAAGTCTATGGAATATAAGGTCGAGCTCAATAAGAAGATCGATGTTAATTTAGAAAAGGTAAAAAACGGCGATTACCCCGGTACCGAATACCTGACCGAGGACGAGGGAAGTGTGGCAAAAAGGCTTGCTACGAATATCACCATCTTGCAGAATAAGGGGCTTTATGATGATTTCAGAAAGTTCGGCGAGCTGTACGGCATTTTCCTTAATCAAGCCACAAAGCACTATACGCAGGTCGAAAAGGAAATAGATGACCCCGAGCACGAGGGGCAGAAAAAGAAGATCGTCGAGGAGATAACACTTGCCAAGCTTTATGAAAGTGACAGCAAAAAGGCCGTAGACGATCTGTTTGAGAACAAGTATATGGATCTGGCCGATAAGAAGAGCGAATACAACAGCTTCGGTGCAAATAACGATATGGTGATCCGTGACGATCATGGCTATAAGATGAATATGGAGTATAAGAGCGGCGAGCCGTTCTTTACAAAGCTCCCCGATGAGATCGAGGCGATAAACAAGGCAGAGAACGGGCAGCAGCTCGAGGGGCTGAGAGACAGCTACTGTAAGCAGATCGATGCCTGCGATAAGTATATCGAAAATACAAAGGTAATGGCTAAAAATGCAAGGGCTATGCTCAAGGAGCTAAAGGCTATCAAGCGAAATGACGGCAAGGAGGATTCCAAGGAGTATACCAAAATGGTCGAGGCACTCGAGGCTGTCGGCAATCTCGATCAGCCTTACATCGACCTCAGGAAAGACCCGAACAACCCTATCAAACCGGTCTATAAGCCCGATAAGATAAACAGTGCGCTTGATACGCTTAAGGAGACGGCAGAGGCTTATTATAAAAAGAACGACTCTATCTATAAAAAGCACGATTTCGGCAGGGAAAGGGTCAATATGTCTCAGAGACTGCAAAACTTTGTGACTATAGCACAGCCGATAATGGACGCTTCAAAATACGGGCTCGATAAGAACCACCCTGTTGTAGGGCAGAGGGCTGATATTGAGAAAAAGCTGCCGAGGATAGAGCTTGCAAGAAAAAAGAAGGGCTTTGAGGAGTTTGGGGCATATGTAAGGAAGGAGCCTACCCCGTTAGAGAAGATCGAGAACGCCTTGAAGGGCGTTGCGGCAGCGACGGAGGGCGTTAAGGGCGGCAGCGGCGCATTCAGCGACGCCGAGAAGGAGCTGAAAAAGGCAAGAGACTATTTCAAAAAGCACGGCGAGAGCGAGTTTAAGAGCCTCGATGAGGAGAGAAAGAGCCTTGAAAGGATCCAAAAGCACTTAACTAAAGCAAATGAACATATTGATAAGTATATGCTTCGCAAGCAGGAGAAGGGGCAGCTTCAGGCGGGCGCTACTACCGACCTTAAGTCGCAGATCAGGATAAATGCGCTAAAAGCTGCAAGGAAGGCCGCAAGGTCTCTTGGCTCTGCTGTGGGCGATATGATGATAGAAAACGACCGCAAGGCTATAGAGGCAGTGAATGAAAAGGAAAAGAAGTATTTAGAGAGCGAAAAGCTCTATAATAACTTTGAGGTCGAGCAGAGCATTTTGGATCTTAACAATACTAACGAGCCTATCCGCCAAATAGCGGCAGAGGGCGAGCTTACTGCAAGAAAGCAGCTTCAGACGCTCATAGATGAGAACAAGAAAATGACCCCAAACGTAATGGAATCTGTACGCAAGTGCGTGTCGGCTATAGTTTATAACGATACTATGAAGCGTACCGAGCAGCTTCCTGCAAATATATCAAAAAATCAGCAGGAATATCTGCAAAACGTTGATAAAATGGCAAACTCTCCCGCTGTGGTAAAGGCGACGGAGCATATGAGCTATGAAACGATAAACGAGTTCCTTGCAGACCCCAAGCCGATAATCAATAAGGTTACAGAGAACCGTAAAGCTATAAGAGAGATACAGAATAGAGCCAACAATGTTCACAGAAACGAGATCGGCAATGATCAGCCTGTTGCCGGGGCGGCTATGAACAATAACTGACGGCTGTGGGCATTTGTTAACTTAAAGGCAATAAAAACTAAATGAAAAACATTTAAAGCTATGGTATAGTTGATTATGGAAGATATGCAAGCCAATCACATGATCTGCCTTGTAAATTATTAAGGAGGAAGTTTATTATGAAGAAGATCGTTTCGGGCATACTTGCCCTGACACTCGTTTTTGGCAGTGCGGCGGCACTTCCGCAGGGGGCTTTCTTTGGTGAGAGCACTATAACAGCAAGCGCTGATACCTACGGCAGCTATTACGGCTTTGGCTATACAAGCTATGATGACGGCAGCGTAATGCTTACAAGCTATACGGAGGATGCTGACAAGATAGTTACTATCCCTTCAATGGTGAACGGTACAAACAAAATATCCTTAAGCTCTGAGCTTGTGACCTATTTTAACACAAAATCACCCGCTGAGGGGCTTAAGATAGGCCCTGAATATGAGGTCTTCAATTCCTACAGAGATTTCTACTACGCTAAGGACGGCGTTGTTTATTTGACGAGAGAGGGCGATACAAAGGTAGACTCCCTTCCCCTTATCATTCCCTACGGAATGAAGAAGCTTACGCTTGCAAATAACCTTTCAAGCCTTCTTAACCCCTTTGGTATGCCTATTATCGCAAACCACAGGAACCTTATGTATATAGATATGCCTGAGGATATACAGTCGCTCGGCTACTATTCGCTCTTTAACCTTGATAACCTCAAGAGGGTCGAGTTCCCGAAGAATATGAAGATCACTCTTGAAGACTTGAGAGAGAGCCAGCTGGGCTACTGCCTTGACAACGGCGGCTATGTCAAGAATACAGATTTCGTTATCTCCTGCTACAAGGGCAGCGCTGCTGAGCAGTATGCTAAGGAGCAGGGCTTCAGATGCTGGATCATCGATGCGGATGAAGAGGAGGATACAAACGGGCTTATCGACATAAACGATATGAAGTTTACCCTTAACAAGAAAAAGTATGTCTGCACAGGCAGCGATAATGTAAAGCCCAACTTCACTATCAAAAACGGCACAGCCGTTTTGCAGGAGGGGCTTGATTATAATGTTACTGTGACCCGTACAGATCAGATAGGTACGGCTGTCATTACGGTAAAGGGTATCGGCAGCTACACGGGCGAGTTCCAAAAGAACATCGAGATAATCCCCGCAGATGTTACAGGCTTCAGCGGCTCTGCATATTCTAAGAGCGCAACACACCTTCGCTGGAACCCTGTAGCAGGCGCAGAGGGCTATATCGTGTATGCTTATGACAGCAAGGCAAAGACCTATAAGCGCATAGCTGTTCTCAACGACGGCAGCACTTCAGAGTATTTCAACTGGTCACTTAAGGCGGGCACTACATATAAGTATGCTATCAAGGCATTCGGTATCGCAGGCGCTAACAGAGAGGTGACAAGCGCTAAGTTCCCCACGGTCAATGTTTCCACAAAGCCCGAGAATGTAAGCTTCAAGGTAACAGCAGGCAGCGGCAAGGCTACTGTCAAGTGGTCAAAGACAACGGGCGCTAAGGGCTACAGAGTTTATTACAAGACAAGCAAGAACGGTGCTTGGAAGAAGCTTACCACAACAAGCAAGACCAGCTTCACAAAGTCAGGCCTTAAGAGCGGCCAGACCTATTACTTCGCAGTAAAGGCATACCGCAAGGTCGACGGCGTTACATACTGGGGCGGCTTTGATACAAAGAGCGTTAAGGTAAAATAAGTAACAAATGAAAAAGAATAAGCACTAAAACAGGTGCCGCTCCGTAATAGCCGAAGGGCTTTATTGCGGGGCGGTATCTTTGCGGCCAATCGACCGCCGAGGCAGTATATAAGGGGCGAGTATAAAAAATGCCCCCCTATGCACCCGAATCGGGCGTAGGGGGGTATTATATATAGAAACCATTTAAAAAGGAGAGAATGATTTATGCCACGAAGTGTAAAGCCCATAGCCAGAGAAATAGCAAAACACGGAAAGATAATGGAGCTTACCGATCTTATATCAGATATAGAAAAGGCAGCGCAGGAGAACCCTAACGGTATGCCTGCGGGTTATGAAAATATTGTAAGCAGCCTCAAGGGTCTTAATTCCGGTATGGAAGGCAAAATCGCAAACGCTATAACAAGCCTTGAATCTATAGACGATTGGCTTATAGAGAAAAACAAGGACGGCAAGACTAACTATGAGCTTCTGGCTCAGCAGATAGGTGAGGATAAGTTAAAACAGCTTATTATGCTGCTCAACCAAAAGCTTGGGCTGGATCTTGAGCCGGATTCTCTTGCTAGGGGGCTTAAAAAGCTCAAAAAGCTCGATGACGGCAGCAGCCCCGATGTTGCTGACACGGGCGAGAGAAGATATGTAGGCGAGGAGTATGCCGAAAACTATGTTCACGAGAAGGATAAGCAGCCTGCAGAGAACAAGCCCGAAGAAAAGAAGCCTGCAGAGAACAAGCCTGAGGAGAAAAATAGCAGCGAGAAAAGGTCTTATGATTCCATAGAGGGAAGAAAAGAGCACAGGCAGTTCAGCAACGCTCTTGATATGGCAGCTGCGGGGCTTAAGGATAAGGGGCTGTTTGGCAGGCGTGGCTCGAGCGATGAGCATAAGGCACTTATGGACGCCTTTGATGAGCTCAGGGGCTTTTCTGCACATATCGTTAATGAGACTGATAAGAAGGATCTTGCCCTTAAGAATAAGATCAAGGCGCTCAAAAAGACTATGGCTGCTGCGATCAAGTACGTAGAAGCAAAGCGTAAGGACGCTAAGGTATCCCCCGATGATACGACCTGGAAGCCCAGGACGCCTATGGGCCAAAACCGCTACGATGCGGCTATGAAGCTTATCGAGGAGACCGAGAAGGAGCTTAAGAGGCTCCACCCCGACGGCAATATCGAGGGTATGCCCGAAAAGCCGCACTTTATGCAGCAAAAGCCTGCCCCCGAGCCGACAAATACTGAAAAGGAGCAGACAGAGCCCGAGGCGGCGCAGACCGTTCCTGCGGGCGAGCAGCCGGCGCCTGAAAAGCCGCAGCCTGCTGTTGAATATTTTCCTGCCGAGGGGGAGGCGGAGGACATTGTAGTTCAAGGCGACCCTGTAGATGCAAACGACAAAGAGGGCTGGGCGGAAAAGATCTTCTCTATTGCCGATCAGAGACCTAAGAAGGATTTCTGGAAGGAGAAATGTGCATTTGAAATGCTCAAGGGCTTTGCGGCTATCAGTGCTATAAACGAGCTTGACAATGAGGGCGTTCCTGCCGAGGAAAGAACAGAAGACTTCATGTACGGGAAAATTACCGAGAAATATAAGGAAATGTTCAAGAGCGATTATGAGGCGCTGCCCGATGCTTCCGCTAAGCTTAGCTACGCACGTTTGCAAAAGCTTTATGCCGAAAAGGGCAGCGTTGAGGCTATTAAAAACATGACTGACGAGGAGTTTGAGGCAGAGGGGTTTGAGCTTGACAGCCTTTCGCAGGTCATGGAGAAGATGGGGGTCGAGAGAAAGAGTGCTAAGGATAGCCCCGAGACTGAACCGGAGAACGATATCGACCCTAAGAACTATGATATGGATTCCGCTATCAAGGCGCTTGGTGAGGTCGATGTTACCGCAAAGAACGCAAAGGAAGAGATCTTCTCATTGGCGGCGACTGTCGTAAACCTTAAGCGTATAAGCAAGCTCAATCAGAAAGAGATGCCTACTGTCGATGAATTTATGAAAAATACCGAGAAGCTTAAGAATGACCCGACCTTTAAGCAGACATTAACAGACTTGGGCGGCGGTACAAGTGCCGGTGCACTTGACAGGATCAAGCAGAATATCACTAAGGACGGGGGCAGAGATCTTCACGGCAGGTTTATGCAGAACTCGCTGCACCAAAAGCAGCAGGAAGCACACAATAAGAAGATCAAGGAGGATTACGCTAAGCAGAAGGCTCTTCAGAACGAGCAGCCTAAAAATGATATGGTGCTTGGCGGGAATATGAACCCTTAAGGCAACACCGCTGGGCCACCGGCTTACGCCTTTGCACGCCAGCTACTTGCAAATTTCCCGTCATATTTCCCAAATTTCCCTTGACTTGCGCTAGCAAGCCTGCGGAAGATTTAGGCAATCTGACGAAAAATTTGACTGCGTATCTGACGTACAATGGCTCAGCGGTATTGCCTTAAAGGCAAGAAGCCTTAAAGCAAGAAGCTTTACAAAAGAATAACGATCAAAAATTAGATTTTTAGAGGGGTTTATCTATGGAATTTTTGAGAGAGGAACAGCTTAATATAATGCTTGCCGTGAGTGCGGTATGCGGAGTGCTGGCGTTCTTTTCGCTCTTTATGAAGCAGCTGACGGTCAGAAGAAGGCATATTCTGACGCTAATGTCGCTTGAAGGAATGCTCCTGCTGATATTTGACAGGTATGCTTATATCTACAGGGGGCGGACTGATAGGATCGCCTATGTAATGGTAAGGCTCAGCAACTTTGCTGTGTTTTTTCTGACACTTACGATAGTGTGTTCGTTTAATTCCTATATCAGCGATATTTATAAAAACGAGGGCGGCTTTGAAAAGCTCCCGCACAGGCTCACTGTGTCAAGGTGGCTTGCCTTTGCGGGAATGGCGCTTATCGCAGTGTCGCAGTTTACCGGGCTTTACTACACCTTTGATGAGCAAAACAGGTATCAGCGCTCGCAGCTTTATCCGCTGTCCTATGTTCTGCCGTTTTTGGCGCTGATACTGCAAATGACGGTGATAATTCAGTACTATAAGCGGCTGAACAGATCTGTGAGCCTGTCGCTGCTGCTGTTTACCGCAGTGCCGCTTGCAGTGGCTGTGATACAGTTTTTTGCATACGGTATATCGATCGTGAACCTTTTCTTGGCGGGAATGGTGGTAATGCTCTCGGCATTTGCGATAATCGATATGAATAGAATGATAACCGAGGGGCATGAGCGTGAGGTCGAGCTATTAAAGGAAGAACAGAAGAATATGCGTATTCTTCTCGGACAGACGGCCTTTGCACTTGCCGAGGCGATAGATGCAAAGGACGTGTACACCCACGGCCATTCCTCACGTGTGGCGGAGTATTCCGAGATGATCGCAAGGGAGGCCGGCAAAAGCATAAGGGAGTGCAAGGATA
>JAFRYW010000111.1 GCA_017442845.1 Ruminococcus sp.
CAGTCTGACGACGAGAAGAAGGACGACGAGCAGCAGTCTGACGACGAGAAGAAGGACGACGAGCAGCAGTCCGACGACGAGAAGAAGGACGACGAGCAGCAGTCCGATGACGAGAAGAAGGACGATGAGCAGCAGTCCGACGACGAAAAGAAGGACGACGAGCAGCAGTCTGACGACGAGAAGAAGGACGACGAGCAGCAGTCCGACGACGAAAAGAAGGACGATGAGCAGCAGTCTGACGACGAGAAGAAGGACGACGAGCAGCAGTCCGATGACGAGAAGAAGGACGACGAGCAGCAGTCCGACGACGAAAAGAAGGACGATGAGGACAAGAAGTCTGATGACAAGGATTCGGACGGCGACTCCGACAGCGATTCCGACTCGAAGGACGACGATAACGGCAACGGCGATGCTAAGACAAATGACAGCTCGACAAGTGACGGCAACGACAATACAGGCGACCAGACGGCAAGCGGCAGCGCTTCCACAAGCAACCCTGTAGCTGGCTCCGGCGCTGAGCTCCCTGCAGCATTGGCACTTGCCTGCGGCGCAGTTATCATCTTCAGAAAGAGGAATGACGACTAAGCCTTGACCGACTTTTCGGCAAAATAAAACATTATCTCCCCTCCCCGTGAGGGGAGATTTTTTTGCAAAACATAAAATACAAGGGTTATTTACAAAATCTACATTGATTTTATAGGGCGGCTGTGATATAATCGGGTATAGTGAATTTGCATATAATACAGACTTGATGATCGTGTATATTGACGAAAGGAAGAAGAGTATGAAAAAGCTGATAATGCACCTTATGTGTGCCGCTGCTATGACTGCTACGGCGCTTGGAATGAGTATAACAGCTGCTGCCGAGGACGTAAATATTGATTGCAGCAGCGCTGTAGAGTCAACGAGCTGGGGGCAGAGCCTGACAGTAAACAAATCGCAGTTCGATGCAGAGAGGATAACGAAGGATTCTGTAGTTAAGGTGGCATTTGATGCGGGCGACTATACGGGAGATGTTCTTCCGATAGAGCTTATTTTCCAGAGCTGGAACAACACCACCTCGCCTAATGCTGACAAAAAGGGCGGCGTTTGGGCAAAGATCACTACCGATGATAAGACCGAGAGCTCGGCGACCTTCACCTATGACCAGATCGTAGAGGCATACGGTACCGATGATTTCTCCGAGGTGCAGGCTATCCACGTAGGCGACACCGATCAGGCACCTGTCATCTGCAAGGGGCTTATGATAACAAACTGCAATAAGGCAAAGGAAACTGTTGACGTTTCGGTGGACTGCTCAGAGGCAAAGAAGGCATCGCTTTTCGGCACCAGCTTTACGGTAAGATACACGACCTTTGACAGCACTACCCTTACCGGCAAGAGCAAGGTGCTTGTAGGCTATACCGCCGATGATGAGAGCGAGCTTACCAAAGCGCCGGTCGCTATAGCTCTTCAAAGCTGGGAAAACTCAAACTCCCCGTATGCCGATGATAAGGGCAACGTTTGGGTGACTGTTCAGCCGAGTGTCTGGGGCGACGGCTACGCCGAGTTTACCTATGACGCATTTGTCGAGGCATACGGCACGGCAGATTTTTCAAAGCTCAGCGCTATCAACTTCTGCGATAACGGCGAGACAGGCGTTATCGTCAACGAGGTCACATTCACACAGTGCGTTTCCGCAGATAAGGGCACGCACATAGACACAGAGGCAGAGGACGATAGCTCGGCCGCTGATGAAGAGAGCAGCGCTGTTGAAGCCGAGCAGGAAAGCAGCACCGCCGAGACAACAGCTGCACCCGCCGCAGTAACAGACAGCAGCGAAAAAAAGGGCTCGAACGCAGTCTTTATGGTGATCGGCATTGTTGCGGGCGTTGCTATAGCCATAGCGGTGATATTTATAATCCTCACCAAGCAGAGCAGTCAGGAATACGATATCGACAAGAGAAGAATGGTATCAAAGAAAAAGCCTAAAAACAAAGCAAAATGGTAATACCGTAGAGCCGCCAAAGTGCGGCTCTTTTTTGTGTTGATAAATTGGAATTTAGCGGAGCTTCGCTCCGCTAGGTAATAAGATAAACTCTCATTTATCATCTCACCTCGCAGCTGGCTGAAAATAATAATTAAAAAAATTTTCAAAACCCCTTGACAAACTCTAAAATATATGTTATACTATGTCTTGGTTAGTTAATACTAACCCTTATTTTAAGGGATATGGTTAGTAATGTCTAACTTTTATTTTTGACCTGTAGGTTAGCATATTCTAACCCGAATGATCCGAAGCCTTTGTGCATATAATAAGCGAAAAAGGAGAGAGCGTGATGTCAGCAGATCAGATCCGTGAGCTTGATAAAAAGCTTGCGTTCAATTCAGCGCCCGCACTGCTGGGGATAAAGTGTGCAAGCCTTCTTTCGCTCGGGACTGAGTGGTTCGAGGTCTCGGAATATGCGGTGAGGTTCAATAAAAGGCTTGAAAGCCGAGGGCTCAAGCTGCGGCTTTTGTGCGAGTGCCGAAGCAGGGTGCTGGTTTTTGTATATAACGAGCGGCTGCTGAAAGCAAGGCTTGCCGATAAAAGAGTGGCAGCACTTCTTTCCCACTGCGGCTATGATGAGGCGATGAGCCTTGAGGAGCATTTAGACAGGCTGTCTTGCAGGATCAAGGCGGGCGGGGATTTTCCGCACGAGATAGGGGTCTTCTTGGGCTACCCTATAGATGATGTGCTCGGCTTTATCGAAAACGGCGGCGAGAACTATAAGCTCTGCGGCTGCTGGAAGGTCTATTCCGACACCGAGGGCGCTGTAAGGGCGTTTCGCAGCTACGAAAGGTGCAGAGAGCATTTGTGCAGTAAATTAAACAAGGGCCTTGATATCTATCAGGCACTTGGCATATAAATTGGAGGTATTTAAAATGAAAACAGCAGTTATTTATTGGAGCGGCACAGTCAATACAGAGGCTATGGCAAACGCAGTTGCCGAGGGCGCAGGGGTAGAGGCAGTACAGGTCTCTTCATTTAGCGGCGATGTTTCTGAATATGATGCACTTGCACTCGGCTGCCCCGCTATGGGCGCTGAGGAGCTTGAGGATACAGAGTTTGAGCCCTTCTTCGCAGGTATCGAGGGTAAGATAAGCGGCAAGAAGATAGCACTCTTCGGCTCATATGACTGGGGCGACGGCGAGTGGATGAGGCTCTGGGCTGACAGGGTAAAGGCAGCAGGCGCTGAGGTCGTTGGCGGCGAGGGTCTTATCGCAAACAACACACCCGATGATGACGCACTGGCAAAATGCAAGGCGCTCGGCGAGCAGCTTAAGTGATCATGAGCGAGCAGACTAAGGATACAAAGGTACACGCCTCGGGTGAGGATTATCTTGAGGCGATACTTATGATCTCCGAGCGGCAGTTCGGAACGGTCAGGAGCGTTGACGTTGCAAAGGAGCTTGGCGTTACCAAGCCCAGCGTGTCGAACGCTATGAAGATACTTAAAAACGGCGGCTATATAACCGTCGAGGATAACGGGCTGATAAGGCTTACGGAGGCGGGCAGCGAGATAGCTGAGCGCACCTACGAAAAGCATAAGGTGCTGACACGCTGGCTCGAGTTTTTGGGCGTTGACTCAAAAACAGCCGCAGAGGACGCCTGCAAGATCGAGCACGTTATCTCAAAGGAGAGCTTTGATAAGCTAAAGCTTCACCTATCCGAGGTACACGGTCTGAAGATCGGTGACTGAGGGCATTAAATACGTAAACGACATAATATAATATTCTTCTCAAATCAAAGCGCCCCTGCTGCATTTCGTGCAGCAGGGGTTGCTTTGTTATGTGGTATGTTTTTTTAAAGGGTGGTGCGGTCAGGACACGGTAAAGGTCTTGTCCATCCACCTTAGCCTTGCGGTGATCCATTTGAAAAGCTCATTTGCCGAGTCAACGCCCCATTCAACGTTGAGGTCGTCCTTGTAAAGCTCGAGATATGCCTTTTCGTCCTCGATGCACTGCGCTATCTTGCCCTCGGCGTTAAGGGCAGACCATTTCTCGTCAGCAAGCGCCTTGAACCAGTCCTGCTTAATAAGCAGCACGAACCACGGGTTGGTTCTGTCGCCTTTGCTCTTTGCAAAGCTCTTGTCGCAGAATGCCCCCGCCCAGTAGCGTGAGGTGCTGTCATTGTACGCCCAGTTGAAATCCCAGGGTGATGTGAAGGTCAGTTTTTTGACCTCGCTGTTCTCGCTGAAATCGACGCACATAAAGAAGCTTCCCTCGCCGCAGTCGTAGTCGTGAACTATCTCATACAGCAGGTACATATCAACTACGCTTTCTATGTCTATAACCGCCTCGACAGTGTCCTTTGCGTTGTCGTATTCCGCCTTGACAAGCTCGTAGCTCTCGTCAAAGGTGTAGTATTCGCCCTTCTCGCAGGCACGGTAGACTATCTCAAAGACGCCCCGCAGATATTTTTCGATAAACTCGACCTGCTGCTTTGTATATACGTCATTCTTGACAGAATACTCTGCGGGCACGAATTTCCTCGTTTCGCCCTCGATGTCTGTCACCTCGTATTCGCCGTAGTCAAGGGTAATGTAGATATTGTCGGGGTCGCTTGTGGCGTAGTTGTCAAGCTCCAGGTAGTAGCCGAAGTCCTTGCCCGTGTAGCCCTCCTCAGGCTGGGTGATGTTGACACGGTTCTTGCCGACCTGGCACTGCTCGCACAGCAGGTATATTCCCTTGTACTCCTCGTTTAGGTAAACGTAAACTAGCTTTGCGTCCGAGCAGAATGTGTGCCCGTTTATAAGCTCCCTTGCAAAGCGGAAGGCTATGTCATTTCTTATAAGATCCCAGTCTGCCTTCAAAAGCACCCAGCTCTTGCTCTCCTGTCCGTCATGCAGGCCGAGCATATTTGTCTTTTGGTCAAACTTGATCCTGTAGGGCACCTGATTATTCAGGATCTGGTTCACATCGCCGTAGAAGGCGCTCGAATTGCCCCTTACCTTCATACCTGCCGAAACGCCGTCAAGCACCTGCCCTTCTTCGCAGTTGAAGGTATCGACCACGCAGGAGGTGTATTCGTCGATCGACACTACCCTGTCTCCCGGTGCGGTAACTACGTGTATCGACGGTATCTTGTGCTTTTTGGCTTCCTTTTCCTCGAAGTCCTTAGCTGCCTGCCTGTCGGCACCAAGCGTTTCAAAGGTCGCTGTTTCCTCGTTTATCACCTGCTTGGGCTTGAGGCTTAGCATCTCTACCTTTTCTTCTTCCTTGCTGCTTTCGTCAGCAGCGCTGCTTGCGGCGCTTTCTGCCCCGCTCCCGCTGCTGCCCGAAGAGCTGCTGTTACTGCACGCCCCAAGCAGCATAGCCGCCGCAAGCATAAATGAAACTATCCTGAACTTGTTCTTCATGCCCATTCTCCTTACTGCGCCAAGATCTGCTCTATCTCTTCAAGCTCGCTCTCCGATAGGGCGAGGTTGTCGATAGCGCCGACATTGTCTATGATCTGCTGCGGTCTGCTTGCCCCTACCAAAACGGTAGCAACAGCCTTGTTGTTCAAAAGCCACGCAATAGCGAGCTGCGAGAGCTTCTGCCCTCTTGAGCGTGCTATCTCGTTAAGTGCGCCGAGCTTTTTGAGCATTTTATCATCAAGCTCGTTCGCTATCCAGGTCGCCCCCCTGCCGACCCTTGAATCCTCGGGAACGCCGTTTAGATACCTGTCGGTCAAAAAGCCCTGATACAGCGGCGAGAATACCGCAAGCCCTATGCCGCTTTCAAAGCAGAACTCATCGAGCCCGTCACGCTCGACCCAGCGGTTGAGCATTGAGAACGAGGGCTGGTTTACGATAAAGGGGGTCTTAAGCTCCTTGAATATCGAGAGTATTTTGCTTGTCTGCTCCTTGTTGTAGTTTGATATGCCGACGTAGAGCGCCTTGCCCTGACGCACGATCTGGTCGAGCGCAAGGGCTGTCTCTTCAAGCGGCGTGTTCGGGTCAAAAACGTGGTGATAGAAGATGTCAACATACTCAAGCCCCATTCTCTTTAGGCTCTGGTCGAGCGAAGAGATAAGGTATTTGCGGCAGCCGTTCCTGTCGCCGTATACGCCCGGCCACATCTCATAGCCTGCCTTTGTTGATATGCAAAGCTCGTCACGGTAAGCCCTGAGCCCACGGTCGAGTATCTTGCCGAAGTTTTCCTCTGCCGAGCCATTGAAGGGGTGGCCGTAGTTGTTTGCAAGGTCAAAGTGTGTGATTCCAAGGTCAAATGCCGTGCGGCACATCTCCTCCGCCGTCACGAATGACGAGCCGAAGCCGAAATTCTGCCACAGCCCGAGCGATATTGCCGAGACCCTCAGCCCGCTCCTGCCAATGTGGTTATAGACCATTTTGTCATATCGCCTGTCGTTTGCCTGATACATAACATTCCTTCCTTTCCTTATATAAATGTATCATCATCTGTCGCTTACTGTTTAGATAAATTGGAATTTA
>JAFRYW010000112.1 GCA_017442845.1 Ruminococcus sp.
CATTAAAAGGAGAATAGATATATGTCAAAGCTTGGTTTTGATTTTACATTTGAAAATATCGAGAGACTTGCCGATATAGTCAACGATAAGGAGCTGTCTGAGATCGCTATAGAGGACGATAACGGCGTAAAGGTGACTATCAAGGGCAAAAAGCTGCCCCCGCCGCCTATGCCGCCTATGGCTATGCCGCCCATGCAGGGGGCTATGATTCCGCCGCAGGCAGCTGCTAAGCCCGATACGGCTGCAAAGCCGCAGGAGAGCGGCAGGGCTGCAAAGGCGCCTATCGTGGGCACGTTCTACGCTGCCCCCTCGCCCGATTCCGCACCCTTTGTGAGCGTTGGCGATACAGTCAAGAAGGGCGATGTTATCTACATAATCGAGAGCATGAAGGTAATGAGCGAGATCCAGTCGGAGCTTGACGGCGTTGTCAAGGAGATACTCGTCAAAAACGGCGACAGCGTTGAGTTTGACCAGCCTGTAATGATAATCGGCTGATTCAATGCACAATGCACAATTCACAATGCACAATTAAGGTTGTCGGCTGCGCCGACAAATTATAAAGGAGAATTATTATGGCAGTAGTTCTTGACAAGGAACAGATAAAGGAAATAATCCCGCACAGAGACCCGTTTTTGCTGATAGACGAGGTAAACGAGCTTGAGGTCGGCAAGCGGGTGAAGGCTACAAAATATATAAAAGAGGACGATTTCTGGTTCAAGGGGCATTTCCCCGAGTACCCCGTAACACCGGGCGTGCTTATGGTCGAGATGTGCGCCCAGGCAGGTGCGGTGGCGCTGCTTGCTATGGAGGAGAACAAGGGCAAGATCGGCTTTTTCGGCGGTATAAACAATTGCAAGTTCCGACGCCAGGTCGTCCCGGGCGACAAGCTTGATATCGAGGTCGAGATAATAAAGGTCAAGGGGCCTATCGGCGTCGGCAAGGCGGTAGCCTCTGTTGACGGGCAGAAGGCGGTCTCGGCGGAGATAACCTTTGCGATAAAGTAGGCCTTTGCAGGCAGGGCAGATCATAAAGCTCAAGGGAGAAAACTTATGTTTAAAAAAGTTCTTATAGCAAACCGAGGAGAGATAGCCGTGCGTATAATACGTGCGTGCAGAGAGCTCGGGATCCATACTGTTGCTGTCTATTCCACAGCTGATAAGGGCGCTCTTCATGCGCAGATAGCTGACGAGGCGGTCTGCATAGGTGCTGCCCCTGCTAAGGACAGCTATCTTAATATGAAGGCACTCATAGCAGCGTGCGAGGTCACGGGGGCAGATGCCGTTCACCCGGGGTTTGGCTTTTTGTCGGAGAATGCACAGTTTGCAAGGTACTGTGAAAAGTGCGGCATAACCTTTATCGGACCCCGTGCACAGGCAATAGAAATGCTCGGCGATAAGGCACAGGCTAAGGAAACTATGAAATGTGCGGGCGTGCCCGTTATCACAGGCTCGGACGGGGCGGTAAAGAACGAATTTTACGCCCACGACCTTGCCAAGAGGATAGGCTACCCCGTTATGATAAAGGCCTCCGCAGGCGGCGGCGGCAAGGGTATAAGGATAGTCCACTCAGAGGAGGAGCTTGACGAGCAGATGAAGGTCGCAAAGACCGAGGCGCTCGCCTGCTTCGGAAATGACGAGGTGTACATAGAAAAATTTATAGAAAACCCAAAGCATATTGAGATACAGATCCTCGCTGATAATTTCGGGAACGTCGTTTATCTCGGTGAGCGTGACTGCTCTATGCAGCGCAGGAATCAAAAGGTGCTTGAGGAGACCCCCTCGCCCGTTGTAAGCGATGACCTGAGAAGGCGTATGGGCGAGGCTGCTGTAAGGGCTGCAAAGGCTGCGGGCTATACCAATGCGGGCACGATAGAGTTTTTGCTCGATAAGAACGGCGAGTTCTTCTTTATGGAGATGAACACCCGTATCCAAGTAGAGCACCCGATAACCGAGGAGGTAACGGGTATAGATATCGTAAGCGAGCAGATCAGGATAGCTGCTAACGAGCGCCTTGGGATCACTCAGGAGGATATAAAGATAACAGGCCACGCTATCGAGTGCAGGATCAATGCCGAGAACCCCGAGCAGGGCTTCCGCCCGTCACCGGGTGTGATAAGCTCGCTGCATACGCCGGGCGGCTTCGGCGTAAGGGTCGATAGCGCCGCTTATCAGGGCTATGAGATAACCCCCTACTATGATTCGATGATAGCAAAGCTTATCGTTCACGCAGATACGAGGGAGCAGGCGATAAGGCGTATGAACTGGGCGCTCTCGGAATTTGTCGTGGGCGGGGTCAGCACTAATATCGACTTTCAGCTAAAGCTCATAGCCACAGATGAGTTTAAAAAGGGTGACTATGACAACGGCTTTTTGAACAGAGCAAAGCTTGTATAAAGCGTATTACCTTGGAGGAAGAATAAATGCTTGATGATATATTCTCGGTAGTTAGGCAAAGGTGGGGCAGCTCCTCACCCGAAAAGGACGATTCCAAAAAGCCCGATATACCGAAGGACCTTTTGTTTAAATGCCCAAGATGCGGCAGCGTCTCCTTTTCGGAGGAGTTCAATGCTAACGGCAAGGTGTGCCCAAGCTGTAACTACCATTCCCGCCTCAGCGCAAGGGAAAGGCTCGATATTACTATCGACAAGGGCACTTTGGAGGAGCTTGATAGGGGAATGGTCTCCAAAAACCCGATAGATTTCCCGGGCTATGAGGCAAAGCAGCAGGCGCTGCGTGCTTCAACAGGGCTCAAGGACGCCGTTATCACCGGAAAAGCCAAGATCCGTGGCAGGGATATAGTTATTATCGTTATGGATTCGCACTTTCTTATGGCTTCAATGGGCTCGGTAGTCGGAGAGAAGATCGCAAGGGCTTTTGAGTATGCGACCGAGCATAGGCTTCCCGTTATCGCATTTACCGC
Source organism: Ruminococcus sp. (assembly GCA_017442845.1). Taxonomy (GTDB): domain Bacteria; phylum Bacillota; class Clostridia; order Oscillospirales; family Ruminococcaceae; genus NK3A76. The sequence goes on from JAFRYW010000112.1 coordinate 2,920, forward strand.
CTCGGGCGGTGCGAGAATGCAGGAGGGGATAGTTTCCCTTATGCAAATGGCAAAGACCTCCGGTGCAGTTGCTCTGCACAGCGAGGCGGGGCTTTTGTACATAACAGTTATGACAGACCCTACAACAGGCGGCGTTACAGCCTCATTTGCGTCGCTGGGCGATATAATAATCGCCGAGCCGAAGGTGCTGATAGGCTTTGCGGGCAGGCGAGTTATAGAGGGAACTATAAGGCAGAAGCTTCCCGACGAGTTCCAAAGCGCCGAGTTTATGCTTGAAAACGGCTTTGTTGATATGATAGTCGAGCGAAAGAAAATGAGAAGAACGCTTGCTCACCTTCTTGCGCTCCACGAGGATAAAGGGGGGCTCCATAATGAGTGATAAGACAGCCAGCCAAAGGCTCGATATCATCAGAATGAAGGGCAGGCCTACTGTAAATGACTATATCCCGCTTGTCTTTGATGACTTTTTTGAGCTGCACGGCGACAGGCTATATGGCGACGACGGCGCTGTAAAGGGCGGCATAGCCTACTTTAAGGGCACGCCCGTAACAGTTATAGCGCAGGTCAAGGGAAGAAACCTTGACGAAAACAAGGCGTCGAATTTCGGTATGCCCCACCCCGAGGGCTACAGAAAGGCGCTGCGCCTTGCAAAGCAGGCGGAAAAGTTCCATAGACCCGTTATCTGCCTTATAGATACTGCGGGTGCCTTCTGCGGCGTTGAGGCTGAGCAGAGGGGCCAGGGTGAGGCAATAGCCAGGGATATTATGGAGTTTATGCGCCTTAAAACGCCCGTTATCTCGATAATCTTAGGCGAAGGCGGCTCGGGCGGTGCGCTTGCACTCGGCGTTTGTGACGAGCTTGCTATGCTTGAAAACGCTATATATTCGGTGATCTCCCCACGAGGGTTTGCAAGCCTTCTGTGGAAGGACGCAAGCCGTGAGCGTGAGGCTGCCGATATTATGCACATAACCGCTGAGGATCTTAAGGAGCTGAAGGTGTGCGACTACATCATAAATGAGCCCGCAGAGGGCGCACATACCGACCCGCAGGCGGCTGCTGCGGCGATAAGTGACTATATTTTTTCGGCTTTGCAAAGAAAATTTCAAAAAGGGCTTGACGAATTGCTAAATGAACGCTATAATAAGTTTAGAGCAATCGGAGAGTTCACGGAATAAGCTTTGAAATTAGGCTTGAGGGCTTTCCCTTGGCTTAATATATAAACCTATGGATTGGAGGGTGCTTAAATGATATTTGACAAGGTTAAGGAAATCATTGTAGATCAGCTCGACGCTGATGAGGACAAGGTCACACAGGACGCTTCTATTACTGACGATCTCGGCGCAGATTCTCTTGACGTAGTAGACCTTGTAATGTCTATCGAGGAGGAATTCGATATCGAGGTTCCTGATGAAGAGGTAGCTAACATGAAGACTGTCGGCGACATAGTTAAGTATATCGAGGCTAACGCTGAGTAATTCATGAATCAATCAAATCGCCCCAAGGGGCGATTTTTTTGTACAGTTATCAATGATCTGTTTACGATCATAAAATGGTGTGCTATAATACAAAATGTGCTCGCAGCTTAGCTGTGTGATCTGTTATAATAATAAAGGAGTGTTTGTATGAGGCTTAGAAGAACGCTTGCGCTGCTTACAGCGGCGGTAATGACAGCGGCTATGCCGCAGACGGGGGCGCTGACGGAGCTTTTGACATCTGCTTCGCAAAAGAAGCCCGCAAGCTATACCTATCAGGTGATACCGCTTGTGTCGCCGTTTAACCGGTATTTTTATGTAAAGACTGATAACCCCGACCCTCTGTCATTCAGGTTTAAGGACAAGTCGAGCGTTTACGGTGATGAGTGTTTGCTCTCTTTATGTATGAAAAACTTTGACGAGCCGCTTCTGTTTTCAGATGTTTCGTATGAAAATAAGCAGACAGGCCGTGTTAACGGCGGTTATATATTTAGCAGCAGCAGTATCGACGGCGGTGCACTTACACTTCAGGAGAGAACGGAAGATATCGAATGGGGTGACGATGAATATGCAGATACCAAGCTGACGGTATATATACCCGCAGTAAAAGACAGCGTTGATTACCTTATCGACAAGTACGCAACAAAGGGCAGCTTCTTTGAGAACCTAGAGGCGATAGAAAGCGGGCTGTATTCCGAGGCGCTGTACAGCGGGTCATACATAAGGGGCGAGATCTATCAGGCCGAAGAGTATTGGTCGGCTTATATATCGCCATATGCCGACCAGGGGCTTTATATCGGCAGCCCCTATAACAGAAGGGATAATAAGTCGCTTTTGGCAAGTGAGCTTTTCCCGCTCTTCGTGACATCTGTAGGTTTCCCGAGCACTATGGCGGAGGCGGCGTTCAGGCTTGATGATTCTGTGACTATGGAATGGGACGATTACTTTCACTATTTGATAAATATTACATATAAGGGTGAGACACGTGCCTTCGGCGGCGCAGGCGATGGTGCGGGCAAGGCTGTCACCGAGGATAAGATCGCATACCGATATACCTTTAAAAACAGCGAGGCAACAACACTTGAGCGTCTGAGAGAGCTTCAGAGGATCTACCGTGAGGCTGAGGTAGAGGACGACGTGCCCCGTGAAAATGCTCTGACCTGGAAGGATATATATGATTCCCTCGGAACAGGGAAGTGGGTGCGTGACTGCTATACTTACTCCTACTGGTATACCACAGGCGAAGGAAAAAACCTCAGCGGCGAAGAATATGACTCTGTAGGTGACAATATCTATTGGGGCGGTGATGTACGCTGGGCAAGTGACGCTTGGGTCGATGGAAGGTATATAAACGAGTATAAGGGCTGGGTGCCCGGCGCAAAGTTTGAGGAACACCCCGACAGCCCGCTTATTGTCCGTGCAGTGCCGTTTTTTGAGATGTCGCCATATTTTGACGAATTTGTCAAAAAGGTAAAGGACGTAAAATATTACTATAATGCGGAAAAAGACCGGTGGGACGCCGATCCGTTTTGCTTTATAAATACAAACTGGTATAGCGGCGACCTTTACTATGAAAATATCGAGGAGCTGGTCAATGAAGGCACGCTTCCTGCCTACTGCTTGGAGCATTTGATCCTTACCCGTGAAGAGGTCGAGGCTATGGGCGTTGACAGAAACACCGACCTTTTCCCGAAGAGCGGGCTTATCTATGACGGTACTGTCGCCCCGGGCACGCCCTTCAACTACACGATAGGTGATGTCAACTGCGACGGTGATGTCTCGGTAGATGATGTGCTGATCACACAGCAGAAGATCGCAGGCTGGGACGTGTTCATCGACAAGGAAAACGCCGACATCGACAATGACAACGATATCTCGGTAAGCGATGCACTCTTTATCCAGCAGATCATCGCAGGCTGGAGCATAGGAAAATAAAACCAATCTTATACACCCCCTTCCCTTTGAAAGGAAGGGGGAGATTTTTTATATGGTTATATACTTGACACACCAATTAAAATGCCTTAGATAATGGGGTTCGGGGCGAAGCCCTCCCCCATACTCTCCCGAGCTCGCTGTGAGCGAATGCTCACAGTTAAGCGAGGGTTTGGGGGCAAAACTGTGGTGTGTCAAAGGGATAACCATAATTTTTTATAAGAATATTGACGTTTTGAAAGGAACGTGATATAATTGATATGGGGTTAGCATTAGCTAATCAAATAAACCGAGCAGACCGAGAGTCTGCAAAGCCTAGTAAAGTGAGGGGTCAAAATGCCAAGCTTAAGATATAAAGCACTTGAAAAAATGTTCTCGCTTATCGGCGTGAACAAGATGCTTGATAAGGAGGGCGAGCAGTGGAACAAGCTGCTTGCCGATTATTCGGGCAAACAGAAAAAGCCGCTCAAGGTCCCATATAAAAGGCTCAAAAAGGACGGGCTCGAGCTTATCAAAAAGAACTTTGACGGGGCGGTGGTCTATGCGCTCAGGGTTAGGGGAACAAAGCCCAAAAAGGCGGTGCTTTATCTTTTTGGCGGCGGGTATATCCTCCCGCCCGACCCCGGCGACCTTATCCTTTGCGGGCAGATAGCAAGCGCCTGTGATGCCGAGGTGTGGTTCCCGATATATCCTATGGCGCCCGACCATAGGCTTATTGAAACGCTTGAATGTACCCTGTCGGTGTATCGCCATATACTGACACGGTACGGGCACGAAAGTATAAGGCTTTTCGGCACGTCCTCGGGCGGCGGGCAGGCGATGTCGCTGTGCCTGTACATAAAGAATAAGTACCCCGAGATACCTCTGCCCGGCAGGCTCGTGCTGCAATCGCCCGGTATGCAGGTGCCGCCGAGCGATGCACAGAGGGGCAAAATGGAAAGGCTGAAAAAATATGATGTTATGATACCGCCCGTGTTCTTTGATAGGATCGCCCCTGTTCTTGCACAGGGCGAAGAGGCGTATCTTTTGAGCCCCCTGCTTTGTGATATATCGGGCTTTCCGGGAATTGATGTTTTTTACGGCACGCACGAGGTGATGTATGCTTACCTTGACGATCTTAAGGCGCACTGCGAGAGATACGGCGTGCCGCTTTGCGCTCATATAGGTGAGGGTATGATGCACTGCTGGGGCGCTATGGAGTTCGTGCCGGAGGCTAAAGCGGTAAGGCAGGAGTATTTTAAGGCACTGAACGTGGGGGGTAAAATATGAGCCTGCCGTTATTCATAGCCTGCCTTGGGCATATCCTATGCGGCGTTACCGACTGCCTGCTCGCCTATACCCCCGAGGGCAGATTTGATATGGCAAATGACCCAAAGGACGGCGAAAAAATGAAAAAGCTATTTGAAAAAATGCCGCTCAAGCAGATCGAGGCCTCAATGCTGCTGGGTGTGTTGGCGCTGTTTATGGCAAGCTTCGGCTATATCGAGCTTAGCCGCTGGGCGTGGGGGTGCTCGAGGGCGGCGGGTGTGATAATGTATATCTCGGGGCTGTTTTTCATTGTTCCGATAACAGCTCACCACGTTTTCTGCGGTGCGGTCGAGTGGTTCTATATAAGCCTTGGAAGGACAGATCGGGCGCTTGAGACCGTTCTCACCTTCTTTAAAAGAACAGCGGCCGCAGCGGCTGCGTATGCAGGGCTTTTGGTATTCTCGGCTACGCTGCTTGTTCTGATAATAACGGGTAAAGCAGGGCTGCCGATATGGGCTTGCTGCTTTAACACGCTGCCGTTATTCTTGATACTCGCAGGAACAAAGCTGCCCGCAAAGGGAAATATCGCAAATGCTCTGATGTTTTTGGGGCTTAGTCTTTTGATATGAGACGACCCGGTCTGTTAAGACGCCCTTCGGCTTTTACAGCTAAAGCCGAGGGGCGTTTTTATCTCTTTTTTTACTATTGTGTTGCAGCTTCGATAAATTGGAATTTA
>JAFRYW010000113.1 GCA_017442845.1 Ruminococcus sp.
GCATTGTGCATTGTGCATTGTTAAAAAAGGCCTTGCCCTAAAGCAAAGCCCTTGTGATCTATTTGTCCTTGTACTCTGAGTCGATACCTAAGTATTCCTCCAGGCACAGCCCGCTTGCTTCTACCTTTTTGGCAAGCTTTTTGCCGAGGTAGCGAATGTGCCACGGCTCGTATTCATAGCCCGTCTTATCCTCCTTGCCCTCGGGGTAGCGAATGATAAAGCCGTAATCCGAGCAGTGCTCGGCGAGCCATTTTGCCTCCTGCGTGCCACGAAAGGCGTCGGAGGGGTCGTTAACATCTATCGTGTAGCCTGTCTGGTGCTCCGAATACCCCGGACGGGAGGAGTATGTGTCGGCGGCCTTCTTGCCGTCACGCTCAACATATTCCTGATATATCTGCGCCTGCGTAAAGTGCGAGCGGTAGCCCGAGCTGATGAAAAGATATATCCCGTCCTGCGCCGCAGCCTCGGCCATTTTGTTAAAGGCCTTCTCCGTTTCCGGCAGAAGCCCGGGGTCGTAGCTCTCGGGCAGGGGGTAGCTCTTGTTTGCTATCATAATGCCGTCAACATAGGTTATCCCGTCGATGACCTCCATTTTGTGCTCTTCCTTTTTCTCCTCGGACGAGCTCTCGTTCTTGGGCGGCTCTGTTGCAGCCGTGGTGCTTGTTGTTGTAGTGGTCTTGCTTACATTTGCCTGCGGGGCGGCTGCCTGCCGGGGGTCTGGCTCATGCGCCTCTATCTGCGTGCCCGCCTTTATCTGCTGTGCGACCTTTACGCATATCACTACCGCAAAGGCGAACAGTATCATACAAAATACCGCCTTCACCCTCGCAAAGAAAAGCCTTTCCTTCCGGGATCTTCGGCGTACTCTGCTGTAATTGTTGTGGTCTTGATACATTGACTGTGCTCCGATAATTTTGAGGAGCCCCTCCTCTCGCTCTAATTCACATTCTCTCCAAAAGGTTACAAAATTCTCTCTTTCTGTAACCATTATACCACCTTTTGAGAAAAAAATCAAGGGTAAATGCTTATAAATTAAACTAAAATTTCGACATAGATATTCATTTTTATGCCTATCTCTTACAATTTAAGGCTTTTTGGTCAAATCTTTGTGCAAATTGACAGACCTAAAAATTTGCATTTTGATTTGAAATATAGTATAATAATAATGTATTTATTAAAATAGCAAAACTATGATCAAACGGAGGAAGCCCCGTACATTTTGGGGCGAGAAAACATATGATATACAAGCTTTTGGACGGCTACACGGGTCTTTTTTATATGATATTTATAGGTATAAGCTTTTTTGGCACTATGCTTGCATTTGGCAAGCTAATGCGCCTGCTGCCGAAGGATCACGGGCGTGAGTTTGCCGTGAACGGCGCACTCTCCGAGGGCAAGCCGAGGGGTGCGGGGATAATTCTTATCACCGTGTTCGTGCTGCTGTGTGCACTTTTCGTGCCGCTGTCGGGTGAGCTTATCGTTTATCTCGGGCTTATCTACCTTGCAATGATCACGGGCTACCTTGACGACGCCTCCGAGGTGCCGTGGGGCGAGCTGAAAAAGGGCATACTCGATATGGTGATCTCTATAGGCGTGTCTGTCACCTACTATAAGGTCAACGGCAGTGAGATAGGCTTTTTAAGCTCGACATTTACTCTTCCCGCACCGGTGTTCATAATACTGGGCATCATACTTGTGTGGGCGTCGATAAACGTGACCAACTGCTCTGACGGTATCGACGGGCTGTGCGGCTCTATGTCGATAGTGTCTATCCTCGGCGCTTACGCTGTCATAAGAAAGACAGGCGCCGATGAAAGTGCCGGGCTTATGCTGCTTACCTGCATAATAGTGCTGCTCGCATACCTTTGGTACAACTGCAAGCCTAGCAAGCTGCTAATGGGCGATGCGGGCTCAAGGGCGCTTGGCGTTATCATAGCGATAGCGTTCCTTAAGACCTCGCACCCCTTCCTGTTCCTCGTCGGGGCGTTTATGCTGATACTTGACGGCGGCGCAGGGCTTGTAAAGCTCTCGTTCATAAGATACCTCAGAATGAAGAACTTTATGAAGGACATTAGAACGCCTATCCACGACCATATGAGAAAAAATCAAGGCTGGGAGGACAGCGAGGTCGTTACCCGCTTTATGATAGCGCAGGCCTTCCTGACCCTGCTTGCGGTATATGCTGTAGGCTAAGCAGACGGGCTGCATAAATATATAAGCCCCGTTTTACTTCTGTGCCGCTGAAATAA
>JAFRYW010000114.1 GCA_017442845.1 Ruminococcus sp.
ATGGGGCCTGAGGAGAGTATGCAGATACAGTCTCACCTTGCATCAACTATCGCTATGGCGTTTGACGAGTGCGTCGAGAACCCCGCTGAGCACAGCTACTCAAAGCAAAGCTGCGAGCGCACGACACGCTGGCTCGGGCGCTGCATAAATGAGATGAAGCGCCTAAACTCGCTTGATGACACTATAAATAAAGAGCAGCTCCTCTTTGGTATCAACCAGGGCTGCACCTATGATGACCTTAGAATAGAGCATATGAAAACTATAAGGGAGCTTGACTACTGTGCAGGCTTTGCGATAGGCGGCCTTGCCGTGGGCGAGCCTACAGAGGTGATGTACCACGTTATCGAGCAGGTCGAGCCGTTTATGCCGAAGGACAAGCCGAGGTATCTTATGGGTGTCGGCACGCCCTCGAATATCATAGAGGCGGTGTATAGGGGCGTAGACTTTTTTGACTGCGTTATGCCCTCACGAAACGCCCGCCACGGTACGATCTTTACTTGGAACGGCATTATGCACGTAGCCAACAAGCGCTATGAGCTCGACCCCCGCCCGCTCGATACCGAGTGCGACTGCCCCGTATGCCGCAATTTCTCAAGGAGCTACATAAGGCACCTGTTCAAGGCAGGCGAGCAGCTTGGCGGCAGGCTTGCGGTAATGCACAACCTGTATTTCTACAACACCCTCACCGAAAGGATCAGGCAGGCGATAGATGAGGGAAGGTACGAGGAGTTTAGGAGCACCTATTCGCCAAGGCTTGAGTCGAAGCTGGAGGATTAAGGCAACACCGCACAAAGACCGCCTTAAGGCTTTGCGGCACATCTACTTGCAGATTTTCCGTCATATCACCTAAATTCACCTTGAAATACGCTAGTATTCCTGCGGCGAATTTAGGCGATCTGACGAAAAATCTGCGTGCTTAGCATAGCTAAGCAACCGTATCTGTACCGCAATCTTTGTGCGGTGTTACCTTAAAAAAATAGCACTTGACTTTTTTAATGCCAAGTGCTATAATAGACTTATAGGAAACTGTGGAAAACGGTTTTGCCTCAATTTAACAAAATTGGTTGAAATAACCGCCTAAGTGATGAGGGGCGGTTATTTCTTTTTATTGCCTGAATGCTTTATTACTGTTTCGATCAGATGTAAAATGAAACTAAAAAGTGCTATCGTTTCTAACAGAGACATATGGCTCACCTCCTTGCGGAGGCAGAAATTAAAACCGCTTGCCGTTTGCAGACTTCCATGCTATCACAAGCATTATAGCATAATTTGTTTTTTCTGTCAATTATTGTATGCTCTGAAAGCTTATTTCCGTAAGCGGCTTGTGCTATAATTGTCAGATTATTATTTTTTGTAATAATTTTGCTATTGCAAAATCAATTGTAAAGTGATATAATCTATTCGTAGACAAAAAACGGATAGGAGACAGACTATGATAACACATATTTTAAAGGCGATATGCGTGCTTTGCACGGCGGCGTGTGCGGCGACGGCGTTTGTCGGGTGCGGCGACAGCGGCTCGTCAGGCAGCGGGGCGGAAAGCGTTGCCGGCGTTTCGCAGACGCAGTTTGACCTGAGCGCTAAGGAATACCTCGATATGGCGCTTGAAAAAGCCCCCGACAGCCTGCTCGATGAATCGACCGCAAAGGGCGATACGGGCAGCTACGGCTTTGACACCTTCTGCTCTAAGCTTTACGGCGGGGCAACTATCGACGATATTGCCGACGGCGCTATAAGCTATGCCTCTACAGGCGGTAATGCCGATGAGGTATCTATCCTCAAGGCTGCCGACGAGGAAAAGCAAGCGGATATGACAAGGATACTAAAGGACAGGGTCGATGTGCGCCGCCACGATTTTGAGGGCTACAAGCCCGAGGAGCTGCCGAAGATAGACAAGGCACGTGTCTTTGAAGCAAACGGCTACAGCGTTTTGGTGATAGCCGATAACGCCGAGGAGATAGAAAAGGCGTTTAAGAGCATTTCAGAGGGTTGATGGAAAGAGGAGAACGGGATATGAAAAAAGCAGTTATTTTTGCGCTGTGCTTTTGTATGGCTTTGCCGCTTTGTGCGTGCAGCAAGGGCGAGAGCAGCAGCACCTCGGAGCAGCCCGCTGCCGAGGCGGCGAATGAAGAGCTCATAAAAAAGCTTGACGAGCAGCAAAAGCTGATAGAGGAGCAGGGGAAAAAGCTTGAAACTGTCGAGAAGGTTTTCAACACTATGTTCGGCACATCGGACGGCAGCATTTTTGATGAGAACTTCGATCTTGATGAGAAGATGAACGTTTTTAACGGCGATGTCCACTCATTGTATGATGACACGGCTGTTGTTGAGGCCTACAAGAGCGGCGACAGCTCAAAGCTTACCGATGCTAAGGATAAGTTCATTCTTGAAGCTGCGAGCAAGGCGATAAAGGATATTATAAAGGACGGCATGAGCGATTACGAGAAGGAAAAGGCTGTGTATGACTACATCTTCTCGCAGGCGCACTATGACGAGGGCAACCTTGCCGCCATACCGCACACCGAGGATAATGCACACACCCCCTACGGCGTGCTGCACGACCACACGGCGATATGCGTCGGCAACGCCACGACCTTCAAGCTGTTTATGGATATGCTGGGAATAGACTGCAAGATCATACACTCGACCGAGACGGGCGAGCACGCCTGGGATCTTGTCAAGATAGGAGAGGGGTGGTACCACGTTGACATAACCTTTGACGGCGGCGGAAACAAGCCCAGCTACTCACAGTTCAACGTTACCGACGAGGTCAAGGAGCGTGCGGGCTACCCGTGGAACGCAGACGAATTTCCAAAGGCGGACAGCACCGAGTATTCCTTTGCGGTGCAGAATGCAAGTGAGATAGGGAGTATTGCCGACACCGCCGACCTATTTGCCGATGCGCTGGAGGGCGATGCACAGTATTGCTACTTCAAGCTTCCCTTAAGCAAGAGCGAGCAGAAGGTCGAGGGCGTTTCGGTGTTCTATGACCAGATCATAAGCGAGATCTCCTTCCAGCTAGGGAATGACGACTGCGAATGTACTGCCGTTATGGGCTTTGTAAACGGCGGCTGTTACTACGGCGGGCTGGGCATATCCCGCTACTGTGACGAGGAGGGCGAGGATGACGAGCCGGTATATGATTTCTCCGGCCTCAGCGTTGACTACGAGAGCATTTACAGCGCCTATTCCGACGCCTTCGGTATTTCGCTCGACCTTTCGGAGAGGTAGGGTCATATTTATTCACATATTCAAATAAACGCAAAAAAGGTATCGCCGGTCATTTACGTGCGATACCTTTATTATGTATTGTTGATATTTTGTGGGGGTTGTGGAGGAACGCAACTGCGAAG
>JAFRYW010000115.1 GCA_017442845.1 Ruminococcus sp.
AAGGGCTAATATTAAAAAAGCTAAAGCGCCTGCATAAAGCGGGCGCTAATTTTTGTGCATATTAAAAAGGCTTCTGCGGTAATTTGCAGAAGCCTTTGCTATGTTGTATGTTTACTGATTGTCAAGTGCGTTGTTTATTGCAGAAACAAGTGCCTTTATTGATGAAACGATAATGTCAGAATGTCTGCCGACGCCCCAGTAGGTGTCGTTGCTGTCAGTAGTAATGCCGACGTAGGATACCGCCTCCGAGGTCGATTTGCGCTCGAGTGCGTGCTCGGTGTAGGTGTCGATGTTGAACTTGATGGAAAGCACCTTTGCAAGCGAATTTGCGACCGCATCAAGTCTGCCGTTTCCGTCAGCGTGAGCTTCAAATGTCTTGCCGTTCAGGTTGACCTTGACAGCTGCGCCGATAACGCCGTCAGCCTTCTGAACATAGTGCGCTTCCTCAATGTTAAGCTTGTCAGACTTGTTGAGGTATGCCTCCTTGAAGATGCTGTAGACCTCGTCGGGCTTGAGCTCCTTGTGTGCCCTGTCTGAAACGCCCTTGACCTTGTAGCCGAAATTCTCCCTCATCTTCTTGGGCAGGTCGTAGCCAAACTGGTTCTGTAAGATAAAGCCTATGCCGCCCTTGCCCGACTGCGAGTTGATCCTGATAACGTCGCCGTCGTATTCTCTTCCGACATCGTGCGGGTCGATAGGCAGGTAGGGAACAGTCCACTGATGAAGGTTCTTTTCCTTTCTCCAGTTCATACCCTTTGCAATAGCGTCCTGATGTGAGCCGGAGAAGGCCGCAAATACAAGCTGGCCGCAGTATGGGCTTCTTACATTTACCTTCATTCTGGTAACTCTCTCGTAAAGCTCAACAAGGCTCGGCATATCCGAGAAGTCGAGCATCGGGTCAACGCCGTGGCTGAACATATTCATAGCAAGTGTTATTATGTCAACATTACCTGTTCTCTCGCCGTTTCCAAAGCAGGTGCCCTCGATCCTGTCAGCGCCTGCGAGCAGGCCGAGCTCTGAATCTGCTACCGCACTGCCCCTGTCATTGTGCGGGTGGAGTGAAACTATAACGTTCTCTCTGTTGTGCAGTACCGAGCACATATACTCTATCTGCGAAGCATAAACGTGCGGCATACTCATCTCAACGGTAACAGGAAGGTTTATTATGACCTTGTTGTCGGGCGTAGGCTGCCAAATGTCGATAACAGCGTTGCATATATCCCTTGCAAACTCCATTTCAGTGCCCGTAAAGCTCTCGGGTGAGTACTCAAAGGTGATCTTGCCCTTAGCTTTTTTCTTGTATTCGTTGCAGAGCTTTGCACCGTCTGTTGCTATCTTTATTATTTCGTCCTTTTCCTTTTTGAACACCTGCTCACGCTGCGCTACAGAGGTCGAGTTGTAGAGGTGAACAACTGCGTGCTTTGCACCGTCTATCGCCTCAAAGGTCTTCTTGATGATGTGCTCCCTTGACTGTGTGAGCACCTGTATCGTGACATCATCGGGGATCATTTCTTTCTCGATGAGCGTGCGGCAGAATTCATATTCAGTATCCGATGCAGCAGGGAAGCCTATCTCGATCTCCTTGAAGCCTATGTCAACAAGCTTCTTGAAAAACTCAAGCTTCTCATCTAAGCTCATAGGAATGATGAGCGCCTGGTTTCCGTCTCTAAGATCGACCGAGCACCAGGCCGGCGCCTTGTCGATATACTCCTTTTTTACCCATTCATAGCAGGGAACGGGCGGCATAAAATAGCCTCTCTGATATTTGTCGAAATTTTTCATATTATCTATCCTTTCAATTTGTATTATTTACTCTTAAAGTGTGTTAGGTAAATGCGGCTGTGTAGTCGTGCCTTGCCGCCATAGGAATGTATGGCCGTGCAGGGCAAAAGTATATTCTTATTCATTATTCTGCCCTCCTTAGCAAAACAAAAAACCCCATCTTCAACTGAAGACGAGGACGATCCCGTGTTACCACTTCATTTTATGCATAGCTCACACTATACACCTTAGCCGTATCGAACAATACGCTTCCCTGTAACGTGAGAAACACGTGTGCCGCTACTTGATTTCACCGCACCTGCTCGGGGAGGAGTTATTTCCCGTTATCTCTGCCGACTCACACCGCCTGCGTAAAACCGCACCGCCGACTCTCTGAAAACAGATAAAAGGCTTTTGTTCCCTTCATAGCATTTTTCATATTACTAATATTATATTACATATTTTCCCTTTTGTCAATAGATTCTGAAATTTTTTTACAATTTGTTGACACTGTTTACTTTTGGGTGTATAATATATGTATGAATGTCGGCGCTTTGCCGTGATAAGTGAGGTTATTTTTTATGGTTTTTGAGAGTATAAAAAAGCTCGTGACCTACGGTCTTGAGACAGGGCTGATCACCGAGTCGGATAGGGTATATACAACTAACAGGCTTTTAGAGGCGCTTGGGCTTGATGACTATGAGGAGCCGCAGGGCGAGTATAAGGATATAGACCTTGAGAGCACGCTTAAGGAGCTTTTAGACTACGCCTGCGAAAAGGGGCTTTGTGAGGATTCTGTGGTGTATAGAGATCTCTTTGATACAAAGCTTATGGGGCTTCTTTCCCCTCGTCCGAGTGAGGTCGATGCTAAATTCTGGTTTACCTACGACCACCCCTCGGCGCACGCTGCAACCGATTATTTTTATAAGCTCTCGCAGGATACCGACTATATCAGGCGTTACCGTATCAAGAAGGATATGCGCTGGCTTGCCCCGACGGAGTACGGCGACCTTGATATCACGATAAACCTCTCAAAGCCCGAGAAGGATCCGAAGGCTATCGCAGCGGCCAAGAGCGCAAAGCAGTCGGGCTACCCTAAGTGCCTGCTTTGCTATGAAAATGTAGGCTACTCCGGCAGAGTGAATCACCCCGCAAGGCAGAATCACCGTATTATTTCCCTGGAAATAAACGGCGAGCAGTGGGGCTTGCAGTATTCGCCCTATGTTTATTATAACGAGCACTGCATACTTTTTAATAAAAAGCACACCCCTATGGTGATAGATAAGAACGCATTTAAAAAGCTTTTTGACTTTGTGGGGCAGTTCCCGCACTACTTTATCGGCTCGAATGCCGACCTGCCGATCGTAGGCGGGTCGATCCTTGCACACGAGCATTTTCAGGGCGGGCATTACGATTTCGCTATGGCTAAGGCACCTATCGAGCGTGAGATAAGCTTTAAGGGCTTTGAAGACGTTAAGGCGGGTATAGTCAAGTGGCCTATGTCGGTAATACGTATCTCCTGCAAGAGCTCTGACAGGCTCGTTGAGCTCGCCGACAAGATACTTACCCTTTGGCGTGGCTATACTGATGAGGAGGCCTTTATTTTCGCTGAAACAGACGGCGAGCCTCACAATACGATAACCCCTATCGCCAGAAAGCGTGGGGCGGATTTTGAGCTTGACCTTGTGCTTAGAAATAACATCACAACAGATGAGCACCCGCTCGGCGTCTACCACCCGCACGCAGAGCTTCACCATATCAAGAAAGAAAATATCGGCCTTATCGAGGTAATGGGGCTCGCAGTTTTGCCTTCAAGGCTAAAGCAGGAAATGGCAGATCTTGCAAGAGTGTTAACAGAAAAGGGCGTTTCTGCTGTTAGAGATGACGAAACGCTTAGCAAGCACGCAGACTGGGCAGAGGAATTCTGCGCAAGGCGTGAGGTAAATAAGGACAATGTCGATGAGGTCATCAGAGAAGAGATAGGCAGCGTATTTGCTAAGGTATTAGAGCACGCAGGCGTGTATAAGAGAAATGATGAAGGCAGAAGATATTTCGACAGATTTATCGGCTTTGTAAACGAAAAATAATAGCGGGAAGAGGTCAAAATGGCTGAAGGCAATAATAAAAAGAAAAAGCTCATAAAGGCGGCAGCCGCCCTGCTTTTTACGGCGGTATTTGTAGTCGCCTCTGTATTCTGGGCTAGATATACTATGAGGCTAAAGGCATACCATACCGAGCCTGTGACGGAGGATACGCTTCTTCCGATAGGTATAATGAGCTGTGATAAGCTTATGATCGTGGCACACCCTGATGATGAGTCTATCTGGGGCGGCGGGCATCTTTCCGAGGGCGGCTATCTTGTGGTGTGTATCACAAACGGTAAAAACAACAAAAGAAAACAGGAGTTTTTAGACGTTGTCGATAAGTCGGGCAATACCCCGCTTATTTTGGGCTACCCTGACAAGCTTTTCGGTGAGCGTGATAATTGGGATAATGTCAGGGATAAGATAACTGACGATATCAGCTTCATTATGCGCTATAAGGATTGGAAGCTTATCGTTACCCATAACCCCGACGGCGAGTATGGCCATATCCACCACAAAATGACCAGCGAGCTCACCACGAAGGCATACAACAGGCTAAAGCCCGCAGCAAAGCTTTACTACTTCGGCAAGTATTATAAGGCGGCCGATATCGGCTCGGCAGAGGGGCTCTCACCTATAAGCGATGAACAGCTTGCGTTTAAAAACGAGCTTTTAGAGCTTTATGAGTCGCAGGGCAAGACGGTAGATAAATTTCGCCATATGCTGCCCTATGAGATGTGGACAGAGTATGGCTCGGGTCAAGGAGATATATGAATAATAAGCTTAATAACAAAGACATCTATGCGCTCGGCGGTATAATACTGCTGAGCGCAGGTTTAATGATAGCGTGCGTGTGCAGGGGCGTGGTCTACGGCTCGACTATGGATTGGTCGTCGCAGCACTATCCTATCCCCGAGTATTTTCGCACGCTTTTTTACAGTACACATGACCCTTTCCCCTCCTACGCCGCAAACCTCGGTGCGGGGGAGAGCATCTATTCGCTTTCCTACTATGGGCTGTATTCGCCTGTGATAATGCTGTCTTACCTGCTGCCGTTTGTGCCTATGGGGTATTATATGATGATGTCGGGCGTGCTGACTGTGTTTGTGAGCGAGTGCCTTTTCTATTTCCTGCTGAGAAAAAGCTTCTGCATCAGGGTGACGGCATTTGCAGCGGCGCTTTTTGCTTTCTCAATGCCGCTTATATATCAGTCGCACAGGCATATTATGTTTATAAGCTATATGCCGTTTTTGCTGCTTTCGATGCACCTTGCGGATAGGTATTTTTCGGGCGGCAGGCGCTATCCGCTTGTGATAAGTGCTTTTTTGATGATAATGTGCAACTACTTTTTCGCAGTAACGGCGCTCTTCGCATTGTCAGCATATGGGCTTGTAAAATGTATCGACAAGGGCGGTAAGCTAGGGGCGATAATAAAGCGCTTTATCCCGTTTGTTTGTCTGCTTTTTGTAAGCGTGCTCATGTCCGGCGTTTTGCTTCTGCCGACAGCCTATGCCCTTATTTCGGGCAGGGACGAGGGGAACGTTGCTTTTGCGCTTGCCGATTTTCTGCCGAATATGCGCCTTGACTGGCTTACCTACTACAGCTACTCTATGGGGCTTACGGGCTTTGGTGTTTATGCGATGATCTATGCCCTTATGTATGCTAAGGGCAGCAGGCGCTTTGCTGCCGGGCTGACGCTGCTTTTTGCATTCTGCCCGCTGCTTGTATTTATTCTTAACGGCACGCTCTATTTCGATGCAAAGGTGCTGTTTGCATTCTTGCCGCTTGCACTAACTGTTGTGGCGTGGTTTGCCGGAGATGTATTGCAGCACGGGGCGCAGAAGGCGCTGCTGCCCTTGGCTGTGTTTCTGATAGGCTCTGTTATCGCCTTTGCTGTCAGAGGGCCTGTTATCTCGATGATCCTCTACCTTGTAGATGCAGCGGCGACTGCCGTTATCATTCTCGTGCTGAGAAAAAGGCATAGCGTTTATATATGCAGCCTTTTTTTGCTTATTGCATTTATCGGCTGTATCGCAAAAAGCAGCCATGATGAGATGCTTAAGGCTTCCGAATATGCACACACGACCAATGAGAGCATTAACGCCCTTGTCAATGAGGCATCAAGCGGCGAGCTTACCCGAACGGCTGTGACCTTTGACCGGGTAGATACCCCAAACAAGGTCTATGGTACCCTGCATTATCGAGACACGATCTATTCCTCGCTGCATTCAAAGGATTTTAACAGGTTCTACTTTGAGGAGATCTTCAATGAGAACGAATACCGCAACTCTGCGCTTACCACCTGCTCGCAGAATATCCTGTATAATTGCTATATAGGCAACGGCTATTTTGTTTCTGATAAGCCGCTTGATATGTCGGGGCTTGAGCTTGTCAGCGAAAAGGGCGGCTTCTATCTTTATAAGAACCCAAACGCCTACCCGCTTATCTACGCAACAGACAGGCTTATGAGCAGGCGTGAGTATGATCTGCTCGATTACCCCGCAAGCGTTGAGGCACTTATGCGCTATACCGTTGTTGATGATGACCTGCCGGACAGCGGCTTTGTACCCGGCTTTGAAAGGGTCGAGGGGTGTGATCTGTTTAACATTGGCGATATGCTCTCACAGGGTGACAGCTTTTCAATGGACAGTGACGGCACGGCGCATATCACACTTAAGGACCTTAGCTTTAAGTTCAAAGCAAAGCTTCCCGATAGCTGTAAGGGCAAGCTTATACTTATAAGATTTCATATCGACAACCCCCGAACGCTCGATGTAACAGCCGAGCGCAAGGAAAATGATGATACTGTAATAATAAACGGTATAAAAAATAAGATCTCAGACCCTATATGGAAATACCATAATAACAACAATAGCTTTGAGTACGTTTTATCGGACTTGAGTAACGAGCTTGAGATAGAGATGCGGGGCGGGAATTTTATTATTTCCGAGCCTGAGATATACACCTGCGACCCTGAGGAGCTGACACAGATGCGTGAGGGGATAGTGCCTTTTGAGTTTGACAAGTCAGAAACAAAGGGCGACAAGGTAAAGGGTAGGATAACGGCTGAGAGCGACGGGCTTTTAGCTTCAAGCTTCGTTTATCTTGACGGCCTCACAGTCAAGATTGACGGCAGCGAGGTGCCTGTGAAAAGAATTGACACAGCATTTTGGGGCGTGCCGATAACAAAGGGCAGCCACGAGGTCGAGGTGACCTTCCGAGCACCGTGGCTGGGTGCCGGGCAGGCAGGCAGTGCGGCGGGGTTACTGATACTGGCTGTAATCATCATACTTGATATAAGAAAAAAGACATAAAAAACCCGGGCAGCTTTTCAAAACTGCCCGTTTTTTTTATATGCTCTTGATCACCCAAGGAATAAAATATGAAACTATGCACATTATTATTGTAGCTAAGATCAGCCCCAGAAAAATCGGAAGCACGGCTTTTTTCGGCTTGATTTCAAGCAGGACTGCTATAAGTGAGCCCGTCCACGCCCCAGTCCCGGGGAGGGGGATACCTACGAATAGCAGCAGCCCCCAGAATTCGTATTTTTTTATCTTGTCTGATTTTTCAAGCGACTTTTTCTCGATCTTTTCAACTAAGCCCTTTAAAAGCTTAGTCTTTTTTAGAAAATCAAATATCGGGCGAATGAACATCATTATAAACGGTATCGGTATAATGTTGCCGATTATGCATATAGGTATAGCCTTTGTGATGCTAACCCCAAGCAGCGAGGCTGCAACGATGCCGCCCCTAAGCTCGAGTATCGGCACCATTGAGATGATAAATACTATCAGTTCCTTAGGCAAGCCTGCAAGCGTCTCGGTAAAAAAGTTTATTAGCGTGTCAGTCATTATCCTCTGTTGTCCTTTCTTCGTCAGGCGTTGGAGATCCGGCCTCCCTCTCTTCTGCTTCTGCTTCGTCGGGGGCTTCATATTTTTCTATAAGGTGTCTAAGCTTTTTCAGGTCACGTTCTTCATTTTTTGTTACGAGCAGCTCCTGTGCTTCGTCGGCGAGTGCCTTAGCATCATCGACCTTGCCCTCCTTAAGGGCACACAGTGCAAGATATAGGTCACAGTCACAGCAATTCCTGCTGCCGCTGTTGCCTTCCTTTGAGCGCAAAAGATAGGAGCGTGCTTTACCGTATTCACCCTTTGAATACTCATAAACGCCCAACGTGTGCAGCACCGAGGGGGCTGGCTCTTCAAAATACGGCGCAGCCTCGCTGTAGACCTTGTCGGCATTTTCAAAGTCACCCTTTAAAAGATATGTATACATATAGGCGTTAAAATATTCCTGCTGAAGCCCCGCAGATAGGGAGGTAAAATCAACAGCCTCAAGCGTGTCAAGAGCCTTGTCAAGCTCCTCATTCTCGGTGTAAAGGGCGCTCAAGACCAGCCTGTATGAGCTTTTTTTATCAGCAGAGCCTGTCTTTTCTACCTTTTTTTCGAGTATGCGGTATGCCTTTTCATATTCGCCCTCACGCTCTGCAAGCTTTAGTGCGTGGCTTATGGGGTATGTTTCAAACAGCGCATACAAAAGCCTTACAAGCGCTGCTGCTAGGGCGCCTATCGCCGAGGCCCCTTTTAGTATGTTCAGACACTGTGTAGGGTCGGGCTTGCTGTCTGAAACAAGCCAAACCGTGACCATTCCGAAAAAGCCCAGCACAAGCCCTGTGCATAGGCAGATCAGCACGCTTTTTAATATGTAAAGAGTTCTTTTCAATCTCTCACTTCCTTTGTTTACTCACTTATATAGAATATCACATTTTAAACTAAAAGTCAATCATAAATTAAACGTTTAAGTATTGACTTTTGGTAAGTAATCTGTTATAATATTCTATATTATAAATAAACGAAAGGGAATTCCTATGAAAAAGCTGCTTTTTGTTTTTAACCCCCACGCAGGTAAGGGTATGATAAGAAATAACCTTTTTGATATAATAGATATTTTCACAAAGAATGGCTATGAGGTGACGGCCTACCCGACGCAGGCGCCGCTTGACGGGTATAATAAGATATATTCCGATGCGGGCGGCTATGATGTAGTTGTGACCTCGGGCGGCGACGGAACGCTTTCCGAGGCTGTAAAGGGGCTTATGCATTATAAGGATAAGATCCCGCTCGGCTATATCCCTGCAGGCTCGACTAATGACTTTGCGGCAAGTATGTCTCTGAGCCGAAAAATGACAGATGCGGCCGAGGAGATAATGGACGGCGTTTTCTTTGATTATGATATAGGCGATTTTAACGGCAATAATTTCGTTTATGTTGCCGCATTCGGTGCTTTTACAGATGTTTCCTACCAGACCCCGCAGTGGTCAAAGAATATGCTCGGCCACGCAGCATATCTATTGGAGGGTATAAGAAGGCTCCCCAAGATCACAGGCTATCAGGTCAGGGTAGAGCATGACGGCGAGGTGATAGAGGGCAACTTTGTCTATGGAATGGTGTCAAACACTATTTCCGTAGGAGGAATGAAAAAGCTGATAGCAGACGGCGTTTGCTTTGATGACGGGCTGTTTGAGATAACGCTCATAAGAATGCCGCAAAACGCTATTGAGCTTTCAAATACCCTCACAGAAGCGGCACTTGATATATTCAATGAGAAATATATCGTTACCTTTAAGACCTCAAAGGTCACCTTCACCTCGGACAGTGAGATAGCGTGGACGCTTGACGGCGAAGCGGGCGGATCGTTCAAGCAGGTCGAGATCAACAACATCAAGCAGGCTATACGCTTTCTGGTCAAGCCCGATTCTAAGACCGCCGAGCAGGACGCACTTCTCGGAAGAGTTAAAAACACCGTCGAGGAAAAGCCCGAGCCCAGCTGGGATAACCTATTCGAGGATCAGGAATTTATAGATAACTAAGCTTAAAGCAGTCCGATTTTACGGACTGCTTTTTCTTATGAGGGTATCGGTGTAAATAAGAATTGATCTTATTAGGTAATAGGGAATAGGGAATAGGGAATATGTGAGGTGCG
>JAFRYW010000116.1 GCA_017442845.1 Ruminococcus sp.
AGGCAAAAAAAGAACAGCCGCTTAAGCGGCTGCCCGTGAATGTAATGCGGTGCTAAACTTTCGGCGCCCCTTGAGGGGCAAAGCCAGTAATAGCCCCTTATAGGGGCAGAGCAAACCACCACTTTAGTGGTGGTTATGATTGCTTGTTATACTTCTTTACAAAATCCGTGAGCCTTTCATAGGTCTCGGCGGAGATCACGTGCTCGACCTCGCACGCATCCTCGGCGGAGCTTTCCTCGCTCACACCCAAGATATCCCTGAAAAACTCTGTCAGCAGGCAGTGTCTTGAATATACGTCCTCTGCCTTTTCTCTGCCTATATCGGTAAGCAGCAGCGAGCCGTCCTTATCAACGGTTATAAAGCCGCCGTTTTTCAAAAGTGACATGGCCCTGCTCACGCTCGGCTTTGAAAAGCCCAGCTCATTCGCCACATCAATTGATCTTACCTGCGGTTTGCGTTTTCCTATCACGAGGATCGCTTCAAGATAGTCCTCGCCCGATTTTCTAAGTGCCATGTCATTTTTTCCTTTCTATATATAGATTATTGTTTTTTTATGGTTATCCCTTTGACACACCACAGTTTTGCCCCCAAACCCTCGCTTAACTGTGAGCATTCGCTCACAGCGAGCTCGGGAGAGTATGGGGGAGGGCTTCGCCCTCGTTACCGACCCATCGGGGCTTCGCCCCGAGCCCCATTATCTAAGGCATTTTAATTGTTGTGTCAAGTATATAACCATATTGTTATTTAAAGACAGACGCTTGTTGTTTTTATTATTCTGTTACTGTTTTTATGTGCAGCTCTTCAAGCTGTGCTGCATCTACCTCTGCGGGGCACTGGCTCATAAGCTCTGATGCGTTTTGTACCTTCGGGAAGGCTGTTACCTCACGCAGGCTGTTAGCACCGCAGATTATCATAGCTATCCTGTCAAGGCCTATGCCCATGCCGCCGTGCGGGGGCGCTGCATATTTGTATGCATCAACAAGGAAGCCGAATTTCTGCTCGATCTCTTCCTTGCCCATTCCGAGCAGCTCGAACATCTTCTCCTGCAAAGCGCAGTCGGTTATTCTCATAGACCCTGAGGAAAGCTCTACGCCGTTTAGAACTAAGTCCCAAGCCTTTGCCCTTACCTTTGCGGGGTCGCTCTCTAAGTACTCGATGCACTCCTCCATAGGCATTGTAAAGGGGTGGTGCATAGCTACCCACTTGCCGCTCTCTTCATCAAACTCAAAGAAGGGCATCTCTGTGATCCAGAGGAAGTTGTGCTTACTTTCATCAATAAGCTCGAGTCTCTTGCCCATTATAAGTCTTAATGCGCCCAGCGTGGGGAGCGTCACCTTGTCCTTGTCGGCAACGATGATAACAACGTCGCCCTTCTCGGCTCCGAGCTGTGAGAGCATCTCATCAAGCTCGCCCTCCTTCATAAACTTGCCAAAGGAGCAGCTGGGTGCATCATCTACCCACCTTACGTATGCCAGGCCCTTAGCGCCTATGCCCTTGGCGTGCTCGGTCAGCTTGTCGATCTCTTTTCTTGTGTAAACGCCTGCTGCATTTTTAGCAACGACTGCCCTTACCGAGCCGCCGTTTTCAACTGCGCCCTTGAATACGACAAAATCAGTCTTGCCTGCCCAGTCGGAGATGTCCTGTATCTCCATGCCAAAGCGTGTGTCGGGCTTGTCGGAGCCGTAGCGGTTCATAGCATCGGCAAATGTCAGCCTCGGCAGCGGGAGCGTGATGTCCTCACCTAAGATCTCCTTAAAGAGCCTGCTTACAAAGCCCTCAACGCACTGCTGAATGTCCTCCTCGTCAACGAAGGACATCTCTAAGTCTATCTGAGTAAACTCGGGCTGCCTGTCGGCACGCAGATCCTCATCTCTGAAGCAGCGTGCAAGCTGTATGTAGCGGTCAAACCCCGAGATCATCAAAAGCTGCTTGTAGATCTGCGGCGATTGGGGGAGTGCGTAGAACTTGCCCGGATGAACTCTTGAGGGCACAAGATAATCCCTCGCCCCCTCGGGGGTCGATTTCATAAACATAGGTGTTTCTATCTCGATAAAGTCATTCTCATAGAAATACTCTCTTGCGACCTTAGCGATGTTGTGCCTTGTTATTATGTTGTTTTGGAGCCTTGGGTTTCTGAGGTCAAGGTAGCGGTATTTGAGCTTTAGCTCCTCATTTACCTTGTCGGAATTTGTCACCTCAAAGGGCGTAGTCTCCGCACGGGAAAGTATTCTCAGATCCTTGACGTGGATCTCGATCTGCCCTGTTTTGAGCTTGTCATTAACGCTCTCACGCTTTTTCACATCGCCCTTGACCATAAGCACATCTTCAGCCCTTACAGTCTGTGCCTTTGCGAAGATCTCACGGTCTGTCTCATCGTTGAAGGTGAGCTGAACAAGCCCTGTCCTGTCACGCAGGTTGATAAAGAGAAGGTTTCCTATATCTCTTACTCTGTCGGCAAAGCCGCAGACTACTACCTCCTGCTCGGTGTTGGGCACCTCGCCGCAGTAGTGGGTGCGCTTTAGCCCCTTCATAGTGTCGTTCATTTTTATTACTTCCTTTCGGTTTGAATATCTATTGACATTTTTTGTTTTTCGTGCTATAATGTAATCAACAAAGAGGTGCCTGCGGTAAGCGGTCTCCTCCAAGTTTGGTTTTTAATGTTAAACCGCCTTATGTCGGAGTAAGGCGGTTATTTCTTTTTGCTGTATATCTCAACAACAAGAGCAATGATATCGGTTATCAGTATAAGTAATGTCAGTACCTCAACTACCGTCATTTTACGCTCACCTCCGTTTCCGGAGGAAGATTTGACCGCCTACGCTATGTGCAGACACCTATGCGTATTATACCATAGGTGTCTTTTTTTGTCAAACTGCCGCTACAGGCTCTCGATAAACGCCCGCAGCACCTTTTTTTTGCCCTTGTCAAAAAAGAGTATGAACACCCCGAGCGCAAGCAGCACGAGCCCGCTGATAAACGCCGCCGTATTGTCAAGCGAGAGTGCGATAAGCGCAAACAGCGCCGTTACGAGCACCCACAGTGCCCCGAAAATGTACGCCGAGAGCGGCTTTCTGAAATGCCCTGAGATCTTAGTGCCCTTGCCGCTTTTTTGGAGCCTTCCGTAAAAGCCGAGTGACCCCGCATCACGCCGTCCCGCCTCGTGGTAGAAAACGCAGAACCTGTCCTCACCGCTGCGGCAGCCGTAAAAGACCGACCGGGTCTTGTATTTTTTTATGAATCTTGAGTTTGCCATAACATTAGCACTCGGGCGCTTTTGCACAAGCTCACCGTCAAGCCGCCTTGCTATGCGCTTGACCCCCGCCTCGCTCTCGTGCTCGAAGGAAATGGGGATTATTATCAGCATTATTCCTTGTCCTTATAGTCGTTAGGGTCGTAGGGCTTTGAGTTTATCCTGATCTCTCCGCCGCCTGCCAATGGGTTTGCGAGCATTCCGTAGATCGTGCCGCACATAGCGCACCGGAACTGGTGGAATATCCTGTCGCTGTAGAATTTTCCGTCCTTGTCAACTACCTTGTCGAGCGGGCAGGTCTGATAAAGCATCTCGGCATTTCCCTGCACTACCATATTGGTAACTGCATTTACCGCTATCATATATTCAAGCGGGTTTTTAAACTCTATAAGGGGTATGTTCTCGCATATGGGGCATCTCATCTTATATCAGTCCCTCCGTATCTATTCCTTCAATAATGCTTGCCATCAAAAAGTCGCAAAGTCGCTCGGCAAAGGTGTCATCAACAGTAAAGGCGGTCTGCTCGCCCGTTTCCATATTTTTGATGTTTACCTGCCCCTGCTCGATCTCATTGTCGCCTAAAACCATCACGAACTTGGCGCCTATCTTGTCGGCATATTTCATCTGCGCCTTAAGTGAGCGCCCGATAAGGTCGTATTCTGCGGAAATGCCGAGGTCACGCAGCTTTGCTATCATGCCTGTTGCATACCTTGCGGCATTGTCGCCCATAGGTGCGATGTATAGCTCGCAGCCTGCCGGCTCTTCAAACTCTACGCCCTGGCTCTCCATTGTGAGGATAAGCCTCTCTAACCCCATTCCGAAGCCGAGCGCAGGTGTGGGGGCGCCGCCTAAGGTCTCTATGAGCCCGTCATATCTTCCGCCGCCGCAGACAGTTCCCTGTGCGCCGATATCGGTGGTTATGAACTCAAACACTGTCTTTGTGTAGTAGTCAAGCCCTCTTACTATCTTCGGGTTGATAGAATAATCTATCTTCATAGCCTTGAGGTTTTCCTGAAGCTCCTTAAAGTGAGTATCGCACTCCTCGCAGAGGAAGTCGAGTATCACGGGTGCGCCCTCTGCTATCTTTGAGCAGATAGGTGACTTGCAGTCGATTATCCTCATAGGGTTCTTTGTGAGCCTTTCCTGACAGGTCTCGCAAAGCTCTGCCTTGTGCGGTGTAAAGTAGTCAACAAGAGCCTTGTGGTAATCAGCCCTGCATTTTTTGCAGCCGATAGAGTTTATGTTGAGCTTGATCCCTTGCAGCCCCATTCTGTCGATAACGCTCTTAGCAAGTGCGATAACGTCAGCATCAGCCCTTGCGTTTTGTGCGCCTATCATCTCGCAGCCGAACTGGTGAAATTCTCTTAAGCGCCCCGCCTGCGGTTTTTCGTGCCTGAAGCAGGAGAGGATATAAAACACCTTCTGCGGGAAGCCTTCATTGAGTATGCCGTTTTCGATGACAGCCCTTATCGTTCCTGCCGTACCCTCCGGCCTTAGGGTAAAGGTCGAGTCACCTGTTGCGGAAACGGTATACATTTCCTTCTGCACCACATCAGTAGTGTCGCCGACGCTTCTTACAAAAAGCCCCGTATCCTCAAATGTAGGAACTCTTATCTCCTTAAAGCCGAACTGCTCGGCGGCTTCACTTGCGACACGCTCAACGGTGTGCCATTTATATATCTGTGCAGGGGTTATATCCTGCGTGCCCTTTGGTCTTTTTACAGTCAAAGCCATAGTTTTACGTCCTTTCATAAAATGCTCATTTAATTATTATACCACATCTGCCGCACAATTGCAAGCCCCTAATAGTAGTATGGAGGTATATTGTGAACGGCATTAAATCTGGGCATAAGAAAACCGCTTAACTGTGTTAAGCGGCTAATAAATTATGCTGATACAGCTTCTTTGTTGTCTGACTCTTTTGGCTTCTTTGAATTTTTATTATCAAACTTCGCTTTAAGAACTTCTTCCATTGCTGCAATATCATCTTTGTTTTTGGTGTCAAGCTTTCCAACAAATTTCGAGTTATTCATAAAAATTCACCTCCTAATAACCAATGATACCTACCGACTTACTGATTTTTAAGAAATCTTTTACTATCGATGCATCTACCTCTTCATTATATTCCCCATACTGTGCTCTAATATCACTTATAGCTTCATATGCTTTATCAAAGTTGTATTTATCTGACTTATACAGGATATGAACGTCACCGGTATTTGATACTACAGATATTCCCTTGAAACTGTCATTTGAAAGAAAAACACCTAAATCAGAATAAGAGAAATCTTTCGTGCTGGGGTGATTGTGAGTAAGGAATAGAGAGTCGCTATGTTCCACCATTGAAACAGCAATCGGATTTTCAAATATATCAACTGCGTGTTCACTGCCCAACTTTTGGGCTGTTTCATCAGAATTTAAATCAATAAGATATGCGACCTCATTACTATTGTTTTGATTTTTAGCAATTGTCAAAAGTATTCTATGGGCTGAATTTATTTTCTGATTTTGTATATTATCTAAATCAGGTATGTATTTTTGAGAGATCTTATCAATAGCTATATCAGTTATTATAATCTTGTGATCTCTCTTTTTCGCCTGCTCCAAGCCTCTCACTTCCTCTGATTTTATTATACCAGATTTATTGCCATTTGTCAATGGTTTCTTTCCGCTCCCTATCGCCCCCAGCCCGTCTACCGTCACCCTTTCCCTCTGCTGCGGTATGCCCATAGCGGCAGAGGGGGCGATGTAAGGCTGTGTCTATGCTATCCTCTCGGCTTGCTTATTTCCCTTCATCAGAAACGACCCTTCGCAGCACATTCTCGGCCGTTTCGTCTGCCGCAGCGTGTGCCGAGCCGCCGATGTATATATCACCTGCTTCATATGCTTCGATATACGGCGTGTCGCTGCCGTTAAGGGTAATGCTCAGACCGGGCGTATCGTCAGAACCCTCGTTTTTTCTGACAGAGGGGAGCGAGTGCTCCGAAATATACTCTGCAGCCGCCAAAAGCTCCTCCATACGGTATGGGGCTTCACTGAACGCAGTTACCGAGCCGCTAAGCGTTATTGCTGCGCTGCCCATAAGATCCGGCGCCTGTGCCTTTTCGCCGTAGGGGGGTATAGCGGTCTTTACTGCTTCGAGCACGCCCGCAAGCTGCTCGGAGGTAAGCGGGCATATGATGCCGTTTATTATTATCTCACTGCTCTCCTTATCGGGAATTATGATCTCAAGCCTGAGGCTCTGCTTATTTGGGAACTCACTAAATAGGCTGTATGACGAAAAATCGTATAGGCACATATATGCATATGCATTCTCCCTAAGCGCATAGGTGCTCTCGTCCGTCTCGCCGCCCGAGTATAAAAGCTCAAAAAGCTCCATGTCACTAAGTGCGGTATAAAGCTTGTCAAGGGCTGTGCGGTTGTATTCTATGTCGCTGCTGCTGCGGTAGTTGCCATCGCAGCAGCCCGTCACGCAGTCGGCATTTGCCCCGAGTGAGGCTGCCTGTCTTATACGAAGCTCTGTTTGCTGCTCATAATTTTGCCCACCCCCGAAAAGCAGGTTCATAACCTTGTTTGCAGCCTCCTCACGCTCGCCGCCAAGCTCGCCCTTAAGGTATAGGCTTATCATAGCCCGCTGTGCTGTGTATGCCCCGAGGTTTTTTATCGTGAGGTAGTTTTTGTCCTTAAGGATATCATAGCCCTGCCCGGCCATATTTTCACTTATCCTGTCGAGCGCTATGCATACCCACGCCTCTGATTCGCTCTCATCATACATATGCTGATGAGGGTCATCAAGAAGGGTGTCGTAATAATCGAGCCTGTATGACATATCCATGGAAAAATATGTGGTTATATCTTGCTTGCTGTCATTAAGCTCCTTTACTATGTCAAAGGCTGTGTCAAGCTCGCCTGTCTCGATAAGCCCGAAGTAGTAGAGCCTGCAAAACAAAGCCGAGCCGTCATCATACTCACCAAAGCTTTCAAGAATAAGCTTTTTGAGATCCGTCTTGCTGCTGTCTGCATTGTTTTGGTGTATTTCCTTTATAAGCCCGGCTGCTGTTTCGTACAGCGGCTTTTCCTTCTCGTAGTTGAAGGTACTCGGGTCAAGGACGGCGCTGTTTTTTACATATTCGGCAAAGTATTCTACAGCCCTTAACGTGTCAAGCCGCCCGCCGCTAAACCATAGCTCTCGTGAGACGCTTACGGCGTTTACAGCCAGCGACAGATACCCGCCCTCAAGCTCACCGTTTAGTATCATACTGTAGATGTAAAGATACATCCTGTCACTGTACCCCACAAGCTCTCTGAAGCCCTTTAGCTCGGAGAGCTTTTCAGGGTCGCTGCCCGCTTCGATGTACTGGGCGTATGTCTCCTTTATCTTTTCACTCAGCCATTCCTGCGGGGTCTTCCCCTCCTTTTCGCTCTCGGGGATCTTGATTATTGAAATATCCGTTTTGCTCTCTTCTTCCGTTTGTTGTGTGCGGCTGCCGACTGTAGCCAGCCCGCCGCCTTGTGTTATGCCAAAGAAAACGCCCACGCCAAGTGCGAGCGCCAGCACTGCCGCAGCCGCTATTATCACAGCCCTGCTGCTTTTTACCTGCGCTAAGGGCTCTGCACTGTCATCGGCAGTCTGCGGGGCTATGCCCCTTGCAAGGAAGGTCTCTTCGGCATCGCCCAAGTATTTCTCGCCCGCCCCTAGCGTCTGCGCCTTATCAAAAAGCGCCTGTATCACGCTGTCACTCGGGGCAAGCTTTTTCTCTGTCTCTTCAAAGCGCTCTCTACTCATTGAAATACTCTCCCTTCAGCTTGTTTTTAAGCTCTTTTCTTGCTCTTACCAGTCTGACCTGAACAGCGCCGCTGCCGATACCGAGCTGTGCCGCTATCTCGCTGATAGACAGCCCCGTATAGTAGTAAAGATATACAGGTATTCGCAGCTTTTCCCTTAGCGACAGCACCGCCTGTAAAACATCATTCTCAGCATCTGTAAGCGGGAAGTCGATAGCAGAGCTGTCATCGTCCGATAGCCGCTCTACCTTGGTCGCCCACGAGCTCAGGTCGTGCCTTTTGCAAAGGTTCAGCGCCGTTTTTATGAGCCACGCTTTTCTTGCCGCTTCATTTTCAAAGCTCAGCGTCTTTTGGTAGTAGAGCAGAAAGGTCTCCTGAAACACATCGTCAGCCTCGTGCTTGTTTTTAAGCCTTGCATAGATCAGCGAGTAGACTGTGCTTTTGTATCTTTCTACAGTCTCACGCAGGTCGGCTTGTGCATCGTGCAGCTGCATGGCTCTCCTCCTCCTTTCATACACTAAATACCTCGGGCGGGCTAAAATAATACAAGCTGTCAAAAAAAACTGTATATCTGCACAGATCTTGGCGGGCGCAGCCTTGCATTTTGCACATAAAAACAGCCGCACTGCTCGGGCGGCTGTTTTGTGATCCGGTTATTTTCTTACAAGTGCAACATACCCGTAGAAGTTCCCCTCGGTAGTCAATTCTCCTATGGCGTACTGCTTTCCGTCCTTTTCCCAGAACTTGGTAAGCTCCAAGGTCATCTCGTCTGACGATCCCTTAAAGCCGCCGTTTTTATAATCGGCTGTAAGGGTGCTGTCGTCCATATCGTCCTCGTTGATGTTCTCGCTGCCGGGTATCTCCATAAGGTGCCAGTCTATGACAACGGAGATGATCTCGCCCGCAGCGCCGATATACATATTGTTGATCTCTCTTGCGAGCACCTCGCTGTCCTTTTTCTCGCTGTAGACGATCATACATTTCCAGCCGCCTGTTATGCTCTGGGCAGTTGTAAGAAGCTTAGCGTCTGCGGGGGCTTCTCTTACAAGAGAGCTTTGTGAGTAGCACCAGTCAAATTCCTCAAAGGTCGCACGCTGGTCGGTCGAGAATTTTTCGGCCTCGTCAAGGTCGGTGCTGACAGGGGCGGCGGTGGTAGTAGTTGCCTGTGTGTCGGGAGGGGTGAGGGTCATAGCCGTGGTGGTAGTATCGGTCGGGGGCGTTTCGGGGGCGGTGGTAGTTGTGGCCGCAGAGGTGGTAGTGGTGGTCGTCGTTGTAGTGGTCGTGGTCGTTTCCTCCTTAGAGCTGTCAGCCTCGGAGCTGTCTGCTTCGGAGCTGTCAATCTGCGACACGGAGGAGGAGTCCTTTGCCTTTTTAGAGGAGCTGTCATCGTCATCGTCCGAGCCGCCCATAAGCAGCCCCGGGTAAACGAACAGCATTATCGCCGCAACTATAGCCCCAAGCACCAAAAACGTGATAAAAAAGACAACTATCGGGTTAGCGCCCTTTTCGTTTTTAGGGGTAGCCTGAGTGGGGGCCTGCTGTATCACGGGTGCAGGCTGAGGGGGCGTTTGCTGCTGTATGGGGGCAGAGGGGGGCTGCACCTGTGCAGGGGCGTTTTCAAACCTGTGACCGCACCCCGCACAAAAGCGTACATTTTCATCA
>JAFRYW010000117.1 GCA_017442845.1 Ruminococcus sp.
ACGTGGCCTATGCCGTTATCGACATAAAGGCCGTTATCGTTTGCGTTGTTGGTAGCCTCCATAAAGAACACAAGGTCGCCCTTTTGAAGCTTTGAGATATCCACCCTTGATGAGCGGTTTTTGATAGAATAGGTCTCGACACCGCTGTATGTGCCCGCAGAGACCAGGTTATTGTAGATGACCCTGCCATAGTTGTTTGCCTGCCTGTCGGCATAGTGCTCAAGGTAATAGCCTATCTGTAAATACGCAAGCTCTGTCATTCCGGAGCAGTCAGAGACTGTATAGCTGTCAGAAACATACTCGCCGCTAAGCTCATAGGTCTGATTTGGGATCTTGGTCATATATGTCGCATAATTCGCAACAACGGTTCTTACCGCAGATTGGCTCTTGCGGTTGACCTTTTTATTGAGCTTATAGTCGATATAGTAGCTCTTGTATGTATACTGCATCTCGCCCAGAGCATTCTCGCCTGTCGGCACGGGAACATTTACCTTTAGGTATCTTGCCGCAGTTGCCTTTGCCTTACCTGTTATCGCCTTGCACTTTTTATCAACGAGCTCGCCCCTATAAACAAGCTCATCATCTGCCGTGAACACCTTTACGAACTTACCGTTTGTTCGCTCAAAAACATTTACGCCCTTATGCACCGTCCAGTAGCTGTCTATCGCAGTTGTTTTGGAGAAGCTTTTGGTCATTTTCTTGCCGTCATCATAGCGTGCAACTATCTTTATAGAGTATTTGGTGTTGGGCTTTAGGTTATAGGTGCCGTCATTTGTGATATTGAGCTTGCCTGATGCCTTTTTAAGTGCAGCGGCTTTGGTCGTAGAAACCTTTTTGCCGCCGACATAAGCATCTATGACTGCTTCACTGCCGTAGCTTTGATAATTCGTGATAACAAATTTGAATATATCGCTGTATATCGCCTGCGTCTTTACCTCGGGGGTAAAGTGGTCATATGCGGCAGCCGTGATCACAGCCTGCGATGAGACAGAAACGCTCTCGCTGCTGTTTTCATCTTTTCCTGTGTAGAAGCCGACATTACCGACTATACCCGATACGAATGCTAAAGTCAGTGCGCCTGCTGCCAGGCCTGTTAAGATCTGCTTTTTCATGAAGTTCATTCCTTTTTCTCTCCGCTCTTTAATTTGATTATGTTGTAGGCAAATATCTCCAGCGAGATAAGTGCTATAAGGATTATCGCACCTATGATAACATAGAGCCATATCCCTAAGCCGCCTTCGTCCTTGTCCTTATCGCTGTCCGATTTACTGCTGTCCGTTTTATCGGACTTGTCGTCATATTTCTTGACGTTCTCGTTTGTTTTGTCCTTATCATATTCGCTTGAGGTATCGCTTTCTGTAACGGTCTTGGTATCCTCAGCCTTTTCGTCAGAAACATATACAGCGCCCTTCTCGATGCCGCCGTTTTTCTGACAGATAAAGCTGTCTGCCCAGACAAGCGCTGCATTCCAGTTGATAGTGCACTCATTGACGCACCACGCCTCGATATGGTCAAGGTAGCATTTCTGCGGCGCTATCTTGCCCTTTTTCCAGCCGCTGCCCTTGACCCAGGGGTCCTCCATACCGCTGTTGGGGCCGCCTGCCAGCACGCCCGAGGGTGCAAGAGGGAAGCCTTCAAACTCCTGCCCCGACCAGAAGCGGTGGTGCGGATAGGTCGTTGCGTGCGAGCCGTAGCCAGTAACATACGAGTAATCGGAGGCGTTACGCCCCAGGATATAATCCATACCGCCCAGCACGCCGTCAAGATACTTTTCATCCCCGGCAAGCTCAAACGCATAGGCCATTACGATAGAGTTATCCAGCACGAAGCTGTTAGAGCCCCAGTTATAGCCCTTATCAGAGTCTGCAAAGCCGATAGTTGACTGCCCATAGGGCAAGCCGTAGCCCTGCTTGCTTTCAAGTGTGAGATAATAGTCAGCAGCCGACTCAAACGCCTTTATGAGCTTGTCATGATCACTATCGCCTATCGACTTTTTATTAAGAGCAAGGGTCATATTGCCAAGTGCCGCTGTATGCCCCCAGTCAAAGGTGCCAAGCGTATCAACGCTCTCGCCGTCATCAAGCTTGGTTGGAACTTGGAGGTAGTATTTGCTGCTCTCCATATCCTTTTTGTAGGCCTCATCGCCTGTTGAAACATATAGCTCGCAGGCTGCCCAATAGAATTCGTCCTCTGCGCTTGTGTCGCCGTAAGCTCCGCCGCCGACGCTCTCATCAAGCGGGGCATACATATCGGGGTGCTTTTTGGCAGCTGCGTATGCGTTCTTTGCAGCCTTCAGGCACTCCTCGGCAAAAGCCTTGTCAATGTCCTTCCACAGCCTGTAGCTCTGTGCCGCACAGGCAGCAAGGTTCAGCGTCGCACAGGTCGTAGGGGGCTTGATGATACGCTCAAGGGTATCCTCGGCAGGGGTCATTCCAAGGGCTGTCCACTTGATGTCATGCACCTTATGGTAGACCATATCCTTACAGTCGCCGTCACGAACCATCATTTTGAGCATAAACTCAGTCTCCCACCTTGCCTCATCGAGCAGGTCGGGATAGCCGTTGTTGTTCTCGGGGATAGACATTGTGCCGTCATCAAAGGCACTTGTGTCAGAATTAAAGAGCGCATACTCATACATATTATTCAAAAGCCAAACAGACAAGCCGCCGTTTACCACATATTTTCCGTGGTCGCCTGCATCATACCAGCCGCCGGAAACGTCCTGCGTGCCGGAGGAGGCGCTGTAGCCCCAGGTCTGCTCAATAGTGGCGTTATCTGTCGTGTGACCTGCTGCACGGGCAAGTGCGCTCTTATCACCCGAGGTGATGTAGTCTGACTTTATCTCTATTGCCGAACGGTTTTGGTAATAATAATTCAGCCCGTCATAAAGCATAGCGCTGTAGCTTGAGGTATTGTCAAGGATATCAAAGGTGCGGCTCTTAGCACCGTCCTTAGTTTCGATATAGTATTTGCCCGCCTTATCAAAGTCGGTAAAGTCAAGCACCTGCACCTTGTCGCCTGAGTCCTCATCATAGCCGAAGGTATCGCTCTTGCCCGACCAGACCTCCTTGCCGCTTTCGTCCTTTAAGGAGAAATCGACTGATTTGTCGGAGTCAGTTATAAGTGTCGCTTTTTTCTCCCTCTTAGCAAAATAGCCGACCTGATTTGCAGCTATTTCAGCTCTTTGATAGGTCTCCTCTGCCTTATAGTCATAATCAGAGGAGGTGTCGCAGGTTAGCGACATATTGTCAAAGGTGAACACCGTTCCCGCAGGCACGCTGTCGCCGCCGATATGGAACGCCCACTCGACATCAGCGGTTCTGTTAGCGGTAAAGTGCCCCGTTACGTGGGTCTTTTGGTTGGCAGAGAGCTGCTTTACGTCCCAGTAGCTGTCATACTGGCCGCTGTCGGGCTCGCCGTGCCAATCCTCGGCATAGGGCTCTGCCATATCGCCTATTTTGGTGTAGTAAGTGCAATTGTTCGAGGCGGTGATGTCAAAATCAACAGTATAGCTCTGCCCCGAGACGATCTTCAGGCCTCTGTAGCGGAACTGACAGTCCCACCTATCCTCGCCGCCGTTAGAGCCGCCGCCGGGGTTAACAATGGTGATCTTATAGACGCCGTTATCGATCTCAAATTCCATTTTGCCCGTCATGCTCTCGCAGACGTGCCACGGCAGGCCGACGCCGTTTTCAAAATCCGTCTGGCCGAGCATCTGCCCTGCATCTGCTGTCATTACGGGCAGGAAGGCGGCATTTGCAGAGCTTAGCGCAAGCGCTAAAGCAAAGCCGATAATGCGTTTTGTAAGCTTTTTCATAATTTCCTCCGTTATGTCAAGTTTTGTTTTGCCTTTATCTTTTCCTCGTTATTCTTCATCAAAATGGCCGAGTAATTAGCTATAAGTATCCAGAAAAGCGCAACAGCATATAGCAAAAATGCCCCTGTTGATATATTGCTATGATCTCTTACTACCACGCAGCTCTCACTAAGAATATTAGCCTTCCCATCTTTGGAATCGTTAAAGAACAGGTATTTATCGTTACTGTCACCGTCACCCGGCGTGTAGATATAATAATCTGCCTTCTCTTTCATCTTATCGGGGCAGTCTGCACTTGCAGGAACAGCAAAATACCTTTGGTAAGGCCCTGCGCCTTCACTAAAAACATAAAAGTCCTTATAAACGATCACCAGCTCGCAGTCTGAATATTTTACAAAACCTGCTGCCTTACCGCTGTCTACGCTGTCAAGTTTGTTCACCGTAAAGCGTACACCAAGACACCCCACCGTCAGCAGAAGGATCAGCAAAAGCACCTTAAGCCTTGATCTGCCTTTGCCTTTTATTAAGACATAAATGAACATATAGAGCAAAAAACCGCAGTTGCAAGCCCACCTATAAGCATACACATTATAGCGCTGCCGTTGTATCCATAGATCATAATTGCCTCCTGTTGTCTGCAAAACATCTACATATTGTTTTCCCTGCCGACTGTCAGCTCAAATGGGGCGGCCTATCAAGCAGCGGGTACCTGATCGGTCGGCTCTTTTTTATTTTTCAGCACCCTAACGATCAGGTCTGCGGCGTTATATATCGTTACAGCCGCTAAGCCTATGACCATAAGCCAGACCCAAAGGTCGATAAGGTCGGCACTTATCCTTGTCCCCTCGGGGAGGATATAGCAGGTGTAGTCTTTTCCGTCACGGGTGAGCGTTTTAGAGTCTAAAGGCATTTTCACCTTGGGGTAAACAATGCTCACATCTTTCCACAGCTTTACAAGACCCGAGACCTTGACTCCGCTGCTCTCGGGGAGGGAATAGTAGATATAGGAACTGCCGCCCACGAAGCTTTTCTCAAGGCAGAAAAGCTCCTCACCGCCCTCGCTGCCGACATAATAAGCACGGCTGAAAAGCCCGCCCTTGATCAGGTCGTTATCACGTATAATACTGTCACGGTCATCACCCAAAAGCAGGGCAAACAGGCCGATGACAAAGGGGGCTAGACAAATAAGGCTAATAATGAGCACACGCTTTCTTTTATTGCTTTTTATAATGTTTACTGCAAAAAGTGCAGCGGGCACCACGAAGATCACGAGCAGCAGCTTACTGACGTCCATTATTGCCTCCCATAAACATATCATAAGGGTTGACAGTGTTCATCGGCAGAGGAACGAGCTTATATCTGAGCTTATCCATACTCAGCACCCTTCTCCACAGCAGCGCACCTATAATTACTGCGCCTACTATATTGCCGATGATAAGCTTATAAAAGCCGTCTACCATTTTCTCGCCGTACTGAGAGAACATAAGGTCAGGGAAATGCAAAAGGCAGTCTGTCGTTGTCTGATTGTCGATTATACGCTTAGCGGCTGTATATGACTTGTCAAGATCCTTTTGTGACATATCGTCAAGGTACGCATACTGCATTGCAATATCTACATCGCCGCCGTGATAAGCGGTGGCATATGGGTCGTTACCCCTTTGCACCTCTTCATAATATGTGACTATGACCTGCTGACTTTCGGCATTGTCACGGTTAAAGTCGGCAAAATAGTCACAAAACCACATGACCGTACCCGCCCAGGCAGCAACGATACATATGAGCACGCTCATGACCGCCGTGGCAGCGCTCGTCTTTGAGGCGGTGAATTTCTTTATAAAAAACACACTGAGGATAACCCCCGTGCCCGAATCAAGGGCGCCGTTCCATACCGCAGGGATAGCCCCCGCAGACCAAAATGCATACAAAAACGATAAAAGAGCAGCTATCAAGCACCCCGGCAGCGCCCTTAAAAGGCTTGACCTCTGCGAGGATAAGAGGGTGTTCGACTTATCGACATCATATCTCAAAACAGCCGTGCAGTCATCACAGGTGTTGCAGTCATCAAATAAAAGGCTATACATTTTCACAGGCTTATTCTCACCGCACATCGAGCAGCAGGGGTAAAAGCCCAAAGAGGAAACCAGCTCTAAAAATGCATTTATCTCCCCCGCAACAGCCTCCTCCGTATCACGCCTGTCGATGGTGAGCATAGCTGTTACCCTATTATCCCAAGCACGTATAAATGTATAGCCCTTTCTTGACCTGCCAAACTCGGTAAGCGCACCTCTTACGGACTTATCAAGCACAGCGGCATATATTCTTACCATAAAAGTAAGGTCATTTGAAAAGTAGCGTATGCTCATATTAAAGCCGCCCCTGCTGCCGTAGAGCTTATGCTCCTTAGCGCTTATCTCAAGCCCCAGCAGCGAACCAAGCTTGTTAAGATCGATCGACATTAGCTTACCCCCTACAATAAGTCATATATATTTATTATAACATATATTGTAGTACAATGCAAGCTTTTTTAACAAACTATGCATATATAAAGAACCCGGTCATATACGCTTTTTGCAGCATATGTAAAGTTGATCTTCGGGGTTGCATTTTGCGGGGCTTTGTGTTATAATATAGTATATATGCATCAAAAAAGGGGGATGAACTTATGAAACTTATCTATGCGATAGTTAACAATGACGATACATATGCTGTAAGCAAGGGGCTCGGCGCAGAGGGTATAAGGGCTACAAAGCTTGCGACCACGGGCGGCTTTCTGCTAAAGGGCAACACTACCTATATGATCTGCTGTGAGGACGATATGGTAGACAAGGTAGTTGAGATATGCAAGCAGTACAGCAAGAAAAGAAAGCAGACCGTCAGCGCTTCATCGGTCTCGGGGCTGGGCACATATCCGA
Organism: Ruminococcus sp.; assembly: GCA_017442845.1. Taxonomy (GTDB): domain Bacteria; phylum Bacillota; class Clostridia; order Oscillospirales; family Ruminococcaceae; genus NK3A76. The sequence goes on from JAFRYW010000117.1 coordinate 6,730, forward strand.
CAGATACTGTCGAGGTGACTATCGGCGGCGCTACTATTTTCGTAACTGACATAGAGCGCTTCGAGCAGGTATAAAAATGCTTACGGGAAACGAGCACATAAAGCGCCTTACCGAGGCTACGATAACTAAGGGGCGTGAGCCGCACTCTATCATCATAACAGGTGAGCGGGGGCAGGGGCGCAGGACGGCTGCTAAGTATATTGCCGCCTCAATGCTGTGCGAAAAAAACAATGGCAGACCCTGCGGTGTTTGCAAAAGCTGCCGCATGATACGTGACGGGATACACCCCGACTTTATGACAGCGCAGCCGAATGAAAACGGCAACTACCCTGTAGAGCAGATAAGGGAGATAGTCTCAAACGCTGTTGTAGCACCAAATGAGGGCAGGGTCAAGGTCTACCTTATCCCCGAGCTTGAAAGGTCGATAATAACGGGCGAGCAGGTGCAGAATATTCTGCTAAAGCTTATAGAGGAGCCGCCCGACCACGTTGTAATGATACTTACCGCCGACTCTAAGGAGGCATTTTTGCAGACGATCCTTTCAAGGGCGATAGCTTTAAGCGTTGTGCCCTGCACCAAGGAAGAATGTATAAGCTATCTGGGAACTCTTGGAAAATACGAGTATGACGAGATAGCAGGCGCCTGCGATGCCCTTGGCGGAAATATAGGCAGCTGCATCGAATATCTCGAGAAGCAAAGCATTTTCTTTGCCGTGCAGAATGCAAGGGCGATATCGGCGGCACTTGTCAGCGGTGATGAATACGAGCTTTTGCGTGTACTAAACGAAACAGACAGCAAAAAGGGTCAGCTTCGTGAAACGCTCAGGCTTTTGAGCGAGATACTGCGTGACGGGGCTGTTGCTTCCTACGGCGGCGTGCTCACAAGCTGCTCTAACAAAAATGCCCGTGCGCTTAGTCAGCGCTACGGAAGCGGCAGGTGCTCAAAGCTTTACCGCTGTGTAAGTGAGCATATGACCAAGCTTGACAGAAACTGCTCAAAAACACTTGTGATAAACTCACTGTGTGCAGGGCTTTCGGTGATATAGTATGGATAATGAG
>JAFRYW010000118.1 GCA_017442845.1 Ruminococcus sp.
CCTCCTTGACTATTTGTAATGCGGTTGGTAGCCTTATTACTATTGTACATCAAGGAGGTTTTTTGTCAACCGCAACCTCTATGCTCTTACTAAAGTTTATACATTCCACCTGCATAGCAGGTGGTTTAATTATCGAGATAAATAAACAAGCGGCAGTTTCCTGCCGCTTGGTGTCATTCTCCGTTTATGATTATTTCCTCGCCGCCGACAAGGCCGTTTGTGATCTCGACCATTTCGCCGTCCTCAATGCCCGTCTCAACGTCCTGCTCGACCTTGACGCCGCCGACAAGCAGGTTTACAAACCGCCTCTCGCCTATCGCCTTTATCGCCTTTGCGGGAACGAGCACAACATCGTCCTTGTCATACACATCAAAGCAGACCTTGAACTTGTTAGCCCCCTCAACATCGTCATCATCGCACCTGATCTCATAGATATACTGCGCCGTAGCGCCCTCGCCGTACTCACGCTCGCCTGTGACATACCCCTCGTACTCGCCGAGTGTTGAGGTGATTATGACCTTAGTGCCATAGCCCACGTGCTCGATCTTCTGTATCATCTTGCAGCTAAGCGCATTCTCGCTGTTGTCGCTTATCGTACACAGCCAGTCGGGGTATACCTTTGTGTTGACATTGAGTTCACGGTTGCGGTCATTTATCCACGTGATAGTGCCGTCGCAGGGGGCTTTTACGGTATACTGTGCAAGCTCCCTCTCAAGCCGTGCGTGGTTGAGCTTTTGCAGCTCGTAATCGATCCTCGCATACTCAAGCTCCGCAGCAGGTACATTTCCCTTTGCAAGCAGCTTGTTATAGGTGCTCTCCGACTGCTCCAGCCAAACGTCCGCCTCCTCGATCTGCTGCTCTATCTCCTCGCTTCTGAGCACGCAAAGCACATCGCCCTTTTTGACCTGCTTGTTCAGCTCTACATTTATCTCCTTGATCTGCCCCGCCCTTGTGAAGCTTGCGGTCATCTCGTGAGATATGCCGTAGGAGGCCTCACCGTAGTATTTTTCGGATATACTGCCGATCTCGGCCTTGACCGTGTTATAAACAGGTGCGCTCGTTTCAAGTATAGGTATCTCGATCTCTGCGCTGCTGCTCTTTTTGCCGCAGGCAGTCAGTGAAAATGTCACCGCCGCACAAACGCTCAAAGCAGCCGCCTTTAGTAAGATTTTATCCATAGCATTAGCCCTTCTGTTTCAAAGCATTTTTACTCATAGTAATTTTAACATTTTAAGCCGCAAATTACAACACCCGCACAAAACTTTGTAGCTTTCAACAACTTACCCGCCATTCTTTTGGCTATTATGCCAGCCCCACGCAGGAAAGAAATTCAAGTATAAGAGAATTTGAAACCAAGAAACCCTTCGGGGTGAGCCTTATACGCTCATCATTTATCCTGCAAAGCCCGCTCTTTTCAAGCAGGCCGGCTTTATCGGCTATGCTCCGCTCCCCGTCCTCGCCGTAAAGTGAGGTGAGCCTTGCTCTGTCAAGCCCTTGACAAAGGCGCAGAGAAAGCATTATATACTCCTCCCGCTCATTATAGGGCTCCTCCTCATCTATCTCGCTTTGCACAGGTGCGGCGATATATGCGCTCAGGTCTCTCGGCACATAAAAGCGCCTGCCCTCAAAGAGCGAGTGTGCCACAGGCCCGAAGCCTACATACTCCTCCCCCGTCCAGTACTTAAGATTATGCCTGCTCTCAAGCCTCGCCTTAGCAAAATTTGAGATCTCATACTGCGAAAAACCTCTCTTCTCCAGGTGCTCTGCAAGTGATAGATAAAGCCCGCTCACCGTGTCATCATCGCAGACCTCGGCACGGGTCTTATCATTGTCAAACGCCGTTCCCGGCTCGATCTTGAGCATATATGCGGAGATGTGCCCTATCGGCAGTGCTGTCAGCCTGTCGGCGGAGGCAAGCAGGCTGTCTCTGTCCTGCCCCTTAAGCCCGAGCATTATGTCCGCCGAGATGTTCTCAAAGCCCGCCCTGTGTGCGTTTACTATCGCCGCCTCGGCGGTCTCATAATCATGCAGCCGCCCAAGAAAGCCGAGCTCTCTGTCATTTGCCGACTGCACCCCGAAGGATATGCGGTTTATACCCGTGTCCCTTATAGCGTTAAGCTTTCCAAAATCCACCGTGCAGGGGTTTGCTTCTATCGTTATCTCGGCATTATCGGCTATTTCAAAGCACTCAAGCACGCCGCCCATGAGCCGTGTGATCTGATCCTCAGAAAGTGCCGTCGGCGTGCCGCCGCCTATATAGACAGTATCTGCCGAGAGCCCCTTATATTTCGGCGCACCAAAGCTTCTTATGAGCGCACCGATATATTTATCGGCAAGCCCCTCATCAAGCCTTACCGAATAAAAATCGCAGTAAGGACATTTTCTCAGGCAGAAGGGAATGTGTATATATATCCCTCTCATAAGCCGTCGCCGTCCTCACTGCTGTCAAAAGCATTATCTATATACTTGCCCGCAGCGCTGCTGTTCTCCTTCAAGCGGGCTATGCTCTTTAAAACGAATACCTTGCCAAAATACATAATATACAAAAGCAGCATCACACCTATCGCCAGCGCAAAAAATAGCAGCTCCTCCTTAAGTGTCAGGTAGTAATACTTTGAGTTTTTCTCAAGAAAGCTCTGCACTGCGGGGTGTATGATAACATACATCACTATCCCCAGTATCCCCGAATATGCGATAAGGCAGGTGATAGCCAGCATACACTCCTTTGTCGGGAAGCCTGCAAGCTTATAAAAGCACACCACCGCCCACAAAAACAGCAGAAACACAGCAAAGCCCTTGCTTATATTTGCATACACCTCATAAAGCACGGGTATCAGCGCACTCCCGGCAACGCCGAGTATTATTGAATATTTCATTGGCTTTTTAAGCTCCAAAAGCACGCACCCCTTTATCCCCAGGCGAGCAGCTCTCACCTGTTATTGTAATAAAACACCGTGACCCACGCCATCAATGCAGTCATAGCAGCAGAGAGCATTACCCCCGCATAGATAGTTATCCTTGTCATCATATCATAGACCTCGCCCTTTTTATCAAGGTAAAGCTCTGTCAGCCTATCCTTTTTATAAAAGATCTTCAGGTCATAGGGGAAGATGTTGAAATGCTCCTCCCCCTCGATCTCATATACAGCGCTTTTATACTTTTTAAATGCGCCCCTGTCCTTAAAGTCCGCCCGCAGAAATACACCTTTTTTTCTCTTGCAGGCGAGCATTTTTGCAAGGAACACCACAAAGAAAACCGCCATAAGCGCCGACACCAGCGTGCAGACGAGCATTATCGCCCACGCCGAGACGCTTGCTATCATCTGAACGCTCACCCCAAGGACAAGGATTATAACAGCAACAACTGCAATTATTATCACATACTGCATTAAAACGCCCTCTTACTCATCGAGCTTGAGCACACTCATAAACGCCTCCTGCGGCACCTCTACCGAGCCGAGCTTTCTCATGCGCTTTTTGCCCTCCTTCTGCTTTTCAAGCAGCTTTTTCTTTCGGGTTATATCGCCGCCGTAGCACTTTGCCAAGACGTCCTTACGCATAGCCTTTACCGTCTCTCTTGCGATTATCTTGCCGCCGATAGACGCCTGAACGGGTATCTCGAAAAGCTGTCTTGGTATATTATCCTTTAGCCGCTCGCAGATCTTTCTGCCCCTTGAATACGCCTTGTCTGTATGAACTATGAACGAGAGCGCATCTACGACCTCGCCGTTTAGCAGAATATCGAGCTTTACGAGCTTCGAGGGCTGATACCCCTTCATCTCATAGTCAAAGGACGCATAGCCCCTTGTGCGGGATTTGAGCGCATCAAAGAAATCATAAACGATCTCGCCCAAGGGCAGCTCATAGTGAAGATCCACCCTTGTATCGTCAAGATATTTCATATCTATATAATTTCCTCGCCTGTCCTGACAAAGCTCCATTATATTTCCGACAAACTCCTGCGGCGTGAAAATGTGTGCCGTCACCATAGGCTCCTCTGCCGAGGCTATCAGGGCAGGGTCGGGGTAGTTTGAGGGGTTGTCGATCATTTTCGTCTCGCCGTTTGTAAGGTTTACCTTATATATAACCGAGGGGGCTGTTGTGATAAGGTCGAGGTTATACTCCCTCTCGAGCCTTTCCTGTATTATCTCCATATGCAAAAGCCCCAAGAACCCGCACCTGAAGCCAAACCCCAAGGCTGCCGAGGTCTCCGGCTCAAAGGTCAGTGATGCGTCATTAAGTGCAAGCTTATCGAGCGCATCACGAAGGTCGGGGTACTTAGCGCCGTCTGCGGGGTAAACGCCCGAAAATACCATCGACTGCACCTTTTTATACCCGGGCAGCGCCTCTGCACAGGGCTCATCTGCCCTTGTCACCGTGTCGCCGACACGGGTATCGCCTATATACTTGATAGATGCGGTGATATAGCCAACCTCGCCCGCCTTGAGCTCGCCTACGGGAACCAAGTCCTTAGCGCCCATAAAGCCTATCTCAACAGTCTGGAACTCGGCGCCCGTTGCCATAAGCTTGATTGTCTGCCCCGCCTTGATAGAGCCGTCCATGACCCTCACATAGATGATAACGCCCTTGTACATATCATAAACGCTGTCAAAGATCAGCGCCTTGAAGGGCTTGTCAATATCGCCCGAGGGCGCAGGAATGTCGGTTATGACACGCTCTAAAACGTCCTTTATGTTAAGCCCCGTCTTTGCGGAGATACGGGGGGCATCAAGTGCGGGTATGCCTATAACGTTCTCGATCTCGGCGCACACCCTCTCAGGCTCTGCCGAGGGCAGGTCGATCTTATTTATCACGGGCAGCACCTCAAGGTCGTGCTCGATAGCAAGGTAGGTGTTGCCGAGCGTCTGCGCTTCTATTCCCTGCGAGGCATCGACCACGAGCACCGCACCCTCACACGCCGCAAGCGAGCGTGAGACCTCGTAGTTAAAGTCAACGTGTCCCGGGGTGTCGATGAGGTTGAAAACATATTCCTCGCCGTCATCAGCGGTGTAGTTAAGGCGCACGGCTCTTGCCTTTATGGTTATGCCACGCTCACGCTCGATGTCCATATTATCGAGCAGCTGATCCTCCATTTCACGAAGCTCAACGGAGGAGGTAAGCTCAAGTATCCTATCCGCAAGGGTAGATTTTCCGTGGTCTATATGTGCAATTATGCAAAAATTCCTGATATTTTCCTGATTATGCTCGCTCATTGTCATTTACCTTTCATTACTTAAATCGGTTAACTTATATTATAGCATATTTGAGGCGGGGTTGTCAAATGGCTTTGTGAGCGGTCAATATACCTTACTGTCGGTTTACAATAGATGTGAGACAAAATTAAGAAAAAAAGATAGCGAACCAGCATGAACCTGTGTTACAGTTAAGTTGCTACACAAAAA
>JAFRYW010000119.1 GCA_017442845.1 Ruminococcus sp.
AATAATTGTGCATTGTGCATTGAGACAAATTCCAATTTATAATATCAATACTGCCCTTACCTAAAATCTGTATATTTATGCACCCAAAAGGTAGCTGCAATGGTATTACTTACAGATAAGGCACAGAACTCTACTAATCAACTCATACGGAGGTAATAAATATGCCAAGATATGAAGGTGCATTCGACGCAGGACTTAGCAAGGAGGAATTCTTAAAGAAGACCGAGCAGCTGGGCTGGGTAACTGATGAGGAAAGGGCTTTTGTAAGCTCGGCTTATGATATTTTAGCTAACGACCGCATAAGAGGGCATATGCTCGACAATATACTCGAGGTCGATCTGTGGAAAACAGATATGATGTTAAGGCAAAGCGAAAAAGCGCGCCTTTATGTTGACTTTGAAGATGATGAATACTTTAGCGGCCCTATCATGCGCCTTGTCAACAACCACTCAAAGCAGAACGTTCAGGTCGATGAAAAGATCATTTTAGATCAGCATCAAAAGGTAATGGGCTACCCCATAAGCGAGAGAGTTCACCGCTTAGCCGAGGAGGAAAGGGCTAAGGGCAAGCCAAAAATGAGAAACTACATCAAAACCAACGAAGACTTTGCACGCGCGGCTGTGACCGTAGGCTGGGGCTATGAAGAAGATATAGACTTTATGCTCACACTTTATGACACCTTTGCAGACTCGCCCGAGCACACGGGTATTTTATTCAGGGTGCTTAGCACTGAGGCGTGGGCCCCCTATTTCAGGAAAAGCCTACAAGATGAGTTCATCAAGTACATAAACGAAAACCCAAACGTAACAGCCGAGCAGAAGGAAAAGCTGCTTAAGACAATAAATGACACTAAATGGGATTCGATAGAGCGTGATGATGAAGAGCTTGAATCATTTTATGAGCAGGCGCACGGCATTCCCTACGGCACGAGCGACAGCCTGATCCTTCCTGCCGAAAAAGAGCGCAGGCAGTACCTTATCGACACGCAAAGGTACGAGACCCGTATACAGAATGATGAAAGAGAGCAGAGGGAGAACACAAAGAAGAACACGACACCCTCCTTTGCAAGCGAGTATGAAAAGAATTGGTTCCTTGCGGTAGCAGCAGCAAACGGCTGGTCACTTGAAAGCGACATGGAGTTCTTTGGTGCGCTTTATGACGAGCTGGGCAAAGACCCCGATAGCAAGAATATCTTTATAGATATTGTAAATATCCCCGTATTTGACTTAGAGGAGCAGAAAAAGCTAAAGCCCCTCTTGGCAGCCACAGTCAAGAACCATATCCCAAAAGAGAAAAGCGGCACCGCAAGCCCCTTTAACGATAAAATGAAGGAGTGGCTGAAGCTTGACACTACGCAGGAAATACTTGATGAGCTTTACGCTGAAGTATTCGGCGCTGACAGAGAAGAGCAGAGAATAGATTATGATGCGGACTACAAATTCAGCAAGAAGGAGTTTCTGCAAAAGGCATTTGACAACGGCTGGGAGGGAAAATCAGAACAGGCAGATCTTGAGATCTTATATAACTTCGCACGTGATAATGCAAACAGAAACTTAGGCGACCTGCTTAAGCGCATAATGGAAACTGATGTAAGCACCTACGAAGGCCGCAGGGAAATGGCTGACGACATCAACAACACGCTTAAAGAAAACCTCCCCACGATGCTCCCGGGCGGACTTATAACAAAATCAAACTGCAAGGACGCACTGCATCTGCACAGCATAGCGGATAAGGACGGCCTGGCCGAGGAGGATCACAAATATTTTGAAGAGACACTCCCCCGTGCAAGGAAAGAGCGCAAAGAGGAGGCTGAATT
>JAFRYW010000120.1 GCA_017442845.1 Ruminococcus sp.
GCAAAAAAAGAACAGCCGCTTAAGCGGCTGCCCGTGAATGTAATGCGGTGCTAAACTTTCGGCGCCCCTTGAGGGGCAAAGCCAGTAATAGCCCCTTATAGGGGCAGAGCAAACCACCACTTTAGTGGTGGTTATGATTTGCGGTCGTCAGATAAGACCCAGCGTTCTTTTTCTTTCTAGTATGCGGGTAACGCTCTTGTCGATCTGCTCCTCGGAGATCTCGCCGCTGTTGACAGCTTCGACAACCGCACTTATCGCCCCGGGAAGGTCAGAGGGCATAAGCACTATGTCGATACCTGCTGCAATGCTCTTTTTAGCAGCCTCGCCTGCGCCGTATACGGTGCTGATAGTGTTCATAAGCTGCGAGTCGGTAACGGCTATGCCGTCAAAGCCGAGCTCGTTTCTGAGTATCTCTGTTACGCATTTGTAGGAAAGGTCGCAGGGCAGCTCGTCGCCGAAGCCTGTTACGATCTGGTGGCCTACCATTACAAAAGCCGCCCCCTCGTCGATAGCCTGCTTGAAGGGCACAAGCTCTGTTTCACGAAGCTGGTCTACCGTGCGGTCGATAACTACAAAGCTGCTCGTGTGGGTGTTGCCGTCTTCAGCGCCAAGGCCGGGGAAGTGCTCGAGCGTAGCGCAGACATTGTTGTCCTGAAGCCCCGCAACAACACCGCAGACCATGTTTGCCACAACGTTGGGGTCGCTGCTGAAGATCCTCTCGCCAAGCTCGTTGCCGGGGTCGATGTCAACATCTGCGACAGGCGCAAAGTCGAGGTTGAAGCCGATAGAGCTTATATCCTTGGCGAGCGTGCTGCCGATCTCGTAGGCTGTGTCACGGTTATTATCCTTGCCGTAGTATGCCATATTGTTGAAGGAGGTGGTGCCTAGCGTGTCGGCGCAGCGTGCAACGATCCCGCCCTCCTCGTCAACTGCCATAAACAGCCCTATACCGCTGCTGTTTTTAGCGCAGCTCTGCATATCGCTGATAAGCGCTTTTGCCTGCTCTGTGTCCTGCAAATTCTGTGCAAACAGTATTATGCCGCCGACGGGGTATTTTTCTATCGCCTGCTTTAGCGGCTCGTCAAAATAGGTGGTCTGCCAATCCCCCGTCATTCCCTCGGGGGTAACTATGAACATCTGGCATACCTTCTGTTCAAGCGTCATTTCGGAGATCAGCTTTTTTATGCTGTCCGTCTCTTCCTTTTTGGTGTCGCTGTCGGCTTTTTTATCATCGGGCAGGCTTTCATCGTCCTGTGGATCTGTGCTGTCCGATGCCGAGCCTTCGTCAGTGCTTTTGCTTTCATCGGTGCTCTCGCTTTCCAAAACGCTCTCGGCCGCAGATGAGGTCGCAGAGGTGGTCTTGGGCTTGAGCGGCTCGGGCTCGTTGGGGGCAGAGCACCCTGCAAGCAGCAGCGAAGCTGCCAAAGCCGCAGCGGCATATCTTATTTTGAACATATATGTATTCTCCTTTTCTGTGAAAAAATCACTAAATCAGTATAGCATTTTTTGCAGGCGGCTGTCAAGGCGGTGCTTCGCTTCGGCCACCGCATTATTTTCTTATCAGCCTTTTTGCCATAGCCCATATGGGCTTGTAGTTGAGCAGGGTGATGAGAGCGGTTATGACTATGCACCACAGCATATAAAGCCTCGGCTCACAAATGCTTAAAACACATATCATAAGCATAAGGGCTGTGTTGATGATGTTTTTTGGAACAGAGAATTTAAAGGGCACAAAGCGCCTTGCGTCGAACATTCTGATCCAGAAGCAGATCAGGTAGCTCATAAAGGTCGCCGCTGCCGCCCCCTGCATACCGAAAAGCGGGATAAATATCAGGTTCAGTATTATATTTGACACGCATACGGCAGCTATTGTCAGGAAGGCGTTTGTCGTGTGCTTTGTGGCGGTGTAAATGCTTGCCAAAAACAGATCCAGGCAGGTGTAAACGGCCGCCGCTATCAGCAGCGGGGTGTAGGTGTAGGCGGTGCTGTATTCGGGGTAGACGCTGTAGTTTATAAGTATCGCCGAGACGGGCTTTATAAACAAAAGCAGCCCCGCCCCGCCGATGAAAAGGGCTGATTGGTAAGCAGAGTAGACCTTTTCGTAAAATGAGTCTCTGTCCTTTGCTTCGTTTTCGCTTATCGCAGACATATTCCACGCCTGCATAAAGATCGTCGAGAGCATTGAGATCAGGTTCGGTATCTTCGAGGCGGCGGAATAGATGCCCGCAGCGTCCTCGCCGATAAACACCTTGTCAGAGTGCATATTCCCGATAAAGATCTGGTCTGAAAAGCCCGTAAACGTCCACATAACGATCGTCGGCACGAGCGGCACCGAGAACCTGAGCATATTCACTGCGAGCCGTAATGACGCAAGCTTTAGCGAGAAAAATTCCTTCAGCCCCGCCGCCAGGAATAAGAATACAGACGAGCAGGAATCGGAAAGGATAGTCGAGATCATA
>JAFRYW010000121.1 GCA_017442845.1 Ruminococcus sp.
CCACCCCCACCCCCCTCCCCATAGGGGAGGGGGCTAAACAGAGGGCCCCACAAATTCCAATTTACACGAGCAAGCCGAGTGATCACTCTACCTCTCCATTATGTCATACCGCCCCCGAAAAATCAATCCAATCTCCGAGAGATACACCCTCCGAGATCACCGTCATGAACAAGCTGTATACTTTTCAAAAAACGAGATCTGCCGCCGGCACGGCTTTGAGCTGATAAGGGTAGAAGGCTCCTACGCAAGGCGGTACAATTACATAAAGGGCATACTGACAAGCTTTTTTGAAAAGGTCAGGTAATAAAGAAAAAACACCGAGGCTGAACATATCGGCCCCGGTATTTTTATGCCCATGGAAAAAGCGCATTTTCGGGATCTGCGTTCTCGGTACTGTTTATGGATCTGCCGCATGATACAGGTGATACAAAATACATTTTACATCTTCAAGCGGAATGACCCCCATAGTATCACAAACCCCATAATACAGACAGAACGTGCGGTCTCTGTCGAAAATCTAATGCCGTTCACTATAGATCTACCTCTTGACGATCACTGAGAAATGTGATACAATACTATTTAGCGACCGTTATTATATTTTTAGTCGCTTAAATTCAAAATACAGTCTAAAAGGAGGATAAGATGTCACCAAAGATATTTTCAATTGCCGAAAAGGAGCAGTTAAAGGAAAAGATGTTCTTTTCGGGGCTTGAGCTTTTGAAGGAGCACGGTATGACCCATATGTCGGTGGAAAAGATAACCGCTGCGGCGGGGATAGGCAAAAGCACCTTTTATAATTTCTTCATGTCGAAGGAAGATTTTGTCATACAGCTCATCGAATTCAACCGCAGCCGCTTCTGGAAAGCAGTCGCTGAAATGCTGGGCGAACGGGAAAGACTGACAGCGGACGAGAGCAAGCAAGTGCTTAAAGCGATAATCAACAACAACGACAGCGTGTATCAGTACCTGACCCCCGAGGACGAGAAAAAGCTTGCAGACGCAAACCCCGAAAAGGCTGAAGCTGATATCAGCGAAGAAACCGAGACCTTGAAGCGGCTGTTTGCCATGTTCGATGGGGTGAGGGAAGATGTGGAATATGCTGTGGTATCAAATCTGCTGAAAATACTGGCGCTTACCGCAGAGAACCGCTCTATGCTCCACGAAAACGGCTATCAGCACACGCAGGAAAAGCTGTTTGATCTGCTTTTTAGCTGCGTTTTTAAGGAGGAAGGAAATGAGTAAGGAAACAAAGAAAAAAGAGGGCGTTGCCCGCCTTATGGAGTTGGCGGGCACAAAGAAAGCCTGCCTGACTGCCGCCTGCACCCTGTCTGTACTGTCAAGCGTGTGCAAGATCACTCCATTTTTTACGATCTATGAGATACTGAAAAAGCTGATCAAAAGCTATGCGTCAAGCGGCACTCTTGCATTCTCCGATGTCAGCTCGCTTGTGATCCTGACCGCCGTAAGCGCAGTGCTGTACGGCATTTTCGCCTATGCATCGGCAATGCTGTCGCACGGTGCAGCATTCGATATTCTCTATGAGCTGAGAATGAAGCTGATGGAGAAAATGGGAAGGATCTCATCGGGGTATTACACCTCTAACACTCAGGGCTCGATCAAAAAGCTGCTAATTGAGGACGTAGATCAGATCGAGATATTCATAGCCCATTCTATGTGCGAGGTGGCCGCAGCTATCGCAACCCCATTACTGACTATCATCGTGCTGTTCATCGTTGACTGGCGGCTGACGCTTGCTTCCCTGCTGCCGATCATCTGTTCATTCGTGATACTTGCTATGGCGCTTAAAAAGCCCGACGGTGCAAAGCATCAGCAGAATATGGCAGATGCAAAAGCGAAAATGGAGGGCACGATCGTTGAGTACATTCACGGAATGTCGGTCATCAAGATATTCGGCGGCACAAAAAACGCCTACAAGCGTTACGAGACCGACCTTAACAGCTTCACCAAAGCAGTACACGACACGGCATACTACAACGCAAACGGCATGGGGCTTTACTACGCTTTCTTTGGGGCGCAGGTGCTGTTTCTGCTACCAGCGGCGATAATCATGCTGAACAATTCTGCAAGCTATACCGAGGTGCTGCCAAAGGTCCTGTTCTTCCTCGTGGTCTGCGCCGGACTTAAAGAGCCGCTCGAAAACATGATGAATGTTTCCATTGACAGTACCAAGATAAATGTGGGCTTGAAGCGCATTGACGAGCTGCTGGGGGAGCCGGAGATAACCCTCATCGGCGAAGGCAGGCAGCTTACGAAATTTGATATTGAATTTGATGAAGTGTCGTTTGCTTATCCCGGCAGCGGCATTAAAGCTTGCGATAGGGTTAGCTTCCGCTTACCGCAAGGGAGCTGCAATGCTCTTGTAGGCCCGTCCGGCGGAGGAAAATCTACCATTGCACAGCTGCTGCTGCATTTCTATGAGATCGGCGAGGGCTCGGTAAAGATCGGCGGGGTGGATATCAGAGAGGTGACACACTCTGAACTGGTGAAGAACATTGCATATGTTTTTCAGGACCCCTTCATCTTTAACGACACCATTGAAAATAACATCAGAATGGGCAACGACACTGCGTCCTTTGAAGAGGTCAAGGCTGCCGCAGAAGCTGCAAACATCGCTGATACCATTGATTCTCTGCCGAGGGGCTACAAGACGGTGGTCGCAGACAGCGTAGGGCTTTCGGGCGGCGAAAAGCAGCGCATCGCCATAGCAAGGGCGATACTGAAAAATGCACCGATCATTGTTCTTGATGAAGCAACTGCCTATGCCGATGCCGAAAACGAAGCAAAGATCCGGGAGGCATTCTCACGGCTCTCAAAGGGGAAAACAGTAATAATGATAGCCCACAGACTAAAGACCGTTCAGAATGCAGACAACATTCTTGTAATGAAAGAGGGCAGGCTCGAAGCGGCAGGAAAGCACGGTGAGCTTATGGAGAGCTGCTCTCTCTACCGTGATATGGTCAACGCCAACGAGCGCCGTGACCGCTGGACAATAAGAAAGGAGGAGGGGCATGAACAAGCGTGAAAAATTTGCAAAATGGTGGAACATCATCACCTACGGAGACAGCGGAAAATACGCAAAATTCATAGCATGGCTGTTTCTTGACAGCTTTGTGGCATCGATCCCGTCAAGTGTGTTGATGGTTGCGGTCTATTATTTGCTGGCGCCAATTCTTGACAGCACAAAAGCCTATGATCAAAAGCCATTCTGGGTTCTGGTCGGGATCCTGCTGGTGCAGACGATTTGTTACGCAGCCGTCCGCAGAAAGTCATATCTGGACATTTGTGTAGGGCACGTTTCGGCGCAGCAGAGCGACAAGCTGCGGCTTGGTGACAAGCTGAAAACTCTGCCAATGGGCTACTTTGCCACCCACGATGCCGGCGAGCTTTCAACACTGATGATGCGCAATTATGAGGAGATAGAAAATCTGTCCTCAAGTGTTGTGGCAAACGGTGCAGTGATCGTGATCCGTCTGCTGATCGCATTGATCGTGCTGAGTATTTTCAACGCTAAGATGACACTGGCGATGTTCATTGTCATTCCTCTTGCAATCCCCTTCGCTGTCATCAGCTACAAGCGTGTCGCCCACACAAGTGCGGAGCTTATCGCAATACAGCAGCAGACTGCGGCAAACGTGATCGAATATGCAGGAGGGATAACCACGCTGCAAGCCTATGACCGCACAGGCAGCGCTTTTGAGGGGCTGAAAAACAGCTTTGCAAGGCTTCGGGACGATTCAAAGCGGCAGGAAAAGGCGGGCGGTGCAGTCTCGATGTACGGCAGAGCGATCTTGTTTCTTGGCATTGCTATCGTGATGGGCTTTGGTGCGTATCTTCTCTCAATGGGTGAGATAACACCGTTTTTCTACATCATGTGTCTGCTGGCGGCTTTGCAGGTCTACGAACCGATAATGCAGCTTTTCGTGTTAGTCATCAGCATGGCGAGGATAAATCAGTGCGTGGAAAAGCTGTCGGCACTTAAGGAGGAAAAAGCCCTTGATGTCACCGAGCCTGCGCAGACCACGGAGCACAGTGATATTTCCTTCAAGTACGTTCGCTTTGCATATGACGGCAAGGAGGAGGTCATCAAGGGGATAACCTTTGAGATCCCCGAGCGGAGATCTGCAGCACTGGTGGGCACCTCAGGCTCGGGCAAAACAACGATAGCAAGGCTGCTGGCACGTTTTTGGGATATTAAAAGCGGCGAGATAAAGATAGGCGGCGTTCCAATAACCGCCATGACACAGGAACACCTGCTCTCTAAGATAAGCATGGTGTTTCAGGACGTTTATCTTTTCAAGGATACCATTGAGGAGAATATCAGATTGGGTAAGCCCGATGCGACCCATGAGGAGATAATTGCAGCGGCCAAGGCTGCTGCCTGCCACGACTTTATCATATCGCTGCCCGATGGCTATGACACAACGGTCGGCGAGGGCGGCTCAACGCTTTCGGGAGGTGAGAAGCAGCGCATTTCAATTGCACGGGCGATACTTTCCGATGCGCCGATAGTTTTTCTCGATGAAGCGACCGCAAGCCTCGACCCCGAAAACGAGGTTCTTATCCAGCGGGCGATAGATGAGCTTGTGAAAAACAAGACCGTGCTGGTCATTGCCCACCGCTTGCAATCGGTGATGAATGCAGATAAGATCATCGTGCTGGATGACGGCAGGATAGCCGAGGAGGGCACCCACTCACAGCTGCTGTCAAAGGGCGGAAGATATGCAGCACTTTGGGAAGATCAGCAAAAAGCGGGCAGCTGGAAGCTGTCATAAAAGAATGGGGAGAGCGCATCAGCGCCTTAAAAAAAAGGAAGAAACAATAAAAGAGGTATCGTGTTTTATCTGCATTTGCCAATAAGACACGATACCTCTTTATTATTCATTATGGTCATCCCTTTGACACACCACAGTTTTGCCCCCAAACCCTCGCTTAAGGCAACACCGCACAACCACCGGCCCCAGCCTTTGCACGCCATCTACTTGCAAATTTCCCGTCATATTACCCAAATTTCCCTTGACTTGCGCCAGCAAGCCTGCGGAAAATTTAGGCAATCTGACGAAAAATTTGACTGCGTATCTGACGTACAATGGTTGTGCGGTATTGCCTTAACTGTGAGCATTCGCTCACAGCGAGCTCGGGAGAGTATGGGGGAGGGCTTCGCCCTCGTTACCGACCCATCGGGGCTTCGCCCCGAATCCCATTATCTAAGGCATTTTAATTGGTGTGTCAAGTATATGACCATATTATTTTTTTGACCCGTAGTCTGCAAAAGCCTGTAAGCCGTGATGAAAACTTAAGCGACGAGGACAATACCGATAAGCAGAAATAGTAAGCGCTAAAAAACACGGCCGCATTTGCGTAAACGAAGGGGTCGGTCGTTTCTCTGCCTATAGCTAAAGCTTTTTAGCCATTGGTAAAACCGGGGTATTCGTTATACAAAGAACCGCCGCACACATTAGTGTACGGCGGGCACCGGTCATATCAGGTCATGTTCCCGGGGTTCAGCTGCTCATCTTCTTAGAGGCAGGGCTTGTGTTCCCGATAGTGTTATTGTTTGTAAGATTGGTTGTGACTGTATTGTTTATCTCTGTGGACTTCTTATGATCTTCCTTTATTTTCTTCTGTTCCTTGATCTCCGTTCTTGCCTGGTTTACCTTTGACCAGATATCCTGTCCCTTATCTCTCAGGGCGAGCTCAAAAAGCTCTTCACGGCTGTATTCATCCATTATCTTTGTCATGGCAGCAGAACGGGACATGTACTCGGATTTTTCTTCAAACTCGCTGGGCTTTACTTCGCCGGTCTTCTTGGTCACCTTAATAAGATAAGCAGCAGACAGATCACTTACAGCGCTCCTGATATCTTTATCTTCGATATCTATACCTTTTTCGGCATTTTCCTTCAGTGTTCTCAGCTTTTTCTGTGATTCCTTTATCTTATCGTCAAGGTTTACCTTTTTATTGGGTATATAGAGTTTGAGCTTTCCGTCGGGATCAAAATGCTTGTATGCCTCCTGAAGTGAGATGTTTTTATCATTTGCATAGTCGCTTACCAGAGCTCTCATACGATCCTTTGCAAACTCGATGGACTTGGCTGCTGCGGCATACCTTAACTGCCCCATTCTGGTCTTTGGCTCCCAGTTTGGTGCAGATGTATCGCCCTTGCCGTGCAGCTTCTTTTCAGCCCTGTATTTCTCAGCCTTTGTAAGAATATTCTTTAAGAGGTCAAACTCGGAAAGCTTTGCGAATCTCGGGTCGTTGGAATAATGCATAAATGTGTCATAAGTGGAGTGTGCGCTTCTTAGCTCCCTAAGCTCCTTTGAAGCGCCGCCTATACGGAAGAAACCGTCGTTGTTGTGCTTTGCATACAGGTTTTCTCTGGCACTATCATTATCCTTCATCGCCTGGTCTTTAGCATAAGCCCTCTGGCTCTCGGCAGCTTCCGCCTGCTTTTCGTTTTCCTTTTTGATATCATCAAGGTTTAAGGTGTTGATATTATTAATGTTCGCATTATTTATATTGTACTGAGCTTCCTCCTGGGCGATTATGATATTCATTTCTTCCGGGGAGAGCTTTTCCTCGACCTTTTTCTCGAACTCGTTTTCCTCTTCGATCGTGTGGATATTATTACTGCCGAGCAGCTTTACGATCGGTATCATTTCGCTCTTCTTCTGCTCTTCCTCAAGCTCCTTTTCGCCTTCCTTGATAAGCTCATCCTTGCACTCGTTATAGAGGTTTTTAAAGCCCTTGGAATCTATATCAACACCAAAGTTGTTATATGCCATGTTGAATATGCTTGTGAGCACGTTACATTCCGGCCCGAAAAGAGGGGCTGCTTTATCAGCATTTACGGTCTTTGCAAATGCCTTCATGTTCTTCTTGTCCTTGAGATGATTTGCAAGGGCGACGATGTCGTTAAGGCTTGACTGGAGCTTTTCCTCTGTTTCGGGCTTTGCGTCAACAACACTTGCGAATTTCAGATATGAAACCGCTGCGGAAGCCTTTGTAAGCTTTTCGTTGAGCTCGATCTGTGAGCCGTTGACAGCATTTGATATCGCTTTTACAAATGCGTCCTCCGTAAGATTAAATATATTCATCTCTTTTTCATTATAGTTTCCGATCTTTTCTTTCCATTCTTTTAATGTCTTAGGCATGATAAATTCCTCCTGAAATATTATTTTTTGTTTTTTTCTTTAGCGTTTCAAGCGCTTTCATAAGTAATACCCCCGTGCCCTGCTGTTGGGTGCAAAGAAAACAAAAATATTCCCTTTTGCCCGAAAACCCCAGTTTTTCAGTAAAACAGCAAATGCTGCTTATTATAGGCAACACCGCACAAAGACCGCCTGAGAGCTTTGCGGCACATCTACCCCAAGATTTTCCGTCATATCACCCAAATTCACCTTGAAATACGTTAGTATTCCTGCGGTAAATTTGGGTGATCTGACGAAAAATCTGCGTGCTTAGCATAGCTAAGCAACCGTATCTGTACCACGATCTTTGTGCGGTGTTGCCTTAAGGAAAGCTTTGAAAAATACCCCTCCGGCTCTATAGGGCGTGTTATTGCCTATATCAAGTATCTTGATCGGAAGGATCTCAGAGGCTCAAGACCGGGTACGAACCTATCGACTGTCCCGATCTGCCACGCAATAGGTGATGACCCGCACATAGGCGATGTCAAGCAGTATCAGAACAACATAAGAAGCTTCATAAACAAGGGCGGGAAATAAGCGAAGAGATACTCTTCCAGATCACCCTTTTAACAAAAGTGTTCATAAGATAAATGAGAATTTACAGTATTGTAGAAGGTGCGTTGCGAAGGGGTTTGGGGGCGACCGCAAAGCCCCCAATAAGCCGCCGCAGGCGGCTTAACTCCCCCGGAGCGTTGAGCTAAGACCCCGTTCATCGCTTCGGGGGCGTATCGGGGGGCTTTGCCTGCCTTCGCAATAGGCAAGTGCCCCCCCGTACCCCCTTCGCAGCAGTGACACAAAGATAAAAAGCGGATACTATTTAAGGGCTTGCACCGTTTGGCGCAAGCCCTTAGCTATGTGTTAATATAATACTTGATCAACTGTTATTTCAGCTTGCCGTAGTCCTCATCGGAGACGGGCTCGCACCACTCTGTCCTGCCCTCCTCGCCGGGGATCTCAAGAGCAAGGTGAGAGAACCAGCTGTCGGGCGCTGCGCCGTGCCAGTGCTTTACCTCAGCGGGAATGTTTACTACGCTTCCCGGGGTGAGCTCTATCGCAGGCTTGCCCCATTCCTGATAATATCCTCTGCCGCCTACGCAGATAAGCATCTGCCCGCCGCCACTCTTTGCGTGGTGAATGTGCCAGTTGTTGCGGCAGGAAGGCTCAAAGGTGACGTTATAAACGGGCACCTGCTCGGTAGTCAAGGGCGCAAGATAGCTCTGCCCCACAAAGAACTGCCCGAAGGGGTTTTTCTCGCCAATGGGGAAGAAGATCGTGTTTTGATACCTGTCCTTATCTGTAAGCTCCTCTGCCTTTTCGTTCCATACCTCTTTTGCGAGCCTGAATACCGCCCAGCCCTTCGGCCAGCCGACATACATCGTCACGTGGGTAATGACAGCGGCTATCTCCTCACGGCTCACACCGTGCGCCTTGGCGTTTTGCAGGTGATATAAAAGCGAGCTGTCGGTTATCCCCGACGCCATAAGGGAAACTACGGTTATTATGCACTTAGTCTTTACATCTATCGCCGCCTCGTTCCACACCTCGCCGAAGAGCACATCATCGTTTAGGTGTGCAAAGGTCGGGGCGAACTCGCCAAGCTGCTCTCTGCCTGCTGTCTGAACTATTTTCTCACTCATAAAAGTACCTCCTTATATCCTTTGGCTGCCTGTAGACCAGACGTGCTTGTCGTTTTTGTTTGCGGGCTTGTTCTGTGCCATTACCCCTGCAAGCGGGTGCGGAACATACGGCTCCTCAAGATAAGCTGCGTCCTCTGCCGAGAGGGAGAGCTCGACAGCCCTTGCCGCCCCCTCGATGTGGCTAAGCTTTGTTGCACCCACTACCGGCGAGGTCACCTTTGTCAGCAGCCACGCCAGCGAGATCTCCGTCATAGAAACGCCGTATTTTTCCGCAAGCTCATAAACACGCCTTATGATCACCTCGTCCTGTGCCTTTGTGGCGTCGTATTTGAATTTAGCGTAGCTGTCCTCCTCCGAGCGCTTTGTGCTTTCCCCCGGCAGGCGTGCCAGCCACCCGCTTGCAAGGGCACTGTAAGGGGTCATAGCTATGTTGTCCTGCTCGCAGAGCACAGCCATTTCCCGCTCCTCCTCACGGAAGATAAGGTTGTAGTGCCCCTGCACGCTGACAAATTTTGAAAAGCCCTCCCTCTCGGCAAGGGCGTTGGCCTTTGCAAGCTGCCAGGCATAGCAGTTTGATATGCCGATATATCGAACCTTTCCTGCTTTAACGGCGTTGCTGAGCCCCTCTAAAATATCGTAGATAGGCGTGTTCCAATCCCACATATGGTAGATGTAGAGATCAACATAGTCAGTTCCCAGGTTTTGAAGGCTTTTGTTTATCATGCGCTCGATATGTGCCTGACCGCTGATGCCCGCCTCGATATCTGCGGGCGTTCTCGGCAGGAATTTTGTTGCTATAATGACCTCATCACGCTTTGCAAAGTCCTTAAGCGCCCTGCCGACATACTGCTCGCTCGTGCCCGACTGGTAGGCGATAGCTGTGTCGTAGAAATTCACGCCAAGCTCTAAGCCACGCTTTATTATTTCCCTTGTGTGCGCCTCATCAACAGTCCAGCTATGCTGGCCGTTTGCAGCGTCGCCAAAGCCCATACAGCCCATACATATCCTTGAAACGGTAAGCTCACTGTTACCAAGCCTTGTGTATTTCATTTTTACCCTCCTAACAGCTGCATAACGCAGTCATAAACTATCTCATAAATACTGTGCTTCCTAAAATCTATTTTCGCATCACGCATAGCATCAAGCTGCTTTTGCGTAGCTACCGAGTAAGGATACACCCCGAACAGGAACGGGAAGAACACGAACAAAAACCTCTCGCTGTCTGTCTTAGGGAAGAATTTTTTAAGGCACATTCTCACCGCATCAAGCGATGCGCCGTAGGCGGCCTTAAATTCACACAGCCGCTCGGGGCGGGAGTTTTCCTCCATATCGTAGTGGTTCATAGCAAGCAGCTTCAAAAGCTGAGTATGCTCCTCAAGCGAACGGGCAACTCCTCCCGCAAACCCCTCGGCGCTCAAGGTCTCGTTTTTTTCGCAAAGCACTGTCAGCTCTGCCGCCCAGCTCTCGTATTCACGCTGCATAAGCGCTAAAAAGATCTCCTCCTTGGTTTGAAAATAGTTATAGATCGAGGGTCTTGAAAAGCTTGTTTCTATGCTTATCTCCTTTAGCGTGATCTCCTTGAAGCTCATAGTCTGATACAGCTTTTCACAGGCGCTGACGATCTCCTCCCTGCGCGATGCAGTAAGCTCGGGTGAGCCCTTCGGCATTAAAATGCCCCCTTTCATTTTATTCTGACACCATGTCACTATATACATTATAGCACAATTCTGACAGTGTGTCAATATAATTTTTTTAGCCTTGAAATAAAACTCGTATTGGGTCAATGCACAATTCACAATGCACAATGCAC
>JAFRYW010000122.1 GCA_017442845.1 Ruminococcus sp.
GCTGTCATTAACTCTTTTGGCAGATAAAGCCTGTGAGGAGCAGGTGAGCGGCAGCCACGCAAGATACGCCGTTTATCTTAACGGCGAGCGCCTTATCACGGGCATTTTGAGAACAAGAAAAACTACTCTTGGTATAATCGATTCTGAAAAACCGGTCGAAGCAAGGGTGCAGGTAATAAAGCTTTCCGAGTGCGCTATGTCAACTATGGGCATAGCTGCCCTTGAAACAGATGAAGCAGCTGTTGTTTCCCCGACTGAGCAGAGAGAGCGCAGGATCGAGTTTATCGGTGACTCTATCACCTGCGGCTACGGCGTTGATGATGAAAACGAGCTGCACCCCTTCAAGACCTCAACAGAGGACTGCACAGGTGCGTATGCCTATAAGACCGCACAGCTTCTTGATGCCGACTACAGCCTTGTTTCCATAAGCGGCTATGGGATAATCTCGGGCTACACCGCTATTGCCGAGGAGAAGATAGCCGATCAGACTATCCCGCAGTATTACAAAAAGCTCGGCTTTTCCTATAATTCCTTTGCCGATAAGCTCGCCCCGCAGGATATCGAGTGGGATTTTAAGCAGTATATCCCTCAGGCGGTAGTGATCAATCTTGGCACTAATGACGACAGCTATTGCCTGGATCATAAGGACAGGCAGCGTGATTATACCGATAACTATAAGCTTTTCCTTCGAGAGGTCAGGGCTAAAAACCCTGATGCGTTTATTTTCTGTGCTGTCGGTATTATGGGTACACGTATCTATCCGGCGCTTGAGACGGCTGTGAATGAGTATAAGTCCGAGACGGGCGATGATAGAATAAAAAGCTACTGCTTTACCGAGCAGGATCATGAGCATGACGGCTACGCCGCAGACTATCACCCCACCCGCAAAACTCACGATAAGGCAGCAGCGGCCTTTGCGCAGTTTATAAAGGAGACTATGGGGTGGTAAAATGTCGCTTAAGGGAAAGCTTTTAGTATTATTGATCGGAGGTATTTTGACAATGACAGCGTGTTCAGATGTACACAGCAGTCGGGCAGGGGAGACCTCATCTGTGCAGCAGACCACAGCCCCCGAGAGCTCAGAGCCCGAGGAGATAACAAGCGTATCTGTAGGCCATAAGACCCCTGAGGAGTACGGCAAGGTGATCGCCCTTACCTTTGATGACGGCCCTAATACCACTACTACGGGTGAGGTGCTCGATGTGCTCGAAAAATATGGGGTCAGGGGTACATTCTTCCTGATCGGTGATAATATCAACGAGCAGAGCGCCGAGAATGTCAAGCGTGCCTACAAAATGGGCTGCGAGATAGCAAACCACTCAAAGACCCACTCCTATATGAATAAAATGAGTGCCGAGGATATCAAGGCAGAGATCGAGTTTACAAATGAGAAGATCAAGGAGATCGTAGGTACAGAGCCTAAGTTTTTCCGCCCGCCGTATATCGCAGTGGACAAGAATATGTTTGATTCTATCGACCTTACCTTTATCAGCGGCTACGGCTGTGAGGATTATGAGGTAAAGGTAACGGCAGAGCAGCGCTATCAGCGCACCATGGATCAGGTCAAGGACGGCGCTATAATCCTTCTGCACGACCAGCAAGGCAATTTCCGGACAGTTCAGGCGCTTGAGATGATAATACCCGAGCTGCTCGATCAGGGCTATGAGCTTGTCACCTGCTCGGAGCTTTTCTTCGCAAAGGGCGTTGAGCTGAGGCCTGATAATGACATAGTCTACAGCTACGCCGAGCAGACAACTATGTATTGAACGAATAACGCAGCGGGAAGCACTTAAGCCTTCCTGCTGCTTTTTGTATATAACAGATCGTTAATAGGCGTTAATAACAGATCGTTAATCATTTATCTGTTGACGGAAAATGATTTATGTGATATAATACTAATATTGTACACTTTTATTGCATACTTTGAAGCTAGGAGATGTGTTAAATGCTTGAGCTTAAAAATATTTCCTTCACCGCAGATAATGACGGTAAGGAAAAGCAGATAATCAAGGATATTTCCTTGACTATCGAAAATGATAAATTCACAGTCATCACAGGCCCTAACGGCGGCGGAAAATCGACCCTTGCCAAGATCATAGCAGGCATAGAGAAGCCTATCTCGGGCAGGCTTGTGCTTGA
>JAFRYW010000123.1 GCA_017442845.1 Ruminococcus sp.
GTCAGTCGTCTCCCGTATGGGAGGCGTGGATTGAAATACAAAAACGCTGAGACGATGCTATTACTACATCAGGTCGTCTCCCGTATTGGAGGCGTGGATTGAAATTCAGCAAGCAGGGAAGGCGTATTGATTGAGGTAAAGGTCGTCTCCCGTATGGGAGGCGTGGATTGAAATGCTTTTTCGTTTGCGCCATACAAGTTGGCGTGATAGTCGTCTCCCGTATGGGAGGCGTGGATTGAAATAAGGTCGCAGGAATACCCGAAACAGAGAGTTTCCGTCGTCTCCCGTATGGGAGGCGTGGATTGAAATGAGTACATAAAAAATACATAATTTGATAATAAAAGTCGTCTCCCGTATGGGAGGCGTGGATTGAAATTTTTCGCAGTAAAGCCTATTGCATAGCAAGGCTTTGTCGTCTCCCGTATGGGAGGCGTGGATTGAAATCGCAACTTGGTTATTACACCGATATTGTGGTTTTTGTCGTCTCCCGTATGGGAGGCGTGGATTGAAATTCAAATGTTGCCTTGCCGTCCTTGTCGGTGATAGGTCGTCTCCCGTATGGGAAGCGTAGATTGAAATACTCCTTGCTGCCGAAAAACGCCTTATTGTTGATCACCGCCTTTTCCTCGCCAGTATTGACTTACTAACGATCTTGTGATATGATTTACAAGGAAATAAGGCTGCAAAAGGAGTAAAAAAATGAAAAAGTATGTATGGTGTAAGGATTCTGCATCGGGATATGTATTCTCGTCAAAATTGTTTTCTGTGGCTTACCCTTAACGTATTGTAGAAAGCAAAAAGAATAATTCCAAGCTGCATTTAAGGAGGCGTACTTATAAATGATAACCATATATAAAAAGAAGCCTTCAAAAAACGGTATGGAGCTTATTGATCTAAATGACATTTTTTTCAATAAATACACCGCAGAATTACTTGATGATAAAGCAGCAGCGTTGATCGAGCAGATAGATCAAAAATACTCAGCAAATATACGATAGGTTCAAGATTTAACGGAACACGCCGCAAACATTGGGTCTTATTTGGGTCTTATTACCCCCCCAAAAAAAAAATTACTAAAAACAGCATTAAGCAGTTTTGCTTAACTTGCTTTGAAATGCCGTATTTTCGGGCGTTTGCGGGATCGGTAAAAAGATGCAAAGGAACATTTGTGCGACTTAGGCTCCATTTGCCGCACCAATACTCCATGATCCGAACACTTTCGTAAACAAAAAGGTGTTCGGATCTGTTGTTTATTTATAATAGATTAAGTATTCAGGGCGCTGTACTTATAGTAAACGACAAAGATTTTCTGACATTTCCCGCTCACAGCTGCAAGGATCACAGCATCTGCGAGCGGGAAATGTCGAAAATCTAATGTCGTTTACTATAATTATTCTGTACAGCGCCTATTTGTTGTTTTTGTGTAAACAAACATTGAACATTGTTACGGCCATATTGACTGTTACCCTACGTCACATGGTATTATTGGTATGTAACAGAGGTGAGTATATTGAAAATATCAGAAGTATGTGATAAAACCGGCCTTACCAAGCGCACGATCCGCTTTTACGAGGAAAAAGGCCTTATAGCACCTGAAAGCGAGGATAAAAACGGGAAAAGCTTTAGAGAATACAGCGACGACGATGTCAGAACGCTTAATGCCGTTTCCACCCTTCGCAGACTTGACTTTTCCATAGACGAGATATTTCAGATGATCAATGCCCCCGACAGCATAAATGCTATCGTGACAGCTAAGTTTTCCGCTCTTATCTCCGCCCATAATGAATTAGGCGAGATAATAAATACCCTTGAAGGCCTTGCGCAGTCCGATATCCCCGATATTTATTGCGTTGCAGATGTGATAAGCGGGATCTACGGCCTTGACAGCTTCAAAATAGGCGATAAGGTCATCTATCATAAGCAGATAAATGATGACTGTATCGACTTAAGATCTCAGCCCACCCCCTTAAAAGCCCATAAGCGATTAAAGCTTCTCGCCCTTGGCGCACTTGTCTGCGTTGCGCTTATCTACGCTTTTTCATGGCTTCCTGAAACAGTCTGTATCGAGCATTCGGGCACACTGACAGTTTATCATGACGGCAAAGTGGAAAGCATATCACAGGATACCTTTACCTTCAAGGGAAAAATATACCGCCCCTTGTTTCCCTCCCTTTCGGGCAGATATGCTACAGGCAGCTTTTATATGAAAAACACCCCCGAGGTATGCGGCGAATGTACCTTCAAAAACACAAGCTTTTCTACTCGCTTGGATCCGGATAACGGCAAGCGTTCTTATGACAGCTTTTCCTTTGATTATAATAATGACGGCATTTCCCTTATGTTCAACAGCGAGGCAGACGGCTATCATTTTCTTATAGATGGCAGCCTTAAGAATGAAGGAAAAGAATTTGAATTTAAGTAAAACGAGGAAGACCCCCAATGAAAATACAAGAGGTATGCAACCAAACCGGCCTTACCAAGCGCACGATACGCTTTTACGAGGAAAAAGGCCTTATAGCCCCAAAGACCGAGGACAAAAACGGCAAGGCTTTCCGTGAATATGATGATAATGATGTTAAGCGGCTCAATGCAATTGCCGATCTAAGAAAGCTTGAGTTTTCTGTTGACGAGATAAATGAAATGATAGACACCCCCGAAAGCATAGGCGGGCTTATCAAAAAGCGTAAGGCTGACATTGAAACCGATCTTAGCAGTAAGAAGGAAATATTATCTGTTCTTGAACAGCTTGATCGGGATACCCCGCCCGATATTTTTATGCTTAGTCAGCGGGCAGGGCGCAGCCTTAACAAGCTTCCCGTCAAGGATATAGAACCCGATTTTTCTAAATTTGAAACGATGACAATTGATGAAAAGCAGCAAGCCGTAAAGCGCTTTCACGAATCTCAGCATAAGACAAAGATAAGAAACCACAGGATCAAGGTCGCTGTATTTGGCTTTATCCTGCCTATTCTGATCGTATTCATTAAAATTATCGCCTACTCCTTTATCCCCCAAAGCATTGATATTACCACAAATGGCAGCTATAACGGCGAATATGCCCCGATCAACGAGGCTATCACCGTAAAGGGCAAGATCTTCACTCCTATTCTGTTTAAGCCCTTCTTTGTGGGCGATGTCACATTCAGCAAAAATGACAGCTATAACACCCACTGCGAGGCCTATATCTATCCCGACTTTTTTGACACATACAGTACCGAGGACTTTTTCTATAGTATCAACAAGAATAAAACTACCGGCCACATTATGTATATGGGGGATAATAGTATGTCTGTTTATATAAGTTCTGAACTAAAGAGTATAACTATATACCTTGATAAAGATAAAAAAGAGATAACAGATGCATATATTGCCACTCATAAATTAGATTGGGACGGCGTACTTTATGAAGCGGAGGAGTTTAACTTTGATGCGGCAAAGCCCTCCTACGATGAGTTCGGCTATGATGTCTATGAAAATATCTCAAAGCCTATAGAGGATATGACGGTAAACGGCCGCACCTTTCGTTTCGTTCAGTACGGCAACGCAGAAGGCCTGAATATAGCAGCCGCCGATAAGTACATAGGGGAATATGCCGACTTGTACAATATCCCCGAGGATAACCTCCTGTCGGAATACATTAAATTAAGCGGTATAAGCGTATCGAAAAGTGACGAGCTTACCGAGCTTTTTAAATATGGTGATGAATGGATAATGCAGATCAATTATAAAGACGAGGCGATGACACAGCCGCTTTGCCGGCAAATGAATTCATACAATGGCGGAATAATCATCCTGTCCTTTAGCGATGAGCAGACCTTTAAGGAATACTACGGTGACTTTCCCATAGGCGAAAAGGGTACAGTGTTCTATACCTACAGGCAGTACCGCCCGAATGATGAATATAAAAAATATAACGTGGGCGAAGACACCCCCACAGTCAGAGACGATTATGTATATCACTATATAACAGAAAATAACGGCAGGGTAATAGTTTTTTCCTTCTATTTGGGCAGGGATAATTATACCGCACAGCGTTTTCTTAGAATGGCAGATCTCTTGACCGAATAAACTAAACAAGCATCTATAAATATAACCATAAAAAATATGTAAAGATCAAGCTTGATTATGAGAACTCGGATACCAAGGCTTCGTGGAGGCCAAAAACGCCTGCGGGAAAAGACAGGTTCAATTCCGCACTTGAGCTTATGCACATAACAAGGGCTGAAATGGAGAAGCTTGACATTTTCGACTTTGAAGATGACCCCCGTTTCGCCAATCAGTGTGAGCTTAGAAGAGTCTGCGATCCCGATAAGAAATTCCCCGACAAAGACAAGAAGGAGATCGTTAATAGCCTTGTGCAGAAAGACATTTTTCCCAGGGTATTAGATAAGGGCGGAATAAATGGGGACGTTATCGACAGCATGATGAAAAACGGCGGTAAAAAAGA
Organism: Ruminococcus sp.; assembly: GCA_017442845.1. Lineage (GTDB taxonomy): Bacteria > Bacillota > Clostridia > Oscillospirales > Ruminococcaceae > NK3A76. Next base: position 4,448 of record JAFRYW010000123.1, read on the forward strand.
CGATATCGAGCGTCTTGCTGATTTAGCAGTCAATAAGGGCAGCAATAAGCTGTATGCAGACTACATTGATAAGTCAAGGAAGCTGTATGCGGCTAAGGGAGCCAAGAGATCTGTTGATACCGATAACAATGATAATTCTGCGGAAAAGACATTTAGCACCGGTAAAAATATAATGAAATGATGCCTGCGTTTAAGGGGCTGTTGCACCGCACAACAGCCCCTTTTTGCTATATACTCAAGCCGCCGCAATTTAGCCGTGCGCTGCACCCAAACAGTGCCTTTTTGGGGTATTACTTACGAAAAAAGGAAAATGCCCTGCAAGGGCGCAATATCAGGAGGAACGATCATGCCGCCAAGAACAAAAAAAGCTGTAGAGATAGAAGTAAACAACAGAATGGTAGATTTTAGGGAAATAAATGACGCAGCCTTCAACCGAAAGCTTGAAGAGATAAAGGGCTCAAAGATCTTAAGCGATATGATCGTTCAGGACAAGGGAAAGACCCTTTACGACCAGGCGACAGCCGACAAGGGGCAGAACCTTTGGCGCAATTTCTTCGACAGGTTTGAAATGCAGAAAAAGCAGGGTGAGATCGTTAAGGAGCACTCTGCAAGCAACACAGTTATAAAGGAAGCCGGCAAGGGCACGCTTGATCTTAAGTGACCCTGCTGATGTATCACGTTCCCTTTTAGTTAATAAAATACCGCACAAAGCCCGTATGCAGGCCTTGTGCGGTATTGCTTTTATGGATATATTCTTAACACACCGCATTTTTGCGATCAAATAGATCTGCTGTGTTAATGCGGTTCGCCATAGCCGCCGAGCAAGCGAGATCACGGCTATCAGACGTTAGTGCGTAAAAGGGATAATCATATTTGCTTTTTACATCTTTTCCCCGATCACCCGCATAAACTCCTTGTTGTGCTCGAGTGCCTTGAAAAGAAAGACCCCCACTATGCTTACGCAGACAAATTCGCCCAGAGCGATGCCTGCCGCCATGGCCCAGAAGGATACCGGCGTTTTTGAAAGAGCCGTGAGCTCGGCGCCGACAAAAACGGCGTTCATTATCACGGGGAAGAGCGAGCATATTATCAGCCGCACCGTGCTGCCCTCCTTGCGGAAAAGGTAGATGAGCACGCCTGCTATCACCGTTGCCGCTGTGCCGACTATAGTGTCGATCATGCCGACTGTCGAGAAGATATTTGCAAGCAGGCAGCCTATAGACAAAGAGGCGATGTGATCCTTATTGTAAAAGCAAAGCAGCATCAGCGCCTCTGATATGCGAAACTGCACGCTGCCGTAGGCAAGCGGTGCGCCTATAAGCGTTATCGCTACGTAGATCGCTGCTGTCAAACCTATCCTTGTTATTCTTCTTGAGCTGAAATTCTCCATTTTCTTCTCCTTAAAGCATCAGTTCCCTTAGCTGCTGCCCGCTAAGCGGTGACAGGTATGCGGGCGGTATATCAAATATCGTTTTGCAGCCTGTCTGCCCCATGTCGGTAAGCCTTTTCATAGCCCTTGCAAAGGCAATAAGCACGCTCCCCGTAAATTCGGGGTTTGAGCCTAGCGTGAGGGAATACTCTATCCTCTGCGGCGTCTGCTCATTATCCCCGGTAAGGCCGCTTCTTATCACAAAGCCGCCGTGGGGCATAGCGCTGTGCTCACGCTCAAACTCCTCCTCGGTAATGAAGCTTACGCTCGTGTCATATCGGTCAAAGTAATTTTTCATGCTCTTTATCTCATTTTCGATCGCTGCTTTGTCAGCGCCCTCCTCGGCAACGACAAAGCATTCTCTTTTGTGCATCTGCCTTGCAGTTAGGTCGGGCTGTGAGCCGTTTCTTACCTGCTCGATAGCGTCATCTATGGGGCAGGTATACTGAATACCTCTTTTAACGCCCTTTACCCGCCTTATTGCATCTGAATGCCCCTGGCTCACGCCCTTGCCCCAGAAGGTATAGCTCTTTCCCTTCGGAAGGATAGTCTCGGCATAAAGGCGGTTGAGCGAAAACAGCCCCGGATCCCACCCGAGGGATATAAAGGCAAGGTGCCCGCTCTCCTTGCTTGCTTTATCGACATTTGCAAAGTGCTCCGGTATTCTTGCGTGGGTGTCAAAACTGTCGATGACATTAAAATACCTTGCAAGCTCGGGCGTTTGCACGGGAAGGTCGTTAGCGCTCCCCCCGCAGAGGATAAGAACGTCTGCCTCATCTTTATGCTTTGGTGCATCGTCAAGGCTGTAAACAGGCACGCCCTCGGTAAGCAGCTTTACGCTTTTCGGGTCACGCCTTGTGAAAACAGCGGTAAGCTCCATATCCTCATTCTGCCTTACAGCGAGCTCTATGCCTCTGCCGAGGTTTCCGTAGCCTGCAACGGCGATCTTGATCATTTCCATAATATATTCCTCCGATCATTCTAGGGCAACACCGCACAACCATTGTACGTCAGGTGCGCAGTCAGATTTTTCGTCAGATTGCCTAAATTTTCCGCAGGCTTGCTGGCGTAAGTCAAGGAAAATTTGGGTAATATGACGGAAAATCTGCAAGCAGATGGCGTGCAAAGGCTGTGGCCGGTGGTTGTGCGGTGTTGCCCTAAGACTGTAGCTGTAAAAAAACAAGGGGTGCGCCTGCACGCAGACACACCCCTGAAAGATCTTTTATCTCCCCGTTTTTTAGAGTGGTGTTACGGGAAACACTTTTTATATCATTTGTAATTATGCCTTGCCTACAGAACCGAAGAGCTCCATCTTCTCCTTGACCTTAGCCTTGATAGCGTCTACGCCGGGTGCGAGAAGCTTTCTCGGGTCGAAGCCCTTGCCCTGCTTGTCCTTGCCTGCCTCAACGTAGCCTCTTGTAGCCTCAGCGAATACGAGCTGGCACTCTGTATTAACGTTTACCTTGGAAACGCCCATGCTGATAGCCTTCTTTACCTGCTCATCGGGGATACCTGTACCGCCGTGGAGCACGAGGGGCATATCGCCTACAGCAGCCTTGATCTTCTCAAGTGTGTCAAAGCTCAAGCCTTCCCAGTTGGCGGGATAAACGCCGTGGATATTGCCGATACCTGCTGCAAGGAAGTCAACGCCAAGAGAAGCGATCTTTGCGCACTCCTCGGGGTCTGCACACTCGCCCTTGCCGATAACGCCGTCCTCTTCGCCGCCGATAGCGCCTACCTCAGCCTCGATGGAAAGACCGAGCTGATGAGCTGCGTGAACGAGCTCTGTTGTCTTTGCAAGGTTCTCCTCAAAGGGGAGGGAAGAGCCGTCGAACATTATAGATGAGAAGCCTGCCTTGATGCACTTGTAGCAGCCCTCATATGTACCGTGGTCAAGGTGAAGAGCAACAGGAACTGTGATGCCTAAGCTCTTATCCATAGCCTTTACCATAGCTGTAACTGTCTCAAAGCCTGTCATATACTTGCCTGCACCCTCGGAAACGCCGAGAATAACGGGCGACTTTAACTCCTCAGCTGTGAGAAGAATAGCCTTTGTCCATTCGAGATTGTTGATGTTGAAGTGACCTACTGCATACTTGCCGGCCATAGCCTTGTCAAGCATATCCTTAGCTGTTACTAACATAATTACGTTCCTCCATATTCTGCATTTGAGGGAATTAGCCCTCATTAACATAATTATACTCCGATTTTAGGATAATTGCAATAAGCAATTTGATTTTTTACATATTGTTAAAATTTTAGCGATTTGCACCTATCAGCTCATTTATGACCCTTCCTGCTATGATAAGCCCCGCCGCAGGCGGCACGAATGCCGTCGAGCCGGGTACTGCACGGCGGCCGTTTTGCGGCGCTTCCTCGGCCGCTTTCGGCTTTACGGGCTCCTCCCTTGAATAGAGGACGGTGAGCCCTTTTATGCCCCGCTTTTTAAGCTCGTGCCGCATCACTCTTGCAAGCGGGCATACTGACGTGCTGTATATATCGGCAAGCTCAAGCCTTGTCGGGTCGGTCTTGTTGCCCGTTCCCATTGAGCAGATGATAGGCACCCCCGCCGCCTGCGCCCGCTCGATAAGCAAAAGCTTTGATGTTACCGAGTCGATAGCGTCGATGATATAGTCATATTCTTCAATAGGCAGCAGGTCTGCCGTCTCGCCGCCATAAAACAGCCTGTGCGCCGTGACCTTGCATTCGGGGGAAATATCAACAATACGCTCCCTTGCGACCTCGACCTTGTATCTGCCGACGGTGCTTGAAAGCGCATAAAGCTGTCTGTTTATGTTTGTTATATCTACAGTGTCGCTGTCGATAATGTCGATAGCGCCGACGCCGCTCCTTGCAAGCGCCTCTGCTGCAAAGCTGCCGACGCCGCCTATACCGAAAACGGCGACACGCTTTGAAGCAAGCGCCTCAAGCCCCTCGCCGTAAATAATTTTAGCACGTGAAAATCTCTTGTCCATAGCCACCTCAGAATGTGTCGAGAATACTTTTTCTCACCCCGCCCTCGGTGTAGGAGATCACTGTTTCGAGGTTGACCTCCTCGCAGGAGCGCAGAATGTTTATTTCCAGGTTTTTGTTTGTCTTAGCAAGCTCTTCTATGATCTGACGCACCCTGAGCGTGCGCTCATCAGCCTTAGCCGCCGTTATAGGCAGCGAAAGGGAGTTGTACCTTGCAAAGGCTGCTATATCCTCACGCCTTATGAGCAGCCCCGCCCGAACAATCGTAAGCCCGCCTGTATCCTGTGCGGGGGTGAGAGCCTGCAGCCTTCCCTCATAAAGCTGTGAGGCTAAGATATACTCTATGCAGTCATCAAAGCAATCGGGCAAGGCCAGCTTATTAAAGCCCTGCGCCCTTGCAAAGCCCCACGGGTCGGCGGTAAGCGCAGCATCAAGCCCGAAGCTCTCATGGGGGCTGTCAGCCGATACGAACGCAAGCTCAAACTGTGTCTCGCTGTATTTTTTGAGCCGCTCGAAGCACTTTGCAAACAGGAGCGACTGTGCATCTCCTCGCAAAACGCAGAGGATCCTGTCGCCGTCGTTTATCAGCTTATACTCCCGCCCCGCCTTGATGAAGCGGTGCCAGATGTTCTTTTTGTATTTTTTTACGATAGATGTCTCGATAGGGTCAGGGGCAAACATATTAGCTCCTTTCGGCAAGGCCTATAGCCTAAATAATGTAGAACCATGCAGCGTCATTGTCAACATCGAACTGCTCTACGGGGTGCTTTGAGTCGTAGTTGTAGCGAAGCTCTTGATTTTTGATGCTGACCTTAGCGCCTGCGGCTATGCTCTTTGTGATGAAGGCGTTGCCGCCGATAACGACGTCTCTTCCGATGACCGTGTCGCCGCCTAAAATAGATGCGCCCGAGTAGATCGTTACATTATCCCTGATAGTCGGGTGGCGCTTTTTGTTTCTAAGGCTCTGCCCGCCCCTTGTTGAAAGGGCGCCGAGCGTTACACCCTGATAGATCTTTACATTGTTGCCTATCTCGGTCGTCTCGCCGATAACTATGCCCGTGCCGTGGTCGATAAAGAAGTATTTCCCTATCGTTGCGCCGGGGTGAATGTCTATTCCCGTAAGGCTGTGTGCGTGCTCGGTCATTATTCTCGGTATCATCGGCACACCCAGCAGGAAAAGCTCGTGCGCTATGCGGTTTACAAAGATAGCGTAAAGCCCCGGGTATGAGTAGATAATCTCGTCCTTGTTGAATGCCGCAGGGTCGCCGTCAAAGCCCGCTTGAACATCTGTCTCGATGTATTCACGTATTTTTGGTATGCGCCCCAGAAAATCAAGTGCGAGCTCTGCCGCCGTGTCAAGGCGTGCCTGCTCGTCAAGTGTGGCATACTGCTCATCAAACCCCAGGACAAGGTTTATCTGCTTTTTTAGGTTGAACATAACGTCCTCAAGCAGCATGGAAAGCCCCGAGCGCCTTGTGTAGACCTTGTAGGTGTTGTTTTTGAAATGCCCCGGGAAAACGATTATCTGAAGCTTGTTAATAATGTCTATGATCACCTTTTTATCGGGCTGGTCGAAAGGGCAGGCGCCGTCTATAGTCCTGCCGCCCGAGTAGTCATCAAGTATAGTGTTTGTCAGCTCTGTTATTCTTTGTGAGATCGTTTCATCGCACATTGGTATCACCGCTTTTCTGAATTTAGTTTATCACTCATCGCTTGCCCTGACGATAGCTGCGATGATGCTTGCCGTTGTCTCATAGCCCAGCTTGCCGCTGTCGATACACAGGTCGTAGCTTGCCTTGTCGCCCCAGTGCTTGTTGGTGTTGGTGTTGTAGTAGTATGAGCGCTTCTTGTCGAACTGCTTTATGACCTGCTCGACCTCGTCCTGTGCTATGCCGTATTTGGTAATGGCGTTGTCCATTCTCTTTTCCATATCGGAGTAGATGTAAACATCAAGCGTCCTCACCCTGTTTCTGAGCACGAAATCCGCACACCTGCCGACAAATACCACTATCGGCTCCTTATCCGCTATCTCGCAGATTATATCCCCCTCGGCACGGAACACCCTTTCAGCTATGTCAAGCTGTCTGTTAGCGCCCATTCTGAACGATAGGGGAGTGTGGAAGGGGCTGAGCACAGCCTCCTCGTATTTTTCAAATTCCATAGCGCTTATGCCGCTTCTTTCTATCGCCATATCGACGATCTCGTGGTCATAGCACTTAGCCTGAAGCTTTCTTGCGACTATCTTTCCTATCTCCGACCCGCCCGAGGCGTACTGCCTGCCTATACAGACTGCCTTTATCCTGCTCATATATTTTCCCCCTTGCTAAAGGTAATTATTTGCTTTCATTGTCCTTGTTCTTTTTCTTCTTAAGAACTATGACAACTATAATGATAACGATAACTACTATTATAGCTATCCATATAAAGATGCAAAGCCCCAAAGGCTGCGGGCAGAAGCCGCAGAGTGAGCATTTGTCGTCCTTTTCCTTGTCTTCGGTCTTTTCCTTTTTGGTGGTTGTAGTCTCGGCCTTGCTCTCGTCGTCGGGAATTGATGATTCCTCCACTTTCTGTGTAGTTACCTCCATATCCTGCGAGCCGAATGTGATTATCTGCGAGTAGTCAGAGAATATATCCTCCTCAACGCCTGCCTGCGAGCAGCGGTATCTTGCACGAAGCTCAATGGGTGTGTCTTTCTTGACGCTCTGCTCTTTTTCTGCGAGGGCTTGTAAGGCTGCGGTCATATCGCCCGCCTTGATCATCCAGTCGCCCTGTAGGCCGACCCATTCCTCGCTCCCTGCAAGCCTTGCCTCAATTTCAAGGGATATGCCGCCCTGTGTGCCGCCTGCCTGTGCTGCCTGTGCGGCGAGCTTGTCATCAACATCGAGCTTGAACGCTATCACCGGGAAACCGTTGAAGTCCTCATCGGTGTATTTTAAGTCGCTTATAACGGGCGCAGCTATGTCGCCCTCCTTTAAAGGCTCGGCCGCTGCTGCGTCTTTGCCTATGGCTGCAACGTCTGACCAGTCGGAAGTCACGTATCTGTCGTTGCCGTCAAGCGGACGCAGGGTCACGAGCCAGCGCACACGGGCGTATATGGTGTGGTTTTCAAGGTCAAGCTTTGCGTTTGTTTCGTCTTCGTTTTTGACCTTTGTGTACTGGTCGGGTTTCAGCACATCGCCCCAGCCCTTGTAGTCGTCGCTGTCCTCATGGCGGCCGTACCACCTTGTGTCCTCGGGGTCATCTATGTTGCCCATATAGCGGAATATCCACTCGCTCATAGTAGTTTCTGCCGAGTAGCTCTGTGCTATATAAGCCCAGTCGCCTAAATGCTGATGAAAGTCCTTGTCGTAGCCTTCGGTTATCCAGTATTCATCGGCTTTCCAGTCGTCCTGTGAATCTATCGACCAGTCTATCTGCGCGGTTATCCACACATCGTCATAGCCTAAATCATTTATTTCCTTTAGCCAGTTGTCGTGGTCTGAATCCTTGCGTGTAGACCATTCGCTCATGGCGTTGCTTTGTGAGTAGTGTATCTCGATAGTGTTTTCCGAATCATTTTCCTCGAGCCATATCATAGACACGTTCTCGGGTCTTGTTATCTCGAATGGAACTGCGTTCTCCTGCTGTGCCGAAGCGCTGAGCGGAACCGACGCAAGGCTCATCACAGCCGCCGCTGCAAGGGATATAAGCTTTTTGTTCATAAGTATACACACTCCTTTTTTTAAAATTATGTCTTGTATATATTATACTCGAAACAGGGGGCGATTGTCAATAACAGGGTTATTACAAAATTCCCCTATGCTTTTTGGGCATAGGGGAGAATGTGTTATCAGATATTACTGCTGCTGGCTGTAGATAGCGAGTCTGCTTGTGTACTCCTCGCAGCCGTACTTTCCGATGAAGGTGGTAACGTTCGAGTTGAGCGAAAGCTCGTGAACGAGAAGCTGCATCTCTGCGCTCTCGCCGTAAACACGCTGAACGAATGCAAACATATTCGAGAGCATCTGGCTGCCCTGATTGGTGTACATATTTACTCTGTTTATGATAGCGTCGAATTCCGACTGGATAATAGCTATCTGCTCGTTCTTGTCTCTTGCCTCGTTTGTCGTCCTGTCCATATATCTTGTCAGCGAGGCGAGGATCCAGTGCTGTATCCTCTTGTCCTTAACAGAGATGATCCTGGCCTTGACAGCCTTGTCTACCTTCTTTCTAAGCTCCATGATATGCTCCGAGAGCACCTGTCTGTTTGAGAAGCCTGCGTTGATCTTCGTAACAACGTCCTGAAGCATAGGCATGATGATATTTGACATCTTCTCTGTCATAAGTGAGTTTACTATCATTTCCGCAGTCATGCTCGCAAGCTGGTTTATGAGTATGTGCTTCTCATAATCGCCTGCCATTCTTGCGGCCTCCATGATCTGGGTGGTGGTGTTGCCGTTTAGTATATCGGCTACCTTGTACTTATCGGCGATCTCGTTATATCTGCAATAATGCTCATAGAAGGCTCTGTTGATATCATGCTTCTGGACGTACTGCGAGATGAGGAAGAGATCGACGGGCGTGCCGTTCTTCTCATAAAGCTGCATCATTTCCGACATATCCTCCCAGCCACGGCCGGTAACGAACTGCCTGTCGCTCTTGTCGGTAGGCACAACATAGAAATACTCGGGGTAGAAATCAAGGAATGTTGTGATAGATGTATGTATCCCGTGCGAGAAGGCGTATTCCTTCCAGATCGGGTAATCAGGCTCGATCTCGACCTTCTTGAGACGGTCAAGCGTAGCTATATCGAACTCGGTAACGGCGTCGTTGTACTCGGGCGGGTTACCTGCTGTGGTAACTACCCAGCCCTCGGGAATCTGATCCTTACCGAAGATCTTGTACTGCAGGAACTGGAGCATCATAGGTGCTATACCACGGTCAACGCAGTTGATCTCATCGAGGAAGAGTATTCCCTCACGGATACCCGTTTCCTCCATTGTCTGATATATGTTTGAGATGATCTCCGACATTGTCGTTTCGGAAACGGTAACGTCCTTACCCACGAAGTTACGCTCAAGGGTGATAGACTTACCTATCGCAGTTTCTCTGGTCTGGTGTGTCATAGCGTAGGAAACAAGGTTTATCTGCATATCCTGTGCGACCTGTTCCATAATAGCTGTCTTACCAAGACCCGGCGCACCCAGAAGGAAAACAGGGCGCTGCTTTTCAATGCTTATAAGATACTCGCCGTATTCGTCCTTCATAAGGTAGGACTTTATGGCGTTCTCGATCTGATCCTTAGCGGCTTTTATGTTCATAACATATCTCCTAACATCAAAGATTTTGGAAATAAACTCCTAACAATTATTATACACTATCCCTAATTTAAAGTCAATATCTCAATTTCCTTTTGTCAGACTGCACAAAGAAAAGTATTAGTTATTTAGCACTTTTAACAGAAAGTTTTATTTCTGCGCCTACGGTATTTTGGCGGGAGAACAAGCATATAGTTTATCGGGCGGCTTTTGGCAGGGGCGTTTGTCTTGACTAACTGCCCTTCGCTGTGCTAAAATAGCTTTGTACGGGGGAGTAGCAGGCTGCCGCAGGGCAGCAGCAAGTACCGACATACCGGCATTTTTGATGCCCGGCTTGCTTTAAATTGTAAGACCTGTACACGGCTCTTTTTGCGTGCTGTGTGCAGTTTTTGTGGGTCACAGCATAGGTCTGTGGCTTTTTTTGTTTATAAGGACACGGGCAGAGGATCGTTTCAATACCTATTACCTATTACCTACTACCTATTACCTAGCGAGGCTTCTCGCCGCTATTTTGAGAGCATTATTATTACGGGGGTATTTTATTTTGAACGCAGTATTTTTTCTAAACAGTATCCTTCTTGGCGTGGGGCTTGCTATGGACGCATTTTCCGTGTCGCTCGCAAACGGTATGGGCGAGCCGAAAATGCGGCGCTTCAAGGCACTGGCTGTTGCGGGGGCATTTGCCTTCTTTCAGGCGCTTATGCCTATGGCGGGCTGGGTCGCTGTAAAAACGGTTGTCTCATATTTTACCAAGCTCCAAAGGGCTGTGCCGTGGATAGCGCTGCTGCTGCTTCTATATATCGGCGGTAATATGCTCTATGACGGTATCAAGGGCAAGGCCGAGGGTGAGGCTGCCCCCCGCCTGACACCGAGGGCGCTCCTGCTCCAGGCTATAGCCACCTCGATAGATGCGCTGTCTGTCGGCTTTACTATCGCTCATTACAGCCTGCCTGCGGCGCTTGTCTGCTCGGTCACGATCGCAGCCGTTACCTTTTTGATCTGCACGGTGGGCTTGCTTATCGGCAAAAGGGTCGGCACGGCGCTCTCCGACAAGGCGTATATCCTCGGCGGCATCATTCTTATCGGGATAGGGATAGAGATCTTTTTCAGCTAAGCCTTTGGCAGGGTGCACAACCCACAGATGTTTCTTTTGTGCACCCTGCCGATTTTTTAAAAAACCGCTAACCTTTATGTGAAAAAGCCGTCTTACTTATGACACACAAAACGGCAACACTGTACGAAAGGGTGCGGGTGGGGTGTATGGACGATAGATTCAGCTGCCTTGTCAAGGCAGCGATAGAGGAGCTGGTGCGGGAAAACGCCCCCGATGAGCAGGCGTGCGCCAGACTTTACAGAAGGATCTTCAAAGAAGGGGGAGAGGAGCAAAATGGATAAGGCTGCACAGTCGGCCCTTGTGAAAAAGGCACAGGGCGGTGACAGGGCTGCTTTTGAGCAGCTTTACGGCGAGTACAGAGACAGGCTGTTTTACTTTGCGCTAAAAAATGTCGGCAGCAGGGAGGCGGCCGAGGATATAGTGAGCGAGACCTTTTTGGCGGCGCTCGAAAAGCTCACGACACTGAAAAATGCCGACGCCTTCGGGGCGTGGCTATATTCGATAGCTTATAATAAATGCAGCGACCACCTTTCGGCAAGCGCTAGGGCGCAGAGCCTTGATGAGAGCGGGCTGTGCGAGCCCGTTATGCTGCCGCAGGACTATGCCGAGAACAGGCAGACTGCCGAGACGGTCAGGGCTATCATAGACGGGCTTGATAAGACCTCCCGCTCGGCGGTGATCCTTTACTATTACGAGGAGCTGTCGCTTTCCGAGACTGCAAAAACGCTCGGTATCAGCGAGAATGCCGCAAAGTAGCGCCTTTTCAAGGCGAGAGCCAAGCTCAAAAGGGCGTTTGAAAAGCACTTTAAGGGCGGGATGCTGTGCGCTGTTCCGCTTGGGGCAGCGCTTGAGGGCTCGGCGGGTGCGGGGTATTCGGTATCTGCAAAGGCGGCTGTTTCTTCAACTCTTGCGGGAAAGCTTGCGGCGGGGCTTGCGATCGCAGCGGTCGGCGTGGGCGTGCCGCTCGGGATATATGCGGGAACGGGCGGCTTCGGCGGCGAGTACGAGGGGGATAAAAGCTCCCTTTCCGACTCATTGTCTAAAGACGCCCCCGAGCTTGATACGACTGACCTGTTTTATGCTTATCAGCGTATGCCTATGAACGACGCTCACGTTTATTTCTTCCTTATCGACGAGGAAGGGCAGGCGTTCTCTGCCGAGGTGAGCGGTGATGCACAGGAGATAGTGTTGACAGTCGCCTCATTAAGAGCGGGCGAGAGCGAGGCGGCGGATAAGCTGCAAAGCATAGATTTCTTGGGCGAGATCTCTGATAATCCGAGGGTAATGGAGCAGCTCAAAAAATACCGTGACGAGATCGACGCCGATGCACAGCTTTTAAGTTCGACGGATAAAGCCGCCGGGCAGGACAGCGAGCTTTATTCGTCATACGTTTTCTGCCCCGGTGAGCCTGCAAAGACATTGACCGAGGGCGGCGATGTAAGCGGGAACACGGCTGCACTTGCCGATGTAAATGCTGTAAGGATAGATAAGGTCGTATCAGAGCTTGACCTTTTTAACGAGTGGAACGGCGCCCCTAAGGCTGTGCAGAGCTTAGATATCAGCAAGCTTGCTTACCGCCTGCAGGAGGTAGTTTATACCCCCGAGCGTGACAGCTCGGACAAATACTGGCGTTTTCTTTTTATCGATACGGACGGCAAGGCTTATTCTGCCAAGTATAATTCTTTTATAATTCTTGATTCGGCTCATCCGGACGTGGATTTTTTTGAAAAGCTTAATTCCGGCGACCCCTCGGCGCTTGTACCCCTTGTGGAGATCACCCCGATAGGCGAGCTGAGCGCTGATGAGACCGAGCGCATGAGCGCACTTATAAAAAATATAGACAGCGGTGCCGAGTATAAAAAATATGATGAGCTGCCCGATGTCGAGGACGATACATCGCTCTCGGAATTTGCCTACCTGAAAAGCGGCGAGGGCATAGCAAGCAAAATGGTCAAAGATTTCGGGCAGCTTCAGGGCGTGAGGGGCTATCTTGATGACGAGAGCGCCTCGGAGCTTTGCGAGCTTATCAGAGCAAGCGGGCTTTATGACCGCTGGCGCTCTATAGACCAAACAGACGGCGGCGATGACGGCGATGACGAGGCAGAGTATGATCTGAGTATGTTCTATAAGGGTGCAGAGCAGGACGTATCAGTTCGGCAGGCACTGGATATCGTGAAAAACGCTCTCGGGGACGAGGAAATAAGCAGCCAGAGCTTTTCTGACAGCGCTAAATCAGACGTGAAAAACGCCCTCGGGGACGAGGAAATAAGAGAAACTGCTATGAACGCGATCATTACTTCGCAGGACGTGGAAAGGTGCAGGGAAAACGGGCTGTATGTAAGCATAGTATTTGACGAGGCGGCGCAGATAGGCGTTTTTGAGGGCGTAGAGCGAATAGACATCATCAGCGAGGGCGAGACCGATGGGGCGACCTTCTCGGTAAACGGCGGGAGCGTTATGATGTTCCCATATGATATGAAAAGGGAGCTTTTGCAGCTTTCAGGCGTTACTATCCCTGCAAGGGCAAACGTTGAGATAGTGCGCTTTGACAAGGACACGGGCAGCGTGCTCGCAGTCGGCGACAGCGTGGGGCTCATAACCTTCGGGCTTGATAAGGAATACCTCGGGCAGGTCGAGGGGCTTCGGCAGATGAAGGCGGGGGATATGCTCTCTGTTATCTGGAGCGGCGAGATTGCCGAGAGCTACCCCGGGCAGATAGTAAATGTAATACCGGATAGAGTCATAGCGCTTGATAACGATTTTGTCGGCAGGCATTTAGACGCCCTCGTTGCCGAGTGCAGAGCCGAAAAGCTTGATGACCCGAGCGATATCTACCTCAAGGCCGAGCAGATCGAGGGCTTGAACGACCGTGAGCGTGATGCACTTGTTTATCTTGCGGAGAATGAGCTTTACTCCGAGAGGTAACGGCAGAAACCTACACCAAAATTATGATATTTTAGTTAAATGCTTTATATACCCCCAAGGTTATTTGGGGGTATATTTTATGTAAGGGTATTTTACTTTACATATGAGAAAATGCCCGAAAATACGCCGTTTCCATAAAATGGATTTATGCCGGCTCGACCCCTGAAAACGTTTTTGTTTATTTACTTTTTGTACGATTTTGAAGGCAGTTAATTGTGCAAATTTCACAAAATAATCACAAAAAAATCTATAAACAGAGCAGAAGAAAAAATGTTAAAAATCATTGAAAAATCGAAATAAGTATGATATAATAATGTATATAATATCTTGTGTATTCCCTATAGAATTGTGTGCAAAACAAATACACAGAATGTTATAAAAAATATATGGAAAGGATGAGGTTATGAAAAAACCAATTGGCAAACGCATCGCAGGCTTTTTGGCTGCAGCCGCTTTAGCGGTCACAAGCGTCAGCAGTTCGTTTACTGACGTGCTCAGGGCGAAGGCTGCGGGAGCAGGCGGGGATTTCTCGCTTACCGAGGCCGAGCTTGATGCGCTGAGGGACAATAAGCAGTACACAAACGACCTGTCGGCTTCTATTTCATTCAAGAATGCTGACGGCAGCACAAACACCACTGCTCTCCCGGACAACACGTATTACCTGCTCGTTCACGCCCAGGGTAAGGACAGCGACAGCTATACCTACGCCGACGGCGCTTCTCACGACCACTACAATCTCTATGAGATCGAGAACAACGGAGGCAGCTTCTCTACGGGAAGGTTCGCTGTTGTTCCCGCAACTCAGGTGAACGGCGGCTGGAGCTCCCCCGACGGCAAGTCTCTTGACGGCAAGATCTTAAAGGCTAAGGAAGGCTGGCTGACTGTGGATGCTGTCACAAATGATTGGGGCAAGGACAAGTACGAAGTCACCGGCACGATCGAGGATTTCAAGGTGGAGGTAACATCTAAGCCTTCCACTCAGACACGCTCGAACGAGTTCACGCTTACAGCTACAAAGGCTATTGCATCGGCGGAGGTACAGGTGACCGATTATGACGATACCCCCACGACAGTTCAGAACGGCACAACATCGAGATACTTCGTTTTGGGCTATGTCGTTGACGGTGATGCAACGGAGACAAGCTATAAGAGAGCCGATGTCAAGGGCTGGGCTATCGAGGAGGTAGACCTTACCAACAGCTCATCGGCTGTGGCAGCTTTTACAAGCTTCCATAAGTTCGGCCTTGACGGAAGTGATGCTGCAGCGGCAGCGTACACTCTCGGGGCAAACGATAAGGTCTATATCCGTGTATTCAGTACAACGGGCAAGGATCTTACAACATTCAAGCAGTGCAAGGACAATGCAAACGACGACGCCGTATTCGACGGTATCCCCGATTATATCCCGGGCGGCGACAGCCAGACGCTTGCTACCTTCAAGCACAACAAGACAGAATACAAGATCGCTCTTGAATTTGACGCAGCGCCCGATTTTGCAGCTGATGATTACATCTATCTCAGAGCAACTGCTCACCACGCAAGTGAGGATGACTACTATGTAGAGCCGCTTGTTTTTTCGGGTGCAACACAGAATATAATTACTGTTCAGGACGCAGATATCAACAACTGGCGCAACGGCAACGGGGGTCAGGGTCAGCGCTATAACGGCAACCCTTCGGAGGATGTTAAGGTAGAGATTGTTTCTGCTACATCTGACAGAAGCTTCTCTAACATTGTCAAGAACGAAAAGATCGTTGCAGCGGCTGAGGGCGATATCGTAGACGGTTTTAAGGTATCGTATGTAGGTCAGGAAAAGTCTGAGGATACAGAAACTCATACAACGACCTATACAAATACTGTAAGGTTCACAAAGGTAACAGCAACAAAGGGCTATACCTATAAGGAGATTCTCGGCAACAATGGTGTCAACTTTGGTATCGTTGCTGATAAGTTCAGCCATACGGGTCATATGCAGACAAACTTTGCTGCAAATTCATTTGAGGGCAGCTCGGGCTTCAGACCTGACCTTTCGGATCCCAATGCGGGCTCTATATACATCGCACACTTTGCGAATATTACTGCAAATAAAGATGAATATGATGTACCGGCATTTGTGAGCCAGACGATAGTTACTGAGCCAAGCGAAAATCTTATCAACCTCGAATCTATAAGTGACGCTCACCCGGCAAATTATTTTGCTAACCTGTACACTGAATTCCCGGCAAGCGAAAAGCTGATGACAAACGACAGAGCTATGAACCATACCAGCGAGGAGAATGCAAAGAACGATCCTTATTCCTATTATGTGGTTCAGAAGCAGATGTCATCAGATGAAATTACTAACACTGTTATTGATCCGATGATCAAGCATATGCAGTCTATGTCTGATACGCTTACTTCCCAAGAGGCTAATTATACACCTATATTGATAGATAATAAGTACATTGTTGATGGAACATCATATCCTGAGGGTGTTACTCTTTATGTTGACGGCGACAAAATGCTCAATAATGGACAGCTTCCCGTAATGAATATCAGCTTGAAAAAGGGACAGAACGTTGTTTTCAATTTTGATACTCCCGAATATGTTTACATAGGGCAGTATTACATCAGAACGCTTGTTGATGGCAAGTGGGTAACAGGTATGGACGACAATGGCAATGATGTGTATGCAAAGACTGATTCGGATTATGGCCATACTGATGAGAGCCAGGTATATCACTCCGGCTTTAACCGCTGGATGGACAAATACGTTACCAGAAATGTCACTTTCAATATGAACAAAGCGAAGTCGGTCGTTATTGATGGCACAGCAGGCAACTTCCTTGTTGCAAATGATAAGTCCAACACCTATATGGGCACGACCACTACAGGCTGGCTGCAGACGGCAGGCTATTTTTCCAAGAGTGCGGCTGAATGGCACTTTGTTTATTCGGAGCTTGAGGAGATCGAACCCGTTTCCGGCGTTGAAGAGTTCTCGGTCGTAAAGGTAGACGAGAACGGCGATCCTGTTAAGGGCGCAGTTCTTACGATCAAGATAGAGCCTACATCAGCTGCTGAGGCTATAAGACTTGCAGAGGATAATTTCTCCTGTGCAGACGGTAAGGCTACATACACTGATGACACTATCACCTGGACAACAGGTGAGAAGCCCCTTATTATAAAGGGTATGCAGAATGCAAAGGTAACTATCAAAGAGACCACCACACCTCCGGGCTATGAGACAGCAGCAGAGGCAACATACACCGTTAAGGACGGCAAGCTTCAGGACGCTGACGGCAAGGAGGTCACAGACGGTAAGATCAAGATTGTTGATGCTAAGAAGCTTGCAAATGTAACGTTCTCTAAGAAGGCTGTTGCAGGTGCTTCCGAGCTTGGCGGCGCTGACATCGTGATCTACGAGGGCAGAGGCGACGGGCTCACCACAAAGGTGGCTAAGGACGCCAAAACAGGTGATGCTTTGTCTTGGAGATCTGATAAGAACGGTGCTAAGACATTTACTCTTGCCGACGGTGAGTACACGCTTAAGGAATCCGGCGATAAACCTTTCCAGGGCAGCGATGGCAAATGGTATAATGTAAACACATCGGCATTCGGCTTTAAGATCGTAAACGGCGAAGTAGTTGAGCCTTCGGCTAATGCCGGCACCAATGATGATATAAGCTATGATAAGGCCAGTGCAACTATAACGATTTATGATTCTCTTGTTGATGAGGGTGAGGTAACATTCTCAAAGACGAATATAAATGGTGATGAGCTTGCCGGTGCAACTCTGACAGTGACTCAGGATGACGGAGACTTCACAAAGACCTGGACAACTAAGGTTGGCGAGGACGGAAAGGTCGTTCCTACAACATTTACACTTAAGGACGGTACATACACACTTAAGGAAACCGGTAAAGACTTTACTTATAATGGTGTAAATTATAGAGTTACTGAGTCTGAGATCAAGTTTAAGGTCTCAAACGGTGCGCTTAAGGTTATCGATAAGCAGACTGTTGCTGATAATGGCGGCTCTATAAGCATCAGCGAGACGAATAAGACCGTTACAATAGTTGATGCTGAGACAGACGCTACAGCTGTAGTTATCTCTAAGCGTGATGTAACAAGCAAGGAGGAGCTTGCAGGCGCAACTCTGACAGTAACTCAGACAAGCGGCGGTTCCTTTACTGAGACTTGGACAACTGAGACCGATGGGGAAGGCAAGGTCGTACCTAAGACACTTACACTTAAGGACGGTACATACACCCTTAAGGAAACAGGAAAAGAATTCACCTATAATAATAAGAACTACATAGTGACAGAGTCTGAGATCGAGTTCACAGTATACGATGGTAAGGTAACAGGCGCTACCGCTAAGTCTGCAAATACAAAGGACGGCGGTGACGCTTATAGAGAGGGCGAGAACATATTTGTTATCGCAGATGCTCAGTCCAAGGACACAACGGTCACTATTTCCAAGAAGGAAATGAGCGGCAAGGACGAGCTTGAAGGCGCTGAGCTTACAATATTCGAGGGCGACAAGAACTCGACTAAGGTAGCTAAGGACGCAGACGGCAATGAATACTCTTGGACATCGGGCAAGACCGCTAAGGAGGTCACACTTAAGGACGGTAAATACACCCTTAAGGAGACAGGCGGCGAGTTCACTATAGGCAA
>JAFRYW010000124.1 GCA_017442845.1 Ruminococcus sp.
GGGCATCTGTGCGGCGCAGCCGCACACAATACTTGTGCATTGTGAATTGTGCATTGTGCATGGACACGACAAATTCCAATTTATCGAAGCAGCAACGCAAAAGTAAAAAAGAATATATTTTTTATGCCCCTGAGCGTCATATAGCGCTCAGGGGCATTTTCTGTATTGCATATATTATTTGCTGTAGCCGCCCTCATCAAGGCGCTGCTCGAATGCTGTCTTTGGCAGCGGCTTGTCAAAGAAGAAGCCCTGTACCATATCGCAGCCGTTTTCAAGCATAGCATCGATCTGCTCCTGCGTTTCAACACCCTCGGAGATGCACTGTAAGCCCATATCCTTTGCCATTTGAACTACGTGGCCGAACATTACGCTTCTCGGGCTCTGCTCATTGTCACCCTTTACGGGTATAAGGCTCTTGTCGATCTTGAGCACGTTCCACGGTATCTCGCTTATGAGGTTGAGCGATGAATAGCCTATGCCGAAATCATCAACTGCAGTCGAAATGCCCGCCCTTTGCAGGCCGCTTACTACACGCTTCAAGTCCTTGAACTCAACGTCAGTCGTCGTCTCGGTAAGCTCTATCTCTATGTACCTGTGGGGCACCTGCCATTTGTCGATAATGCCGACGATATCGTCCACCAGGTCAATATCCATCATATGCTTGCGTGAGAGGTTTACAGATACCCTCACGACCTCACGCCCGCTGTCGAGCCAGCCTTTTATATCCTTGCAAACGTGCTCGAGCATATAAAAATCAAGCCTGCATATATCCATGCTCTTTTCAAAGGTCGGGATAAAATCATCGGGCTTTACTATATCGCCGTCATGCTGCCAGCGGCAGAGTGCCTCTGCGCCGATAAGCCTTCCCGTGCGTATCTCTACCTTCGGCTGATAATAGATCAGGAACTCGCCGTTACTGAGTGCCTGCGGGAAAAGCTGCTGCAGGCGCATAAGCTTTGCCTTGCGCTTCTCCATTTCATCTGAGAAGAATACTATGTCATCAGAGCTGCCCTTTGCCGCCTGTAAAGCGGAAATGATCCTGTCAAGGACATTTGAAGGGGCATTGTAAGTAAAATCATCATCTATTACAAGTATACCCGAGGTGGCACTCACCATAACCCTGTCGCCCATTTCGTTATAGGCTATTGCCGAGCCCCGCAGCAGCTTTTCGGCCTGCTCGAGCCTGCTCACAGGTATAAGTGCCACAAAATTATCGCCGCCCATTCGGCAGACTATGCCGTTATCGCCCGCAAGGGCTGTCAGCCCGTCGATAAAGCCGTGCATGACCGTCGTGCCACGGTCTCTTCCTATCTGCTGGTTTATAAGTGAGAAGTGCTTTAGGTTAAAATGGATAGCGGCATTACCCTTCAGCCTGCCGCAGGCAGACAGATTCTCAATATGCTTTATAAAGGAGTTTAGGTTTTTATAGCCGTCTTCATCATAAAAAGTACGGCGAAGTGCGACCTGAAGTATAGAGTTGCGGCTTACTGCCATCATAGTAACATCATTGAAGATCTTGACCTGGCGAAGCTTCTCCTCGTCCCACTCGGGGAATGAGGCGGCTCTGTAGATAGTGCAGTCTGTAATGTTCATGCCCTCGGTCGTGGCTCTTTTATGTATAGCTGCAACACCCTGCTCGCCGGTATCGAAATATGTAATATTTTTACCCTTGCCGATAGCCTCTGCACGGGGGTTTTGATAAGAATCAACAGATATTTTGGAAATACCCAAATAACCGCAAAGGCCTACTATGCTTCCGGAAAGCCGGTTTGGATCCATCTTATCCATATTAGCCAGGTCTTGCAGATAGTTTTCAAAAAGAATATGAAATTGCTCTGTCATAAAAGCTCCTCCATTTTGAGCGTCCTAAAAAAGTATTTTCCCACCATTACAATTATATCACAGCTGCTAAGAATAATCAATACACTTTTTGATTGATCTTTTAATAAAATTTACAATTGCCGATAGCATTTTACACAAAACAATTGTGTTAGATTTGTAAGAAGCGTCAAACAGAGAAAATTATTCACAATTACGCAAACGTTTTCTATGCGTTGCAAGGGCATTTGCGGTGAGGGGTTGTCTTAAGGCAACCCCTCTCCTCGCTCACAGCCCGAAGCTTATCGTCAGCGCCGAGTTTATACGGTTCATAGAGTGGTCGTCAAGCTTGCCCATTCGCTCACGCAGGCGGCGCTTGTCAAGGGTTCGTATCTGCTCCAGCAGCACAACGCTGTCACGTGAGAGCCCGCAGCCCTTGCCGCCTATCTCGATATGCGTAGGAAGCCGTGCCTTGTCGTGTCTTGAGGTTATCGCTGCGGCGATAACTGTCGGCGAGTGCTTGTTGCCGACGTCGTTTTGCACGATAAGTACAGGTCTTAAGCCCCCCTGCTCAGAGCCGACGACGGGGGAAAGGTCGGCGTAATATATTTCTCCTCTTTGGATAGGTATGTCCATTTTTGTGACCTCCGTTTCTTATTCTTTGATCTTAGTATTGACAAAAGACTTTGGTTTTAAACGGGGAGCAGTAATATTATATGCCATTTCCCGCTCTGGCGTTACGTATGGGACGATCCTCAC
>JAFRYW010000125.1 GCA_017442845.1 Ruminococcus sp.
ATTCGTTTTTTCCTTAATTCTTTCCTGTCGATCCGAAGCCGCCCTCGCCACGCACGGTCTCAGACAGCTCGCTTACCTCCTGCGTTTCGGGGGTGAGCACGTTTGTTATAACGAGCTGTGCCACCCTGTCGCCCGTCTTTATAGCATAGTCCTTATCCGAATGGTTATGCAGGGCAACTATTATCTCGCCCCTGTAATCCCAATCGACAACGCCCACGCAGTTTGCGGGGGCAAGCCCGAACTTTGCTGCAAGAGAGCTTCTCGCATATATAAACAGGCAAACGTCCTTAGCGCCGTCAAGCTCTACCGATATGCCGGTATGCACCTTGACAGTCTTTCCCGCCTCGGCAGTTATATCCTCAGCCGAGCAAAGATCGTACCCTGCGCTGTAGGGGGTCTGCCTTTGCGGCACGGTCGCATTTTCATTAAGCTTTTTTACAAGTAATCTCATTATTCTTCCTCTTTCTAAACGACCCCACGGTAGTAAAGACCACGGGTGATATTTTTTTCATCTAAGGCTGCACCGTCACGGTAGGCGCTTATCACACGCCCGACCTGCGGGGCGCTCTCATCTGTAAAATACAGTGACAAAAAGTCTGCAAAGTCAAGGTCGCTAAGCTTATCGCTCATAACGAGCTTATCGCAGTTGAGCAGCTCGACATAGCCCTTGCTCTTTGAGCATTTTATCTTGAAGGCCCTGCCCGTGCGGTCAAAAAGCTCACGCCTGCAATTCTTGCAGCCGACCGCCTGCCTTACGGGGCAGTTTGCTGTAAGCATGAGCGGCAGCCGCCCGTAAGCAAACACCCCCACGGGAACGGGTGAGGATATTTTTCTTAGGGCTGACGCTTTGAGCTCAAACGAAAGCGTTATATCATCAGCCCCCATAAGGGCAAGCTTATTTGCCGAGAGCGAGTTTGTGATATTCAGCCCAAAGTCAGCCGACACGCTCATCGAAAGCTCTCTGCCTATCTCGATATGGGCTATATTGGCAGCTATCAGCCTGCTTACCCCAAGCGCCCTTGTGGCCTTTATCCGACCGGTCTCTGCACGCTCATCAAACGTAAAGCGGTCGCCGACAGCTGCGAGCATTTGCGGGGCAAGCCCTGAGTCTACAGCCCTCTGCACCTGCTCGGGCGGCAGGCAGATAAGCGAGACCCCCTCAAGGCTGACGCCCTCAAGCTGCCTGATATCGCTTACGAACACCCTTAGCTGCCGCTTGCCTTTTTTGTGTGACTTAGGCTCAAAGGCAAGCGGCGTGAAGCTGTGCTGCTTTGTATTTGCGTAAGCCCTCGCCCTGTCAAGCCCCTCGCACGCCGCACGCCGCAGCGCATTGAGTGCCGATGCAGGTATCATAGCTTTTTCCGACAGGTCGGCGCTTACGTCTTTAAGCTCATAGACCGTGTCGCCGAGCTTTGAGAGCTGCTTTGTGATATATTCATTATCAAGCGGCCGCTTTAGTGCCGTCTCAACGGTCTCGCCCGTTACCGTCACGCTTATCCCGCCCCCGTCAGTCGCCGTAAGGGCAGCCGCCTCGCCCTCGTGGGCGTAAAGCAAAAAGCTCACGCCCGCATACTTATGCTGTGTGCGGTAGAGCTCGTGAAGCTTAGGTATCGCTTCATTTGCAGCCTTGACGTTTTCCTTCGTTCGGGTGCCGAACATAGCACTGCCCGTTTTACGGAAATAGTAGCCGTCTGTAAAGCCGTCACGTGAGAACACGCTCTCAAGCAGCCCCATATCGGGCTTCTGCCCCGAAAGCGCCTTATTGCAGGCATCACACGCCGCAGCTACATACTCGGGGCGCTTCATTCTCCCCTCGATCTTAAGAGAAGATACGCCCATTTGATCAAGCTCTCTGAGATACGGCACGTATGACATATCCTTTAGCGACAGGTCATATCTTTCCTGCCCCCTTACTGCGCTCGCAGGAAGGCGGCACGCCTGGGCGCACATACCCCTGTTGGCGCTTCGCTGTCCGATAACTGCACTCATATAGCACTGCCCCGAGACGGACATACACAGCGCCCCGTGAACGAACACCTCGGTCTCTATGCCGAGCGAGGCTAAGTCCTTTATTATATCCCTCGGAAGCTCTCTTGCCAAGACAGCCCTGCTAAAGCCGAGCGCCCTGACCGCCTTAACGCCATTACGGGAATGGACGGTCATCTGGGTAGATGCGTGTATAGGCAGCGTCTTGCAGCACTCACCCACGATAAGCGGTATGGCAAGATCCTGCGTGATGATACCGTCAACGCCTAATTTGCAGGCAGTCTCTATCTCCTGCAAAAGCTGCGGCAGCTCGTCATCGGTGACAAGCGTATTTATCGCCTGATAGAGCTTAACGCCCCGCAGGTGGCACTCATACACCGCACGCTCAAGCTCGCCCTCATCGAAATTATGCGCCGATGCCCTGGCACTAAAGCGCTTCGAGCCGAGATAGACCGCATCTGTGCCCGTTTTCAGCGCCGCCTCAAGCGTTTCAAGCCCGCCGCAGGGGGAAAGCACCTCTGCCATTATTTCTTATTTCCTTGATTTTGTGAGCTTATGCCCGCAAGCGTGACTCTGTTTGCAGGCTTGGCGGCGGGGGCTTTTTCAGCCTCGAGCTGGTTTATCTTTTCCTTCAGGAATGCGTTTTCACGCTCATACTGCTTGATGCTCTCCTTCAGGCTGTTGTTCTCGCTTTCGAGCTTGTCAGCCTTGTCCATAAACAAGCTGCTGCCCTTCTCATATTTATCTATCGCTTCATTGAGAGACTTGTTCTCGTTTTTGAGCTTGGTCATTTCCTTGTCAAGTATAGCCTTCTCATTGTCTACCCTCTTCATAGTTGCGGTCATAGTCGCCTTTTCCGCCTCTATAGTGGTTATCCTCGTGTTGAGCTCACGTATCTGCTCGGTCTGCTTGTTGGACTTGTCCATATACAGCTTTGTCCCCGCAGAGATCTCGCTTGCATTCTGCACGGCGAGCCTGCTCGCTTCTTCAAGCCTTGCACACTTGTCCTCGAGCGCCTTTTTCTCTGCCTGCGCCTTAGCTGCGGCCTCGGCGCTTTCCTTCTTTACCCTTTCAAGCTCAGCCCTTGCCTTATCGGCAGCCTCGACATAGGAGTTTATCTGCCCCCTTATATTGTCGATGCTCTTATGGTTTTTATAAGCCTCATCTATCGCCTCAAGAGCTACCAGCATAGCCCCGTCAAGGCGTGAAAGCTCACTCTTGCCGTTCATGACCTTTCTGAGCTTTTCGTTGAGCATATCCGCAAGCCTGTCGGAATAGCCCTGAGTTTCCTCGGTAGCAAGCAGATAATCTCTTCCGTAGATCTTGACCAAGACATTGTTTTTCATATCACTTCTCACCTTTCAAATAGAAAATAGGTACTATTATTAATATTATACTATATTTTCGCTCAAACTACAAGAGGTTTTAGGAAATTTTTTTATATTATACAAAAAATTATTACGCTAAATGTAATATTCGCACCTTGAAAAAACGTTAGCTTTTTGGTATAATATAAATAAGTATAAACAAACTTGAGAAAGGGTGATACCTTTGGCAAAATTCGAGGCCGGCATGGAGGCCATGCTTGATACCTTCGTATTTGAGACCTCCTCACTTTTGGAGGAGCTTGATGATATACTTATGAGAACGGAAAATGACGAGCTCACCCCCGACGACATAGCCGAGATCTTCCGTGTAATGCACACGATAAAGGGCTCGGCGGCGATGATGGGCTTGCAGAATATGTCAAAGCTCGCCCACTCGGTGGAGGACTTATTCTACATAATCCGTGAGGACAATTCGGTAGCATACGACAAGCCTGCAATGTACGAGCTTTTGTTTGCTGCGTCCGACGACCTCAAAAACGAGATCGACGTTATCCAGGACGACTCGGCAGAGCTTACCGACTTTACCGAGCTTATGGAAAAGATACGTGCCTTTGCGGCAGTTATGAAGGGTGAGGACACCGCCGCTTCGGCAGGAGGAAATGACGGCGGCTTCGACCTGTCGGTCGTTTTCCCCGATGATGAACCGTCCGAGGTGGTGACCGCTAAGGTAACGTTCGATGCTGAATGTATGATGCCCACGATAAGGGGGCTTATCCTCGTGCGGGGGCTAGGCGATATAGCCGAGGTGTGCGGCACCTACCCGCCCGACCTGAACGATGATAAATCGGGCGACGAGATCCTCAAAAACGGGCTGTTTATAAAATTCGTGACCGATGACACGGGCGCCGTGCTCGAAAACCTAAAAAACGGGCTCAACGTAGTTAACGCCGAGATCGTCACAAAGCCTGCTGCGGGCGCTTCCGGCGGCGGGGCGGCAGCAAGCATTCCCGAGGGCGTGTTTGCAGATGACGAGCCGGAGGATATGGTAACGGTCAAGGTCACCTTTGACGATGAATGTATGATGCCCTGCATAAGGGGCATGATCCTTGTGCGTGGCTTAGGCGATATAGCAGAGGTCTGCGGCACCTTCCCGCCCGACCTTAATGACGACAGCGCAGGCGACAAGATATTAAAGGACGGGCTGTTCATAAAGCTTATAACAGATAATAACAGCGCCGTGCTTGAGTCGCTGAAGCAGGGGCTCAATGTAGTTGATGCTGCAGTGGTAACAAAGCCCGACAAATCGGCTGCACCTGCCGCACCTGCACCGAAGCCCGCTGCACCTGCGGCAGCACCGAAGGCAGAGGCAAAGCCTGCCGACAAAAAGCCGCCCGCACCCAAAAAGCCCGCAGGCGGCGGCGACAAGGGCTCGAGCATAATCTCGGTAAAGCTTGAAAAGCTCGACAAGCTGTTAGACCTTGTGGCGGAGATAGTTATCACCGAATCGACAGTCATCTCAAACCCCGACCTTAAAAACGTGACAACGAATCTCGACCGCTTCCAGAAATCTGCAAGAGACCTTAAAAAGCTCACAGACGAGCTTCAGGACGTTGTAATGAGCATCAGAATGGTGCCCGTATCGAACGCCTTCTCGAAGATGACGAGAGTTGTAAGAGATATGAACAAAACGCTCGGCAAGGGGGTAAACCTTGTATTTGAGGGCGAGGAGACCGAGGTAGATAAGTCGATAGTCGATATACTTAACGACCCGCTCATGCACATAGTCAGAAACGCAGTCGATCACGGCATAGAGCCGCCCGACGAGCGTGCCGCCTCGGGCAAGACCGAGCCGCCGACCGTCACCCTCTCGGCGGGGTATGACTCGGGCGAGGTGGTTATTGCGTGCCGTGACAACGGTGCGGGTATGGACAGGGAAAAGCTTCTCGCAAAGGGCAGAAAAAACGGCATACTCACAAAGCCCGAGAGCGAATATACCGACCGTGAGGCATTTGGCCTTATAATGGCTGCGGGCTTTTCCACCAACGAGGTAGTCACCGAATATTCGGGCCGTGGCGTTGGTATGGACGTTGTAAGAAAGAACATAGAATCTGTCGGCGGCAAGCTTTACGTTGACTCAAAGCTCGGCGAGGGCTCGACCTTTACGATAAAGATCCCCCTATCGCTGTCGATCATAGATGTAATGGGAATTGACGTTGCGGGGTACAATTTCTCTGTGCCCAAGAGCTCTATCGTAGAGCTTTTCAGGGCAACGCCCGATATGCTGCTTGAAAACGATACGCTGATAATGCGCCGTGGTATGTGCCTGCCGATATACAGGTTCTCGCACGTGTTCGACGTTGTCGGCGAGAACAAGCCGCTGACCGACGGGGTCATACTGCTTTGCGATGTGGGCGGCAAAAAGGCCTGCTTCTTTACCGACAGGCTGATAGCCGACCAGCAGGTTGTCGTAAAGCCCTTCTCGACGCTGCTTTCGCAGTACAAGCTCAAGGAGCAGGGGCTTTCGGGCTGCTCGGTGCTGGGCGACGGGTCGATAACTACGATACTCGATATGAAGGAAATAATAGACACATTAGAGGAGCGTGAGGGCAGATGAGCGAGGACAGCAAGCAGCTTTTTGACGACCTGAGCGGTCAGATAATGACATTTACCTGCAGCGATGAAACATATGCCTTTGATATCAAGGACATAACCGACATAATAGAGATCCCCGAGATCACAAGGATACCGAGGCTTCCCGAATTCCTGCTGGGGGTGATAAACCTGCGTGGCCAGGTAGTGCCTGTTATGGACTTTAACCTGCGTATAGGCAAGCCCAAGCAGGAATATGACTCAAAGACCTGCATAATCGTCACCGAGCGTGACAAGGCAAACATCGGCATAATAGTCAACCGTGTGCTCGATGTTGAGAGCATCTCAAAAAAGGACGTTATCCCCTACCCCAAAAAGGGCTCGGTGATAAGGGGCTATACCGAGCGTGACGGCGCAAGGACGGCGCTGATCGACTGGTATGCGCTCGTGGGGCAGGAAAGAAAATAGGAAACACCGCTTCTCAAAGGGAGAAAAGATATGCAAATACTCGATTGTGATTTTGAACGCCTTGTGACATTTGTAAAATACAAATACGGCATAAATCTGCAGGACAAGAAATTTCTTGTCGAAACAAGGCTTTCTAACTATATACTCGACTGCGGCTTCCGTGACTTTACAGACTACTGCACGGTACTGTATAACGACACTACAGGCCGTGAGGTCGCAAATATGATCAACAGGATAACCACCAACCACACATACTTTATGCGTGAAACGGAGCATTTTGACCACTTTATGAACGTGTTTTTGGCTGATATGGTAAAGACCCGTGAGGACAAGGTGCTTGCGATCTGGAGTGCGGGGTGCTCCTTCGGGAATGAGCCATACAACCTTGCTATGTGCGCTGCGGAATATCTCGGGCCGTTCAAAAAGGAGTGGGACTGCCGCATATTGGCGACCGACGTTTCCTTCCACGCCTTAAGAAACGCCAAAAACGGAATGTACCCCGAGCAGGATCTTGAGCAGCTCCCCCCCGGGTGGCGGGAAAAATACTTCGTCAAAAAGGCAAAGGGCATCTATCAGGTAACAGATGAGATCCGAAACGATGTCATATTCAAATACCACAACCTTATGGAGCCGATAGAGTTCAAGAAAAAATTCGACCTGATCCTTTGCAGGAATGTAATGATCTACTTTGACGAGCACACCAAGTCTATGCTTTGCAGGCGCTTTTATGACGCCTCTGCCGAGGGCGGCTACCTCTACATAGGCCACGCCGAGGCTGCCCCCGATGATATGCAATACACTAAGGTCAAAACAGCGATATACCAAAAACACACCAAGGGAGGTGAAGGCAGATGAATAACAAGATACGTGTACTTATAGTCGATGATTCGGCAGTTTACCGCACAGTGTTTGAAAAAATACTCAACGAGCACCCCGACGTTCAGGTCGTCGGCAAGGCCGAGGACGCCTACAAGGCGAGAGATATGATCATAAGCCTTCACCCCGATGTAATGACGCTTGATATAGAAATGCCGAAAATGACGGGCGTTGAGTTTTTAAAGAAGCTGATCCCGCAGTATGCTATACCCGTTGTGGTATGCTCATCTGAGGAA
The DNA here is from genome assembly GCA_017442845.1 of Ruminococcus sp. Lineage (GTDB taxonomy): Bacteria > Bacillota > Clostridia > Oscillospirales > Ruminococcaceae > NK3A76. The sequence continues at coordinate 7,484 of JAFRYW010000125.1, forward strand.
AAGAGCGCTATCAAGGCGATCGAGGCAGGGGCAGTAGAGTTTGTCGCAAAGCCAAAAAACCTCACCTCCGGGGAGGAGCTCAGCAAATTCGGCGATATGCTCGCCCGTGCTGTAAGGCAGGCTAAGGCTGCTAAGAATATCCACTCGGGCGCACAGAGCTACAAGGTCAAATCCCATGACGGGAACGAAAAGACCGACAAGATAATAGCCATAGGCGGCTCGACGGGTGCTACCGAGGCGCTGCCGAAGGTGCTTGAAGGCATGAATATCCACACACCGCCCATAATCTGCACTATACATATGCCGGAGGGCTACCCTAAGATCTACGCCGAAAGGCTCAACAAGCAGCTAAAGATTGAGGTCACGGAGGTAGTTGACGGAATGTACCTCAAGCGTGGAATGGCTGTTATAGCACGTGGCAGCCGCCATATGCGGGTGTATAAGGACAAAAACGGCTACTTTGTCACCTGCGAGGCGGGGCCGAAGGTCTCGGGGCACTGCCCGAGCGTTGATGTTATGTTTGAGTCTTGCGCCTACTGTGCTAAGGACAATGCCATAGGCGTTATCCTCACAGGTATGGGCGATGACGGCGCAACGGGGCTGCTCGCTATGAAAAAAGCAGGCGCATTCACTATAGGGCAGGACGAGGGCAGCTCACTTGTCTACGGTATGCCTAAGGCGGCCTTTGAGCTGGGGGCTGTAGATGTTCAAGCACCCCTTGACAAGATCTCCTACGAAATATACAAAAAGCTGAAAGGAAAATAAGCTATGGTGACCTTTGACAGTGTAAACGAGTATCTCCGCTTTGAGGTGAACGGCAGGCTGTTTGCTATACCGATGAGCTCGATCGTGATAATATTGCAGGCGACCGAGCCTGTGAAGATACCCGAATTTCCCGACTACATCGCAGGAACGGTGACGTATGAGGAAAACATCGTGCCCGTTATCAATTCACGCCTGCGCTTCGGCTACCCGGATACGCAGATCACGAACCGAAACATAATTATCATCTGCGAGGCAGAGGGCAAGGTCGCAGGTATCCTTATTGACACGATACTAAGCTTCAAGCGCCTTGCAGAGGGCGAGCTAAAGCCCCCGCCGAACCTTAATGACGACGCCTCGTCACGCTACCTTAGCGGCGTATTTATGGACGAGGGCGATGTGCCCTGCTATGTGATCGATCTTTTTAAGATGTTCAACGAATCAGACGCCCACATTATCCCCGATTTCAAGCGAGACGACGGCACCGATAATGAAGAAGAGGAATAAAAAACGGAGCTTATGCACCTTACACGCATAAGCTCCGTTATTTTTGTTTTAATAGAATGTTGCGACCTCTTGCTTGGGGGGCGTTGTCATTGAAACGTCTGTTACCTTGAGCACAGGGCCTTTGCCTCGGTAAAGCTTGTTTTTCTCGATAGCGACCTTGGCTGTGACCTTGATCCAGTCTCTTGCCTTAAGGTTTTTTACCCCGCTCCACTCGGCGACCATGCCCATATACTGTATGTCCTCAACACAGCAGGTCATAACGTGGCGGCCTACCGCAAAGGTGTTCTCGGGGAACTTATCGTCTACTGCTACTATCCCCTTGAAGGTCATAGTCTTGCCCTCGTACTTTTTGGGCTCCTCCATAACATCACGGTACCATAGTGCATAGTCGGTGTCCTCAAGGTCTATCTTGTCTGCATTGACATCAAAGGGCAGCGGGTCCTCAATATCGTCATACTGCACCCTGCCGTCGGTATATTCATAGGCTATATTTATGCCCCTGCTGATACCCCTGCAGATCTTGTGCAGCTCCAGCATATCAATGCTGTCATCATAGCGGTTGAAAACAATAAGCTCGGCTGTTTGCAGCTTATCGACAACTAAGCTTCTTATATTTGCATTGTAGCTTAAAAACGTCGATGCGTCAGCAAGCATTATCTCCTGATATATGCCAAAGTCTGCGGGAAGGGCGTTAAAAAGCTCGGAGAGCTGCCACATTCCGTTATACTCTACAAGCACCCTCTGGGCGTTCGCTTCATCTACAAGGCGGCTGATGTTTTCCTCGGTAAGCTCGCTTATATCCTCGATAACGACAGTCTTTACGTCCTTTGAGGACATCTTGGAAACATCAAGCTCCTCCTCGCCCTCCTCGCAGAGGATAACGAGCGTTCTCTCGCCCGTGTTGAAGCGCTTGTCCTCAAGCGTTTGCTGTATGAACCTTGTCTTTCCTGCTTCAAGGAAGCCCGTAAACAGGTAGACAGGTACTCTTATTTCAGGCATTCCCGGCATCTCTTACGCCTCCTCTACACCGAAAAGCTCGGATATCGCTTTCTCGTTTATCTTTGAGCCTATAACACAAAGCCTGCCCGTAACGCCCGCAGAGCCTGTTCTGACATCGGGTGTGCCGGGGATATAATCGTAGTGGATCCAGCTTCCGTCTGCTGCGGGAACTATACCCTTTGCACGCAGGATAATGCCGTATTTTTCCTCGTCTGCAAGAGCCTCCAGCGCTTCTGTGATCTCCTCCTTGGTGAATTTCTTAGCACTCTCGGCACCCCAACTTGTGAATACATCATCTGCGTGGTGGTGATGATGATGCTCGTGCTCGTGGTCATGGTCATGATCGTGGTGGTGATGATGCTCGTGCTCTTCATCGTGGTCGTGGTCATGATCGTGGTGGTGATGCTCATGCTCTTCATCGTGATCGTGGTCATGATCGTGGTGGTGGTGATGCTCATGCTCCTCCTCATCATGATCGTGATCGTGGTGGTGGTGATGATGCTCGTGCTCCTCCTCATCATGCTCGCTCTGCTTTCTTGCCTCGGCAAGGAGAGAGGCAAGCTCGTCATCAAGGGTATTCTTCTGAGTCATAGCCTCAACGATAGAAGCGCCCGAAAGCTCGTCCCAATCCGTTGTTACGATAGTCGCCTTGTCATTGAGTGCCCTGAGCCTTGCAACGGTATCGTCAAGCTTATCCTGTGTAAGCCCCTTTGTATGGCTAAGGATCAGGCAGCTTGCATAAGTGATCTGGTTATCAAAGAACTCGCCGAAGTTTTTCTGATACATCTTGCACTTCTTGGCATCAACAACAGTTGTGAAGCCGTCAAGCTCTACGCCCTCAGCCTCGATATTCTGAACTGCTCTTATAACATCGGAAAGCTTGCCGACGCCCGAGGGCTCGATAAGTATCCTGTCAGGGTGATACTGCTCGAGCACCTGCTCTAAAGCCTTGCCAAAGTCACCAACGAGCGAGCAGCAAATGCAGCCCGAATTCATCTCGGTGATCTGCACGCCTGCCTCCTGCAAAAAGCCGCCGTCTATACCTATCTCACCAAACTCGTTCTCTATCAGAACGAGCTGCTCGTTATTAAAGCCGTCTGCGATGAGCTTTTTGATAAGGGTCGTCTTGCCTGCGCCCAAAAAGCCCGAAAAAATAGTTATCTTTGTCATAAGTCCTCTTCCTTTCTTAAGATATGTGTTTGCTTACAAATAATAATTATAACACTTTATTTGTTATAAATCAAGGGCTAAATTATGAATATAGCGCCCCCGCCGGGTAAGGCAGGGGCGCCGAAAAACATATCAAAGATACTTTATAAGCTCATCTCTTACCGGGTCAAGGTGAGCATCTGCAAGGCCGAAATCCATTTCCCTGTAGCTCCAGGCACTGCGGGATATGCCGTATTTTTCAAATACTGCGTTTATCGCCTTGTACCATTTAAGGGTGTCCTCGGGCGATACTATATTTATAACACCGTATTCGCCGCAGTAGAGGTCTGTTCCCTCTGCCCTTGCCTTCTCTATAGCAGATGCAAAGGTATTTTCAAAGAATTCGGGTGCAGCACCCGAATCCTCGAAGGCTATCCTCTTTTCCTTGTCTATCATCTCAGCCCAGTAAGCGCCCTGATGAGTAAACTCTACGGGGTCGTAGCTGTGGAAGTTATATACCACCTTGTCATCATACGGCTTTTCGAGCGCCTTAACGGCAGAAGCGTGGTTGTTCCAGTAGCTGCCGACTATTATGATAGTATCGGGGGCATATACCCTTATCCTCTTTATACACTCACGAATGACCTTGTTCCAAACGTCTATGAACTTATCGTCTGTCACCTCGTTAAGAAGCTCAAAGGCTGCATTCTCGCTGTATTTGCCAAAGTGCTGCGCCATTTGCTCCCAGAGCTTATAGAAGCGCTCCTGATACTCCTCGCTCTCAAAGAAGCCGTGCTCGTTCTCGCTGTAGCTGTCAAATGAGAAGCCCGCAGTCTTGTGAAGGTCTAAAACTATATTAAGGCCGTATTTTTTTGCAAGCCCGATCGCACGGTCAAGCCTTTCAAAGCCCTTTTCGTTATAGCCGCCGTCCTCATTCTCCAAAATATTGTAATCAAAGGGCAGGCGAACGTGGTCGATACCCCAGGTGGAGAGCACCTTAAAGTCCTCTTCCTTTATGAAATTATCAAGCCTGTCATCGCTGTAGTCGCACTGCGAGAACCAGCCGCCCAAGTCTACACCCTTATAAAAGCCTCTTTCCTTTAGCATATTATCTTCCTCCTGTTATTGTGTAAATATAGCGCATTTATTCATCGAACGGGGTGAACTTTACCCACTCATACTCACCCGTGAGCGGGATATTGCTGTCATCGAACTTTTCAAGCCAGCTGTCAACGCCCTTGCCGCACCAAACGTTTGCCATAATATTGCTTGGGGTCGAGGGGAGGTTTTCTGTAGCAGTGTAAGCCTCCTTGCCGTCAACGAACCAAACTATCTTATCCTTATGCCATTCAAATGCGTAGGTGTGGAAATCCTCCGACGCATCAAAGCCCAGGTCATACATATACTCGTGGTTGCCCTTGCTGTCGGTAAAGTAGTTGAACTGCACCTTTGTAGTGTCCTTGCCGAGAATCTCGATATCTATCTCGTCCCAGGGGTTAGAATCCGTAGGCCCCGTGTAGGTGAAAAGCGAGGTGACAACGCCGTTATTCTTTATAGCCTTTATGCTCGCCTCATACCTGCCGTAGCCGTAGAAATCCTTGCTGCGAAACTCGCCGCCCGAGTAGGGTATCCCCTGCTCCTCACGGGGGTCATAGTCGATCTTCAGCTGCATTTTGCCGTTTTCAAAGGTTACATTCTCAGCACGCCAGAAAACGTTGAACATACTGCCGTTCGTCCAGCCGTTCGAGCTCTCAAAAAAAGAGGGCATACCCTCTGAGAGGTCTGCAAGCATACCGCTGTCATCTTTAAAGCTTTTTTTGCTCTCCTGCTCTGCCTCTGACGAGGCTGCTGCCGATGTACTGTCAGCAGCTGAGCCTGACGATGACGAAGACGAGCCGCTCTCTCCACAGGCTGTAAGCATGATCGCTGCAAGAGCCAAAGATAAAGCCATTCCCTTTCTGATCATAATATATTCCTCCTTCAATCAAGCCGACCATAACAACCGCATTAGGTATTTGGTGGTTCTCTATTGAGGTTATTATATCATTTATCGTATAATTATAATATAAAAGTTTTCGCCTTTATATCAAAATATCATCCCATCTTAACCGAAGAATAATGCCATTTGGGATATTAAGGCAATACCGCACAATCCCTCAGGCGGGCTTTGTGCGGTATTGCCTTAAAAATCCCCTCGATCCAGAGGGGATCATTCTGTCAGCCTTCATCTAAATACTCAATGCAAGGACTTGGGTAGATCCTGAATAACGGAGTATAGTCACCCGGACGATGCGCCGCCCAGATCTCGACATCATTAGTTTCCTTGCCATTTTCTCTTCTTATTACGATATGCCAGGTGTTAACTTCTTTGTTGCCTATTTTAGATACCTTCATAGGAAGCCAAACATCATTATTACTGCTGTTACTTCCAAGTCCGACTGTCCTCGTTTCAAATTCCTTTGTCAATGCAGCACAAAAATCATCCGTCTGATTATTTCCACCATTCTGGAAACGGTTTGAAACAGTCCCCGAAATGCCCTTCTTTGCACCGATCAATGCGCATATCGCCACCTCGTAGGTCTCATCACTGCCGCTGCCATTATGTACGGTGACAGTTTTGATAGAGCGATTACCATGCTGCTTTGCGTGCATAGAATACTCCGCATCAGAATCTCTTGATACAACGATCTCCACCGCCTCATAGAGCCTCTTTGCAGTAGCAATGTCCGCCTTAAGCCTTGCAGCCCTTATATAACCTATCAACGTCGGAACTATTATTGCAGCAAGTACACCTATTATAGCTATCACAACTATCAGCTCAACAAACGTAAAACCTTTTCTCATTTTTTTCATATTACCACCCCAGATCTATGTGTTCCCTCTTTCCATATTATAACACATAGGGTGGTTTGTGTCAATTTTTTGAATTGCTCTCAAACGTTTTAGAAACTTAACTTTTATCATAAAAGTTAAAATATTAAAAAATGAAAGAGGTGTGAAAATATTCTCACACCTCTTAATACTATTTACTGCTGCTCAAACTGATCCTTGCCTACGCCGCAGAGCTGGCACTCAAAGTCATCGGGAAGGTCCTCAAACCTTGTGCCGGGCTCGATACCCATTTCGGGGCAGCCCTTTTCCTCATCATACTCCCAGCTGCAGACTGAGCATACGTATACCGCCATTCTTCTCACCTCACTTAAATCTATTATCCCACATCGGGGGTGTGACAAATATAAATTGGAATTTGGCGAAGGGGGTCTGGGGGGCGACCGCAAAGCCCCCCATAAGCCGCCGCAAGGCGGCTTATTACTCTTCGGGAAGCGATAAAGAAAGTCTTAGCGTATCGCTGTGGGGGAGATTTATCCCACAACTTTGAGCTAAGGATTAGTTCATCGCTTCGGGGGCATATCGGGGGGCTTTGCCTGCCTTCGCAGTAGGCAAGTGCCCCCCGTACCCCCTTCGCAAGCCGACACAATAATTGTGCATTTTGCATTGTGCATTGTGCATTGGATCAAATTCTCATTTACCTTAGCAGCAGCCCTCTTAGCTCCTCGACCGTGTCGGCTATTACCTCAGCACCGTGGCTTTCCAAAAATTCTCTTCCTCTGAAGCCGTAGGAAACGCCTATGCAGGCTATCCCCGCATTCTTGGCAGTCATGATATCAACGTCGGAGTCTCCTATATAAACCGTCTCGCTGCTTTTAGCACCCATTACCCTCATAGCCTCGAGCACCGAGTCGGGGGCGGGCTTTTTCCTTATGCCCTCACGCTCGCCTACGCTAAGCTCGAAAAGCCCCTTAAAATACTCCTCGCAAAGCGCCCTTACCGCATAGTCAGCCTTGTTTGAGATCACCGCCGAGGCTATGCCGTTCTCCTTAAGCCCCCTCACAAGCTCGGGTATGCCTGCATAGGGCCTTGTTTTGTCCTTGCAGTGAACGGAATAATAGGCCGTAAAAGCCTCGTGAGTTCTTACGATATCCTCCTCACTCGTGCCGCTTGGAACAGCACGCTCGATAAGCTTTCTTATGCCGTTGCCGACAAAGCGCCTTACCTCGTCCCTTGTCCTTTCGGGGTAGCCGCATTCTCTTAGCGCCGCATTTGCAGCAGCGTGCAGGTCGTCAAGCGTGTCAAGGATCGTTCCGTCAAGGTCAAAAAGCACATATTTATATCTCATTTTCATCACCGTTACAATGCGTTAGTTTTTTCATCGAGCACATACGCCGTTATAAAGCGCCTGTCAGCAAATACCTCGCTGACACTGTTATACTGCCTTGCCGCCGTCACAGAATTTGAGCGGTTATAAACATACACCTTGCCATACTTTTTCTCGAAGGCAACGGTGTGCAGCCCCTTTGTGAAAAACTTGAACAGGAATAGCCTGCTGCCCGCCCTCTCCCTGTTCCAGAAGGAGAGTATGCCGCAGACCTTGTCCTTGTCCTTAAGATATTCCTCAAGCAGGGCGGCGCTGTTGAAGCTGTGATAGGGTATGCCGTGGTGATCGTAAAACCTCTTCATCTTCCTGGGTGCTGTACCAAAGTAGCCCGACGGAAAAATAAACTGCATCATATTCAGTTCAAACTCATAGATGACCTCGGGCAAGAGCTTTTTATGCCCCGTAAGGGTGAGCGTATTTGCAACAGCTATCAGCTCACACCCGCACCACTCAAGCGAATGAGTTCCGTAGACAAGCCTTTTGAGCACATCTGTCCCCTGCCCGTGGAGCATTCTCCCCGCAGGGATAGTGAAGGCTTCCTTATTATGTATATAGTTTTTCTCGGCTCGTCTTATCCTGTACCCCTGCAGCCCACGGTACTGCTCGGGGGCGGTTATCCAGCGCTTCATAACAGATATCCTTTCCTATTTATTATAC
>JAFRYW010000126.1 GCA_017442845.1 Ruminococcus sp.
AGGGGCTGCTTTATTGCGCATCAGGAGGGCGGCAGCGCACACAAAAGGCTTGAGGACGAGCTTTGTGCAAAGCTTAAGGAGGCCATTGACAGCGGTGTCAGCCGTGAAAGGATATTAGAGCTTCTTGACGAAGCGGAAAAGGAAGATGCAAAATGATAGAAATAAACGACCTAAGCCTTACCCTGGGAGAAAACAGGGTGCTCGAGGGCATTGACCTCAAGATCGAAAAGGGCAGCGTTTACGGCTTTTTGGGCTCAAACGGCGCAGGTAAATCGACACTTATGCGCTGCCTGTGCGGTGTGTATAAGCCGACCTCGGGCAGCGTTAAGATAGACGGCGAGGAGGTCTATGACGACCCGGATGCAAAGGGCAAGATCTTCTTTGTGAATGACGAAACGGTGCAGTACACCTCGTTTACGCTCAGGCAGCTCAAGGAATACTACAAGAGCTACTATGTAAGCTTCAGCGACGAGACATTTGAGCGGCTGCTCTCACGGGTGCAGCTGCCGCTTGACAAGAAGCTGTCGGCATTTTCAAAGGGTATGAAGCGTCAGGCGATAGTGATAATAGCGCTATCCTGCAAGACCGAATACCTTATGCTCGACGAGGCATTCGACGGGCTCGACCCGGCTATGAGAATGGCAATAAAAAATATGATAACCGATGAGATCGTTGACCGAAATGCGGCGGTAATAGTCTCCTCGCACAACATAGCCGAGATAAGCGAGATCTGCGACAGGGCTATGCTTATCCACAAGGGCAGGCTGCTCCTTTCCGATGAGCTTGACAGCATAACGGGCGGCTTTAGCAAGCTCCAGCTCGTCTTTAAGGGCGAGGTACCGGGCGAGAGCGTTATCAAGGCAGCTATACCCGGGGCTATGAAGATCACCCATACGGGCAGCATAGTAAGCATCATTGCAAAGACCCCCGAGGAGGAGGCAAAGGCCTTGGCTCAGGCACTTGAGCCCGATATGACCGAGGCAGTCGCTCTGACGCTTGAGGAGGTTTTCATCTATGAAATGGAGGCGAGAGGGTATGCAGGCTTCTTTACAGAGAATGAAGAATAATATCCGTGCCGAGAAGCAGGCGTGTGTAAGGGTTTACGAGATATACATAATAGTATGCCTGCTCATAATACCGCTTGTCGCCTTTACGAGCGACGGTGCGCTGTTTATGAACGAGGGCGCCTACTTTTTTAAGTATTCCGCACTTACGCCCATTGCGTATATAATGCTTGCTGTTATGACCCTGATACTTTGTATAAGGCTGTTTCGTGATATGCAGTCATCAACGCAGGCAGACGTTATACTTTCCCTGCCGATGAGCGCTAAGGAGAGGTATTTTTCAAAGGCGCTCACCCTTGCAAGGCTGATCCTGCTCCCCTACCTTATCACAGCAGTTATCTCCTCTATCGCAGCGATAATTGCCGACAAAACGCTCTTTGAGCACAGCGGGCTGACGCTCATCTACTACATCAGGGGGCTTTCGGTATTCTTTCTGGGCGGGCTGTGCGTTATAATGTATATAGCGGCCGTGTGCTTTATCTGCTGCTCGTTTTGCAGCAAGACTGCTACTGCTGCCGCATCGTCGGTATTTATGGCGGCGGCGTGGGCTTTGGCAGTATTTATAACGCTAAACAAGCTTCTGCCCTCCTGTGCGGGGCTTTCCTTCCAAAACTCCTACACCGAACGCTTTATCTTTGCACTTGAGCCTATGTTTTATTTATTCTATGACAAATTAGGCGAGCTCGATCTAGGCCGCTGGTGCCTGGGAACGGCAGTAAATATCCTCATAAGCACAGGTGCGCTGTTTTTAGGCTTCCACGTATACAAAAAGCGTGACAAGAGCAGCCTTACCTGCAACACCGCCGCAAAGCCCTTTATGCTGATAGTTATTGCAGTAGTGGGAATGGCGGCTATACTCTATGAGATATTCGGCACAGTTTCCTATATGCCGTATGCCGCACTTATCACAGGGCTTTTGATCTACACAGCACTGCTTTGGCGGGGCGGCTTCAAAATAAAAAAGTGCATAGGCTGGCTTATAGGCTATGCGGGCGTTATAACCGGGTTTATGGCGTTCTTGGCGCTTGCGTACTATACAAACGGCTTAGGGCTCGCAAGGCACTCGATCTACTACAGAGAGGGCGGCAGCTATCAGGTATCGGCCGAACGACACTATTATGAGTATGATGAAAGAAATATCCCCCTACAAGAGATCGACACGGTAGATGCACCGGGTCTTGATGCAAAGACAGCGGAGGAAATGATAGCCGACATAGAAAAATACACCTTTGACGACAAATGCTTTGAGGCCTTCTGCGAGTTTGTGGGGCTGAGATCGAAGACGGGCTCCGAATACTATGACTTTGAGCTTATGGATCACAGCTCAGACGACTATATCGGCTCACAATATGTCCGCCAAAGCGACAGCTGCAACCACCTGACAGTAAGTATGCTCCCCTGCTTCCCGGAGGACAGTCAGCTGCAGCATGACAGCGACTACTACAAAAAGCAGCGCAAAAACGAGCTTTACGAAGCGGCGGAAAGCATCTCCATATCGCTTTTCATAGCCCCCGAGAAATACGAGGAGCTAAAGCGATACCTCACCTCCCGCTACGGCGCACAGGCAACCGAGGAGCTCATAGAGTATTACGAATACTACGGTGACGAGGAGTATGATGAAGAGGAAAGCCTGCCCGACACGGAGGAGGAATAAATGCTGACGACTGTAAAAAGTGCGGCAAGAGCCGAGCTTATCGAAAGAAGAATCTACAAATACATTCTGCTCGCACTTAATGCAGCGCTTGTCATATCATATCTTTTGTCTGATGGGCTTGACCTTATCAAGTATGACGGCTTTAAGGTCTCATCGCTTACGGCAGTGTTATTTATGCTGATACTATTGACAGCGGGGCTTTTTAGCATATCGTTATTCAGCGATATGCACTCACCCGACAAGGCAGATGTTTCGCTCTCGCTCCCGCTGACAGCTAAGGGGCGGTTTGCCGCAAAGGGCGCCCTGCTGCTGCGGCTGACAGCCCTTCCCTATCTTGCAGGCTCGCTCTCGACCCTTGCGATATCAGAGCTTTACACGCTTATAAAGGGGTATTCGTGCGATATATTTTTAAGCTGGCTCTCGCTCAGCCTTGAGGGGCTTATCTGTCTAATATTTGTCGTCTCCTCGGCTTGCATATGCTCATCACTTTGCAGCACACGTGCGGGGGCGGCAGCAAGCACGGCGATTTGGGTGGTCTGCTTTTCGCTGCTGCCGTGGGCAATATATGCGCTTTTGATAAGCTGTGCAAATGTCTCAGTAGTCGAGCTCCCGCCGTTTGAGCTTGGGTGCTTCGGCGTTACGGGCATTATCCACACAGTAACTAAGGACACTGTCACAGACACGCCCTTTTGCGAGCTGCCGCAGTTCTTTTTGGCGGGGGCTGTCAACATTATACTAAATGCGGGAATGATGCTCATCTCACTAAAGGCATACGTCAGCCGTGACAGAAAAAGCAT
>JAFRYW010000127.1 GCA_017442845.1 Ruminococcus sp.
AACGCTCTTATGCTCACGCTTAGCGCCCTTTAGCATTTTATCCTCGCCCGTGTCGCCGTCAGAGGTCAGGTGCCCTACATCGGTTATGTTCATAACTCTCTTGACATCAAGCCCCGTAAAGCGCATATATTTTTCGAGTATATCCTCCATGATATAGCTTCTCAGGTTGCCGATATGTGCAAAGTGATATACGGTAGGCCCGCAGGTGTACATCGACACCTTGCCGGGGACGTTGGGAACAAATTCCTCTACCTTATGTGAAAGTGTGTTGTATATTCTCATTTTAAAAGCCTCCGCTCTATTATGTCATTTGCTTGAATCAATGTATTTCCAGTAGCCCTTAAGGTAAATGCCGCCCGAGATAACGGTGAGGATAACGCTTACCCAAATAAGCGCCTCGTTAACAAGGAACACCGTCGAGCTCCAGTTAAGGTCGGGCGAGCCCTTTGTGTCGGGGAAGAATATCTGCAGGGCCATAACAGCTATCAGCGCTATCATAGTAAAAGCAGTCTTTAGCTTGCCCCATATGCCCGCTGCGACCACGACGCCCTCGTTTGCTACAACGAGCCTGAGCCCCGTTACCATAAATTCACGGGAAAGGATTATTATTACCGCCACAGGGTCGATAAGCCTCTCAAAGCAAAGACAGATAAGCGCCGTCATGACGAGCAGCTTGTCAGCAAGCGGGTCTAGGAACTTGCCGAAGGTCGTGACAAGGTTCTGCGCCCTGGCTATCTTGCCGTCGAGCATATCGGTGATCGAGGCGAGCGCAAAGACTATAAGCGCCCAGATCCAGTGGTTGGGTATATACAAAAGCACGAAAAACGCATAGAAGGGTATCAGTATCACCCTTAAAACAGTTAGCTTGTTCGGTAAATTCATAGTATTAGCTTCCTTTTTTAATTTATTGCTTCGCCTATCGGGTCATAGTCGAGAATGTCGGTTATCCTGACACTCACAAACTCGCCGACTGCGAGCTTTCTTTCGCTTGTGAAAAACAGCTTTCCGTCGATCTCGGGGGCGTCCATAAACGTGCGCCCGAAATACATCTCGGCGTATCTGTCAAAGCCCTCGCAGACCGTTTCAAGGGTCTTGCCGACAAGGGCTTCATTCTTTTCGTCCATTATAAAGCCTTGCTCGTTATAAACTATCTCCAAGCGCTTTTGCTTTATATCCTCATCTATCTGCCCCTCAAAGGAAGCCGCAGGCGTGTCCTCCTCGGGGGAATATGCAAATGCGCCCAGCCTGTCAAAGCGTGAGGCCTTTATAAAGTCCGTCAGCTCCTCAAACTGCCCCTGCGTTTCCCCGGGGAAGCCTGTTATAACGGTTGTTCTCAGCACAACATCGGGTATCCTCGCCCTTAGCCGCTCAAGCAGCGCCGTTATCTGCTCCTTATTACAATGGCGGTTCATACGCCTTAGCACCTCGCTGTTGCAGTGCTGTATCGGCAGGTCGAAGTAGTTTACAAGCTTCGGCTCACTCGCCACCGTCTCGATAAGCTCATCTGTTATCCTTTCGGGGTAGCTGTAAAGCGTCCTTATCCACCTGAAGCCCTCGATCTTTGCGAGCCTTCTCAAAAGCTCGGGCAGCATAGGCTTGCCGTAGTTATCCTCGCCGTAGCGTGTAGTGTCCTGTGCTATCACGACAAGCTCCTTAACGCCGTGCTCTGCGAGCCACTCGGCCTCACTGATAATATCCTCGATCTTTCGTGAGCGGTATTTGCCCCTGATATTCGGTATAGCGCAGTATGTACAGTAATTCGAGCAGCCCTCGGCTATCTTGAGGTAAGCATAGAAGGGCTCTGTCGAGATCACCCTGCTGCCCTCCATAGCAAGCGCCTCGCAGCTGCCGAAGCTTTCCACAGGCTTATGGTAAGCAAAAATATCCCTTATTATCTCGACCAGCTTATCATTTGACCCTAAGCCCACAACGCCGTCAAGCTCGGGCATTTCCTGCATTATCTGCTCTTTATATCTTTCGGCAAGGCAGCCCGTCATTATAACGGCCTTGATCCTGCCCTCTTTTTTAAGCTCTAAAAATTCAAGAGTCGTATCTATTGCCTCCTGCTTTGCATCGCTTATAAAGCCGCAGGTATTGACTATCACGACATCGGCAAGCGCTGCGTCCTGCACAAGCTCAAAGCCCTCTGCCTTAAGGTCAAAAAGCATATGCTCGGCATCTACCTGATTTTTCGGGCACCCGAGCGAGACCATACCTACTCTTGTAGCCATTTCACATCTCTCCAAAACAATTTTGTATTATTATATTATACCACCTTCAGCGCTATTTGTAAAGTGTTTTATCAAAGATTTTGCCGCACTGCTATCAAAGATTTTGCCGCACTGCTATCAAAGATTTTGCCGCACTGCTATAGTATACCACATTTTCCGCCCGCTTTTGTTAACGCTTTCTGAATACTCCCCCGCTTTGATACTATGTTAACACAGCCTGCCCCGTTTGTCCATTCGCATTTTCAACATATCTTATATGCAACAAATGCACAGTGTTGATCCGGGTACTTATTGCTTAGGAAAATGAGAATTTATCGCAGTATTGTAGAG
>JAFRYW010000128.1 GCA_017442845.1 Ruminococcus sp.
CACTTGCCTACTGCGAAGGCAGGCAAAGCCCCCCGAAAACCGGGTGAGAACCAATTTAGGGATTTACAACAAATCTTTGCACGTATCACAGGCTTTTATATTTGTTTTACGCCCAAAGCTAAGTTAGTGTCAAAGCTAGTCTCACGCCCGATCTCGGGGGCTTTGCGGTCGCCCCCGAACCCCTTCGCAGCCGCCTTTATAATTCGTGGGCGAAGCCCACCACCTTCACCCAGCATTGTGCATTGTGAATTGTGCATTGTATCAGCAACACTTTTGTAAAAAGGGCATAGCCTAAAAAACCCCGCTGCTCTTAGCGGGGTTTGGTGCTATGTATTATTATTGGTCAAGCATTTTTTCAACAACTATCTCGATGTCGTCCTCGACAGTGGAGATAGTTACGTTGTCTGCAAGGTTTGCGATGATAGATTTCTCAAGCTCGTCCCACTCGTCAAGGTGACGGCTCTTGCCGCTGCGCTTAAGGTTCTCTATGTAGATCATAAGCGACCAGTTCATCATCGCCCTTTTGGTCTTTGACTGCTCCTGCTTCTGCGTTTCGTTTACTATGTTGTCGAATGCGTTGCAGATCCTTCTCAGTATGCCCTTCTTTTCAAGGCTTGTGTTGTTTCCGCCCCGCCTCTCTGCTTTTATTACATCGGTGGGCTTTACACGCACGTGTATCTCGAATTTGTGGTAGTAGTTCTCTATCCAGAATGTGCCCGAGCCATACTGCATTATTTCCGGAAGCATACAAAGCGTTTCCTCGGTAAGCAGCCTTAAATGCATTTCCTGCTTTGGCGTAAGCTCGTTGGCCTTTGCCATTTTGTCGGCTTCCTTCAGTATTATTCGGATCTTATCCTCAAACATAGAGTTTATGATCCCTTGACCGCCGCCGCTGATCATAAGCACAGCAGATTTCATTGACAATCACCTCAAAAATATAGTCAGTTGATATTTAGGATATTGGAAAAGCCTGTAATCTCAAATATCTCCAATATATCCTCATTTACGTTTGTCAGGCTGAATTTGCCGCCCTTCTTGTTCATAGCCTTATGAACTGTAAGCAGCACTCTTAGCCCTGCGGAGGATATGTAGATAAGCTTTGCACAGTCAAGCACCATATCATCTGTGTTTGATACCTCGGGTACCAGTATAGACTGAAGCTCTGAGGAGGTAGTGGTATCAACTCTGCCCTCTATTTCAAATATTATCTTAGCACCTGTCTCGGTCTTATTTATAGTCATTATGATTTCTCCTTTCTTCAATAGATCGATACACTTATATTATAGCACATTTTACCGTGATATGTCTATCGCCTTTTGATTTCTTTTCAAAAAATTATATATTTCGTACAATTGCAGGCTCAAAAATTGTGCATAGTTACTTTTTGTTTGTGGCAGGTCTGCACACTGAAGACACATTTGGCGGCCGTTTTAAGAGAGTTGATTTTTTTTAACGATCGTGTTAAAATATAATCATAGCTTAGGCAGGGGGGTGAGGGTGTGATAGAGTTTTTAAGCTCCTATTGCGCTGAAAACTTTATAGCGCTTACGATCATATCGGCGCTTATCGCTGTAATGGCGGTGAACAGGAACGAGGATATACCCGCTGCGGGGCTTTTCAGGGTCGGGGCGGGGCTGATGCTGTTTGTAACAGTGCTCGACACCTTTGAGGTGTGGCTAAGTATCCGGCAGGGGAGCGTGGAAGAGCTTGCAGATGTTGTAATGCTTCGCACCTACTGCTCGGCGCTTATCTATATCCTTCGCCCTGTTATAATTATGACGGAGGTGTTCCTGCTTATCCCGGACAAGCGGCACCGCCCGATATGTGCACTGCCTGCGGTGATAAACGGCGTTTATTTCAGCACCGCATTTTTCGGTATAAAGTATGCCTTTTATATAACCCCGCAAAATACCTGGGAATCTGACGGGCATAATATACCCGTATATATCACGCAGATGATCTATCTGGTGCTGCTGGCGGTCTTTTCCTTTTACTTTTTCAAGCACAGCGGCAGAAGGCACGGTGCGGTGATACTTGTTATATGCATCCAGTCGGTCACGGTGGCGGTGCTTGAATATTTTAATATAATCATAGGCTGCGTAAATGCGGTAACGGCGCTTTGCATACTTGAATACTACATCTACCTGACGCATATCTACAGGCAGGAGATTAAGGACAGCCTTATGCAAAGCAAGGTCGAGGCTGCGAAAAACGAGCTGCTTACCCTCAGAAACCAGATACAGCCGCATTTTATATATAATTCCTTAAGCATAATACGCTCGCTCGCAAGGCGTGACAGTGAGCTTGCGGTAGAGTGTATCGACTGCTTTTCGGATTATCTTAAGGCACATATCGGTGCGCTAAAAAGCGCCGACCTGATCCCGTTCAAGGACGAGGTCGAGAATGTGAAGATCTACCTGTCGCTAGTGATGATCGACTATGAAAACAGGCTTGCAATAAACTACGAGCTTGATGTGATGGATTTTCTGATACCTCCGCTGTCACTTGAGCCGATAGTTGAAAACGCCGTCGAGCACGGTATCGGCAGCGGTGCGGGAACGATCACGATAAAAAGCTATGAGCAGGGTGAAAATATTTATATTCTTATAGCTGACAGCGGCGGTGCCCCGGGCAGCAGCAGCCCGGACAGCTCTGACAGCCCCGACAGCCCCGGGCATAACGGAATAGGCCTTGAGAATACAAGAAAACGGCTTGAGATGCAGTGCGGCGGAAGCCTTGATGTAGTTATCACCGAGGGCGGTGCCAGGGCGACTGTATGTTTGCCAAGGAAAGCGGGTGCAAAAATATGAAGATACTGATAGCAGACGATCACAGATATATAGTTGACGATCTGCTTTACGAGATAAAAAAGCTCTGCCCCACGGCGGAGTGTACGGGTATAAGCGACCCGGGGAAAATAATGAAGCTCTTTGAGAGGGAGCTTTTTGACGTTGTGATAATAGACATAATGCTGCCAAGAGCAAACGGTATCGAGCTTGCAAAGAAAATGCTGGGGCTTAAGCCCCGCACCAATATCATCTACATCACAGGCTTTGCAGAGTATGCGCTCGACAGCTACAAGACCTATGCAAGTGCATTTTTGGTAAAGCCGATAAAGACGGCTATGATAAAGGAGGCGCTTGAAAACCTGCGCTACCCTGTATCGAGCATAACCGATGAGATGATAGAGAGCGAATATGCCGGCGAGGCGGCAATAGGCAAAAGAATAAGCAAATTCCGTGAGGAGCGGGGAATGACAAGAGACGAGCTCGCCGAAAAAATGAATGTCACCGTTCAGACGATCTCCCGCTGGGAGAGCGGCAAGAGGATACCCGATGTTATCACCTTTATGAAGCTCGCCCAGGTCCTCGCCGCCGACCCTAACAAGCTGTTCGGCGAGAAGAAGGAGTAGAGGGGGAATAGGTAAGATAAATTGGAATTTAGCGTAGTATTGTAAAGGGTGCACCTGCGAAGGGGGTGCGGGGGGC
>JAFRYW010000129.1 GCA_017442845.1 Ruminococcus sp.
ACCCCGCAGCTTTTTGTAAGCGTGCGGGGTGTATTTTATGCTATTTGAAGCTCTGCGTCCTTGAGCTGGCAGTATTCGTAGCTGCCCTCCTTGTAGGTGTTGAACTTGCCGATAACGGTTATCTCCTGCCCTATCTCGGGGTAGTCGTCGGGGTAGGTGTGGTCGCCCTCCCAGACAAATTCAAGCCCCTGCTGGCAGCAGGCCGAGGCGTCGGCGATAAACACCGCATAATACTCCCCGCCCGTTGCGGGGTCGGTCGTGTAGGCAAAGGTGCCGTGCGCCTTTACAGTCTGCCCGAGGTAGTTATCGGGGTTATTTAGCATATCGAACACCTGTGCATAGACGATATTTGAATCAAGTATCGTCAGGTCAACATCTATATCGCCGTTTGACTTGTCGATAGCGTTAAGATCTACCTGATCGGGCACGGGTGATGACTGCTTGTCAGACCAGTAGCTCTCAGCTATCGCCGCAGCATCGCCGCTCTCATCCAAGATATCGGGGGCGGAGGTCGCCGCCTTTTCGCTGTCGGCGATAAGGCTGTCTACCTTAGATGTGTCACCGCAGGCGGTGAGGAGGGAAAGTGCTAAAGCAAATGGTAAAATATATCTTTTTTTCATAAGTGTCTCCTTAAAGATCTATGCTCTCTTTGTTATCTTTCCGATAATGCAGAAGATGAAGAAAACTATTATATCAGCCGTTACTATCGTTGAGCCTACGGGGGTCGAGAGCAGGATAGATGCGATAATTCCAAAGCCTGCACAGATGACGGATATGACCGCCGAGCAGATTATAACCGAGCGAAAGCTCTTGAACACCCTCATAGCCGAAAGCGACGGGAAAATGATAAGCGCCGAGATCAGAAGCGAGCCCACAAGGTTCATAGCAAGCACTATTATCAGCGCCGTAACAACTGCGATAAGCAGATTATATCCGTCAGCCTTTATGCCCGTTGCCTTTGAAAAGCTCTCATCAAAGGTAACTGCGAAGATCTTGTTGTAAAAGAGAATGAATATCAGCATAACTGCTATCGCAAGGATAAGGCAGAGGCGAACATCGTCCTCCTTAAGGGTGAGTATCGAGGTAGAGCCGAAGAGTGTCGAGCAGACATCGCCCGAGATGTTTGACGAGGTCGGGAAGCGGTTCATAAGCATATAGCCTATCGCAAGCGAGCCTACCGAGATCATCGCCACCGCCGCATCGCCCTTGATCTTGGCATTTTTGCCGGGGCGCAGCAGCAGTATCGCCGCAAGCAGCGTTATCGGCAGCACGATGTAGTTATTGTTTGCCTTTGAGAGCGCATCGGCAAAGCCCCTAACCCCCTCCGGCACCTCACCGGAGGCGGAAATGCCCGCTGCTATCTCCTTGATAATAACAGGCAGCACCGCTGCTAAGCTCATAGCGCCGAACGCCACGTGAGAGAGCCCGTCGCCGATAAACGAGAAGCGCTTGAGCACGAGCGTTACCCCCAAAAGCGAGGAGCAAAGCGCTATCAGCAGCCCCACTATCAGTGCATACCTTACAAACGGGTAGGAAAAATAAAGTGAAAGCTTATCGATTATCTCGCTCATTTTCTTTTCCTCCCGAGTTTTATTATCCCTGTGATAAGAGCACTTGCCGCCGCTGCTGTCGCCACCGTTACTGCGGGGGCGAGTATCGCCTTAGCATCTGACTCTTCCTTTTTTGGGGCAGTGGCTTGCTCGCCCTCGCCGCCGTTTTCGGTTATTAGAAAGCTTTGCCCGATACGGCTCTCAAGGTAATCCTCCTTGGTGCCGAAGAAAAGCTGGCGCCGGCTGCCGATATGCAGTATGTGGCTTGCATACCTCACCGCTGCATTAACATCGTGCGATACCATTATAACGGTTATGCCGCTCTTGTTGAGCTCCATGATAAGCTCATAAAGGTCGTTCTGTGCCTTTGGGTCAAGCCCCGTTACGGGCTCATCTAAAAGCAGCACCCTGCTTGTCGCACAAAGCGCCCTTGCAAGCAGCACCCTCTGCTGCTGCCCGCCCGAAAGCTCACGGTAGCAGCGCTTCGAGAGGTCTGCTATACCAAGCCGCTCCATATTATCCCTTGCGAGCTGTCTAAGCTCGCTGCTGTAAAAGGGCCTCATTCCCGCCTTTGAAAGGCAGCCCGAGAGCACTATCTCACTGACCGATGCGGGGAAATCACGCTGAACGAGCGTCTGCTGCGGCAGGTAGCCTATCTCCTTGGGAGAGAGCCCCTTCCACTCGATAGAGCCCGAGCTCACGGGCTTTAAGCCTAAGATCGTCTTTATAAGCGTGCTCTTGCCCGAGCCGTTCTCGCCTAAGATACAAAGATAATCCCCCTCGCAAACGGTAAAATCTATACCGCTCGCAACGGTAGTATTTTCATACCCCAGCTCTGCCTCACGGCAGATTATCTGCTCATTCATCGTCATTCCTCCAAGGCCGAGGGTGCGTCAGCAGAGCGCCGCCCTCAGCGTTTCAAGATCTTGTCTCATAAGTGTTATATAGGTGTGCTCGCTGTCAAGCTGCTCCTTTGTCACCGACTGGAGAGAGTAGAGCGTAGCCGTCTTTGCATTTTTTGCCTTGGTATTGTCTATTACCGAGCGGGCAAGCTCGCCGTCTGAGTTCTCTATAACAAAGACCGTGCCCGCACCGAGCTCATCTACCTTTTTTGCCAAAAAAGCTATCGTCTCAAAGCTCGCCTCAGTCTCGGCAGAGCAGCCGACGAATGCCGCATAGTAGTCAAAGCCGTAATCGTCGGTAAAATATCTGAACGGGAAGCGGTCGCAGAAAATAAGCGTTTTCTGCCTTGCCTCATCGGCAAGCTTTTTAAAGTCATCATCGAGCAGATCGAGCTGCTTTAAATAGGCATCAAGGTTTTTTTGATAGCTTTCCTTATTTGTCTTGTCGATCTCACACAGGTCGTCACAGATAGCTTGGCATACTTTCCTTGCGTTTCTTACCGAGAGCCAGGTGTGCTCGTCATATTCCTTCTCTTCCTCGCCTGCCTCGTGCTCCTCATGCTCCTCGGCCTCTGCCTGCATACCCTCTTTTACTTCCTCCTCCTTAGCGTTGTCGCCCACGGTCTCAAGCATATTTATGACCTTCATATCCTTATTGCGCTTGTTCTCAAGGGCGTCTGCGACCCACTTATCCGACTCGCCGCCCGCATAGATGAACAGGTCGCAGTCGGAAATAGTAAGTATATCCTCCGCCGTGGGCTGGTAGGAGTGCAGGTCTGCACCGTTATCCAGCAGGTAGGTTATCTCTGCCCCATTGGCGCCCTCGGTGATGTTTTTCACCCAGTCATATGCAGGGAAGATGGTGCAAACTATGCTCACCCTCCCGTCCTTCTTGCCGCCCGAGCTGCCGCAGGCAGCAAGGGTAAATATCATCACAGCGCCGATCAGCGCTGCTGTAATTCTTTTTATCATAATGCCGTATCCCTTCATATTTTTCTTTATTTCTTACAGTCCTTACACTTGCCGGGCAGCACGGCGCTGCTGTCAAGCTCGAAATTATCCTCTCTGAAAATGCGCTCGACGATCTCACGGCTCTCCTTATCGTTCATATGGTAAAGCTTGCCGCAGGTGACGCATTTCATATGCAGGTGGTGGTGGCAGCCCTCGCCCTCGGTGAGCTGATAAACGAAATTTCTCGAATTGCCCTTGACTGTGCGCTTGACCTCGCCGCTCTCAACAAGCTCCTTTACAAGCCTATAGACCGTGCTCTCACCCGGCGCCTTAGTGACCTCGGGGTCGGCCTTCATCTTATCCGCTATCTGCTTAACGGTAAAGCCCTCGGACCTATGCCTTGCAAGAAAGCATTTTAGCTCCTCCTTTTGCAGCGTATTATACTTAGCCACCCTTTTCACCGCCTTCAATTTGAGAGTAATTTTCAATTTCAGATTATAACACACTTTTCCCCCCTTGTCAATAGCATAGCGGCGATTTCACAAATTATTCAAATCAAAGCAGCGCTATACTTAAACTCTGCAAATACTTCCTTGTCAACTGCCGAAAAATCAGTTATAATAATATCAACAAAGGCGCTTTTGAACTTGACAAGGAGTGATAATAATGACAATTGGAGCAACTATAAAACAGCTAAGACAAGAGCAGGACATTACACAGGAGCAGCTTGCCGACGCTCTCGGCATAACCTCACGGGCGGTAAGCCAGTGGGAGACAGACAGAACAGCCCCCGATATTTCTCAGCTGCCTGCACTTGCGAATTTCTTTGATGTGACGACAGACCATTTGCTGGGGGTGGATATAGCACGCAAGGAGGAGGAAGTCGGCAAGATACTAAAGCAGGTAAACGTTTTTGAGGCTCAGGGAGATCATGAAGCTTCGGCTAAATATCTCAGGGAGCAGCTGAATAAATACCCGAACGAGCCCG
>JAFRYW010000130.1 GCA_017442845.1 Ruminococcus sp.
GCCGACAAAGAGCGCTACAAGCACCCAGAAGCCCGGAAGACCTGTCGAGTTGCCGAGGATCTTGGGGCCTAGCACATTACCGTCAAACTGCTGAAGAGCAAAGATGAAAATAAGAAGTGCTATAAACTTATTAGGCTGAACCAAGAGTATGAAAAGACCCGAGGGTATAGCACCGATAAATGGGCCGAAGAAGGGTATGATATTTGTAACACCAATGATAACGCTTATCATAAGCGAGTAATCCATATTCATTATAGTCAGCCCAATATAGCAAAGAACACCGATGATGAACGAGTCGATTATCTTACCGCCGATAAAGCCCGAGAATATACTGTTTGTCTTTCTGAAAAGCCTTATGAGCCTTGTATAGGTGCTTCTCTTGCAGACAGATATAAGGATCTTCTTAGCCTGTGCAAACAGCGTTTCCTTACTAAAGAGCAGGTAGATAGAAACTATAAAGCCGAGCACGAAATCCTTCAAAACGTTGATAAAATCCCAAGCGCCCGACAAAACATCGTTGATAAATGGGCGAAGCTCATTAAGTGTAGTACCAAAGTCCTTAGTAAAACGGTTGATAGTATCTGTAAGTGCCTTTTCTATCTGCTTGTTGTTTTTAAACAGCTTCATAACCCAGTCCTGCGCAGTATCGGCGTAGCTTGAGAAGTTATCTATTATATCGCTGATGCTCTTTAAAAGCTCAGGCACGACAACTGCCACCAAGCCGACGATTATGCCTGCAAAGACAAGGCAGGCCGCAATTACCGAGATAGCCCTCGAGGCCTTTGGGCGGGGCGTCTTTTTAAAGACAAATTTATTTAAGAGCTTCTCACACCTCACCATTATAGGGTTCATCAAAAAGGCGATAACTATTCCCCAGGTGATAGGGCTCATAACAGCCACACACTTGTCAAGGAAGCCCATTATCGTATCTGCCTTGAGCAGCGCCGCTACGAGCACGACATTGACAGCTATGACTATCGCCGCATAGAAGGCGACAGTATTATACCGTTTATTCGGTGATATCTTCATTATAACACTCCCTGATATTTTTAAGGCAATACCGCACAAAGACCGCCTGAGGGCTTTGTACGCAATCTACTTGCAGAATTTCCGTCATCTTGCACATAAATCTCTTGATATACGGCAGTATGTCTGCGAGATTTCTGTACAATCTGACGAAAATTCTGACAGCGTATCTTACGTACAATCTTTGTGCGGTATTGCCTTAATGTTCACTTATATTTATTATACACTTATTTTTCCAAAAAATCAATACAAAAAATGGGATATTTTGCAATTTTTGATATGTTCACAAAAAGTTAATACACAAATCTATTGACAAACCGGGATTTTTGGAATATAATATAGAAAACTTAATAGTTTCTAAATCCTGTGAGCAAAAGTAAGTAGCCTTGCATGAGTGTTTCAGAGAGTCGGCGGCGGTGTGATGCCGATACATAGGGGCAAGTGTGAATGGATTTGTGAGGAGCGGTGTGAAAGTTAGCTTACGAGTATCACTCGCCGTGTGTTCCTACGTTAGTGTGAGAGGGTAATAGGCTTATCATATAAGCAATGTACTCGGTTGAGCGGCACTTAAAAGGTGTCGGAATTTGGGTGGCACCACGGTTCTATCGTCCCATAGCTAAGGCTATTGGCGTTAGGGCTTTTTTTATTGCAAAAAATTATTTGAAAGGGGTCGAGATCTATGTTATTTCCCGATATCAAAACAGTAAAAGACTTAGCAAAAAGCTACAAGACCATTCCCGTATTCTACGAGCTTCTCGTAGACCAATTCACCCCGATAAGGCTTTTTAACTGCCTGCACGAAAGGTATAAAAACTGCTTTATCCTCGAAAGCGTTGACAACAAGGACCAGTGGGGGCGCTACTCATATGTAGGGATAGACCCGAAGGAAGAAATAATCATAAACGGCAAAAACGCTATGATAAAATGCTCTGACGGCACACAGTATGAGGGCGAGATAACTGACCCAAGGGATTTTTTACAAAGCATTATTGATGAGCACCGCTCACCTAAGATAAACGGCTACCCGAAGCTTACGGGCGGGCTGATAGGTTACTTTGCATACGACTGCATAAGGTATTTTGAGAAAACGCTCACCTCTCCACCAAAGGATGACCTTAATATGGCAGATATAAACCTTCACCTTTTTGACGAACTTGTGGCATATGACCACCTTTCAAACACGGCGGTGATCATACTAAACATAAGCGCCGGGGGCAGCATAGATGAGCAGTATGAAAAGTGTGAGAGGCGTGCTGAGGAGATAGCAGAGATACTAAGAAGCTACACGCCCGCTATCAAGGACAAAAAGAGCCGCCCGAGCGAGCTTAAGATCACCTCGAACATTACTAAGGAGCAGTACCTTGAAAACGTCAAAAGGGCAAAGGAATACATCAGAGAGGGCGACATATTCCAGGTAGTTCCCTCACAGCGCTTTGAGGTCGAGGACCCGCCCGAGAGCTTTGATGTTTACAGAATGCTCAGGACGACAAACCCCTCCCCTTACCTTTACTACTTTGACCACGACGATTATGCGATAGCGGGGGCATCTCCCGAGATGCTCGTTTCGGTAAATGACGGCGTGATAGTAAACAAGCCGATAGCAGGTACGATAAAGCGAGGCCTCACAAATGAAGAGGACAAGGCAAATGAGCTGACACTTTTAAACGACCCGAAGGAGCGTGCCGAGCACACAATGCTCGTTGACCTTGGGCGAAACGATGTAGGCAAGGTCAGCCGTTTCGGCAGCGTAAGGGTAGATGAATACATGAGTGTCGAGCGCTACTCAAAGGTGATGCACCTTGTATCCACAGTAAAGGGCGAGCTTGCAGAAGACAAAAGGCCTATCGATGCGCTAATGGCGCTGCTGCCTGCGGGAACGCTTTCGGGTGCGCCGAAGGTCAGAGCTATGGAGATCATCGACGAGCTTGAGACCACAAAGCGTGGGCTTTACGGCGGAACAGTCGGCTACCTTGCATTTGACGGGTCGATAGACACCTGCATAGCGATAAGAACGGTGCTTTTCAAAAACGGCAAGGCTTACGTTCAGGCAGGCGGCGGCGTTGTGGCCGACTCAGACCCCGAAAAGGAGTATGAGGAATCGGTCAACAAGGCGACTGCCGTGATAAATGCTATTAAGGAAGCAAACAAACTTTAATATACGGAGGAAACGAAAATGGCAAATGAGAAGGACATAATCTTAACGGGAGACAGACCGACAGGGTCGCTTCACTTGGGGCACTATGTAGGGTCGCTCAGAAAAAGGGTGGAGATGCAGAACACGGGCAAATACCTTCCCTTTATAATGATAGCAGACCTTCAGGCGCTGACAGACAACGCCGAGAACCCCGAAAAGATCAGGGAGAGCATTTTAGGCATAACCCTTGACTATCTGGCGGCAGGGCTTGACCCCGAAAAGTGCAACATATTCGTGCAGTCACACATCCCCGCACTTTATGAGCTGCCGATGTACTACTCAAACCTTGTTACTATGTCAAGGCTTGAGCGAAACCCCACGATCAAAAACGAGATCAAAATGAGGGGCTTTGAGCGCTCGATACCCGTAGGGTTTATGACCTACCCTATCTCGCAGGCAGCTGACATTACAGCCTTCAAGGCAAAATACGTTCCCGTCGGCGAGGATCAGCTTCCGATGCTAGAGCAGGCAAGGGAGATAGTTTCCGCATTCAACAGGATATACAAGTGCGATATACTCGTTGAGCCCGAGGCTGTACTGCCCGACAATTCAAGCTGCAACAGGCTCGTAGGCATTGACGGAAATGCAAAGATGTCAAAATCTCTCGGCAACTGCATTTACCTTAAGGACGATGAAAAGACGCTTAAGGAAAAGGTAATGAGTATGTTCACAGACCCGACCCACATCAACGTTTCCGACCCCGGGCACACGGAGGGCAACCCGGTATTCATCTACCTCGATGCTTTCTGCACAGATGAGATGATACAGGAATATGCCCCCGACTACAAGACGCTTGAAGAAATGAAGGAGCATTACCGCAGAGGCGGGCTTGGCGACATGAAGTGCAAGAAGCTCTTAAACAGCGTAATGCAGGAAACATTAAAGCCCATTAGAGAAAGACGAGCACAGTATGAGGGCGACAAGCAATACCTGCTCGACATTCTCAAAAAGGGCACAGAGAGAGCCGTAGAGCTTTCAAACAAGACAGTAGCAGAGGTAAGGGCGGCGATAGGTATCGACTACTTTACTGACGTTTCCTTCCTAGACAAATTTGTAAAATAATAAGCTTTCCCGCCTAAGCCGGCAAGGGCAGGAGAACAGATGCACCAAACACTTAAGCAAAAACACCCCGAAAGGACTGACTAATAATGATACTAATGATAGACAACTACGACAGCTTTACCTACAACCTTTACCAGGCTATAGGCGTGCTTTACCCGAATATCGAGGTTAGAAGAAATGATGAGATAACGCTTGACGAGATAGCCGCACTTGCCCCCGAGGGGATAATAATATCCCCCGGCCCCGGCAGACCTGCCGAAGCAGGGATATGCGAGGAGCTTATAAAGCGCTTCAGCGGCGAGATACCGATACTTGGCGTATGCCTTGGGCATCAAGCTATCGCAGAGGCCTTCGGCGGCAAGATAATACACGCTAAGGAGCAGCTTCACGGCAAGCAGACGGATATAAGCATAAACACATCGAACCCGCTGTTTTCTGGGCTTTCCGCAAGCATAAAGGCGGCACGCTATCACTCACTTGTCGCAGACAGCCTTACACTTCCGCCATGCCTGTCGGTCATCGCAACGGACGACAGTGCACAGATAATGGCGATAAGACACAGAGAGCACAAGACCTACGGCGTGCAGTTCCACCCCGAGAGCATACTTACAGATGTAGGTATGAAGATAATCGACAACTTCCTCTCAAACATCTGCGAGGTCAAGACCACAAAGGCGAGCCTTCCTTCGATCCCCGACGGAGAAAGGACAGAGCTGATAAAATACATCAGAAAGGTAGTTGACAAGGGCGAGCACCTTACAGAGCAGGAGAGCTTTGAGGCAGTTGACATCATAATGAACGACAGAGCCACAAATGCACAGATCTCGGCGCTTCTCACAGCTATGAGACTTAGGGGCGAGAATGTTGACGAGATAACGGGCTTTGTAAAGGGCATGAGAAAAAACATGACCGAGGTGATACCCGACACGCCTGTTCTGGAAATAGTCGGCAC